>NZ_JVDT01000237.1 GCF_001076885.1 Bacillus sp. 522_BSPC
GATACTTACAATTCCATGTTGTATGTGCTAAACTGTTCATGTCCTTCATAAGGGCATACCTCCTTCTTGCGTGAGATAAAGTGGTCGGGAAACCAACTTTATCCTACCATGAAAGGAGGTTTTTTTGTTACCTCGCTATAAGCTCTCCGGAACCCCCGGCATAGCCAGGGGTTTTCGAAACCATCAATAAGAAAAGAGGGGCGATTTTTTTATCGCTCCCTCTTTTTCCCTTTATTTATATACTGGAATTTCTAAATGCAGGATAAATGGTCTTAAGTTATATACTTCCGACATAACTTTTACCTGTTTAGAGGCCCATCCTATATCTGTTGCATATTGATGACCAGCAAATGATTTATTGTTCATTAATTCTGGATTCCAGCGCATTTTATAAATGGTATTTTGGACAATATTATAACTATTTTTCCCGCCTATATATCCATTTTCAATAAAGGCTGCTCCACCTAATATCGCTTTATATGGCGTTGTCCAGCCATTATCATACGCTGCTTCTGCTCCACACTCATCTGGACAGTCATCATACGCACCGATACCATACATGTTATACACTTTTTTCCCTTTATACTCTATCCCTTTTGCAAGAGTAGATGTACCATTACCCGTTTCTAATAGTGTATGAGCCATTAAATAGACTTCATTGATTCCATATTTTTTACCAGCATCAATGAAAGCTTGTCCCTGTCCTTCTAATATTCCTTTTCCTTTTAGATATTGGTTTAGAATACTTACAGGTACTTCACTTGATTTGGTTAAATCCATAAACTGAAATCTTTGGACCTTATCACTAGAGAAGTTAGTTGGATCGAGATAATATTTCACATCAGAAGAAGTAGCATTGCGCCAAGCATTATAGCTTACTTCTACCCATTTGCTTTTCGAATCCTCTTTTAAAACCGTTACTAACGTTCCTTTTTTGACAGATCCATAAATATGTCCTGTCGTACTTGCCTTTGATCTAATATTCAGTGTAGTAGCTGTTACTCTACCTACTCTAGACTCAAGTTCAACAAGCGAACTGTGAACAAATAATTCTTGCTCTTTGTATTCGATTTTATACCATTTGTCGCTGCCAGCCGTTTCATCCCCAACAACATTGTTGTCTAAAATAAGAATTGATGTTCCGGATTTCACTTTTGTTGCAACATTAGTATCCTCTTTGTCATCTTTTATTTCTGGAGACGTTCTAAGCTGCACATCATTTTTCGTGATTTTTCCTTTATCCATCATTTGAAGATATTCGCTAGATGCATATGCTTTTTCATTTCGATATTTATCTGTCTGGGGTGAAGTGTTCATTTGCATCGATAACGCATTATCCAGAGAGATATTATAGTTAGTTTTTGTCGTATAGACGTTTGTTCTGTATGAGTTTTTTTCGCTAACAGCTTCGCCCTTGTCCTTTTTAACAAGCTTTACTTCTATCGCCTCTACTCGCTTTAATAGCCCTTCTGTTCCTGCTTTCATTCCATTCTTGGCCCATCCTAACCAGCCATATGATTGAACATGAACTCGGTAATACACATCGTAATGATTAGCAATTTCGCCTGAAAGATTTATTTTCACTGCTTCTAACGGTTTGGAATAACCTTCTATGCCAGAAACTCCCCCATTGGAAACACTACTTAACCAACTACCGCCTTGCATTTTGGAGGCATAAACAACTTCTCCACTGTAGGGAGAATTTTCAATATTTACTTTTATTGCTTCTATACGTTTTGACTGCCCCTCTGTACCACTAAATTTTCCATCTTTTACCGTTTCCATCCAACCCTTTGACTGTACATAGGAGGAATAGCTAATGGAAGGATCTGTTACAAATGGTTTAGCTGTAGATCCAGGTGCCCTCTTTCCTTTTTCTACAAGCTTTATCTGAATAGACTCTACTCGCTTAGAAAGCCCTTCTGTTCCTGCAGACTGCCCATTTTTGGCCCAGTCAAGCCAGCCATAGCTTTGAGAATAAACTCGATAATACACATCATAATGTTCAGCCATTTCTCCTGTTAAGTTGATTTGGATTGCTTCAACACGTTTACTTTTTCCCGTTGTACCGCTAACTTTTCCATTCGATACTGAATCCATCCAACCATAACTTTGAACATGTGTTTTATACGTAATTCCACCAGAGTAAGGTGTTTTATTTAATGAGATTTTTATAGCTTCTACTCGCTTACTTTTTCCCGTAGTACCAGACGATGCTCCATTTTTCACCGTTTTCATCCAGCCGTAACTTTGAACATGCGTCGAATAAGAAACGGATAGATTTGTCACAAATGGCTGTTCTGTAGAACCAGGAGCTGATTGTCCCTTTTTGACTAAGACTATTTCCATTGCTTCTACTCGTTTAGAAAGTCCTTCTGTTCCTGCTGATTGACCATTTTTTGCCCAACCTAACCAACCATAAGTCTGAGAATGAACTCGATAATACACATCATAATGCTCAGCCATTTCTCCCGTTAAGTTGATTTGGATTGCTTCAACACGTTTACTTTTTCCCGTTGTACCGCTAACTTTTCCATTCGATACTGAATCCATCCAGCCATAACTTTGAACATGTGTTTTATACGTAATCCCACCAGAATATGGGGCATTTTCCAAGTCTATCTTTACTGCCTCTACACGTTTACTTTTTCCTGTAGTGCCAGATAACTTACCGTCTTTCACACTATCCATCCAGCCATAACTTTGAACATGTGTCGAATAGCTTATTGTTGGATTTTCCGCTGCATTAACATTAGTTACATTTATGGAATATCCCAAAACTAGTAAAATAGCAGCAAAAAAATAAAATAGTCCTCTTTTTTTATTCATAGATTCTATATCATTTCCCCCCATAAACTATATTAGGACATAAAACGACACCTTTGTCCTAATATCATTCTTTTTATATGCTACTATTCTATCATATTCGACAGGCATATTTTAATAGTTTTTAAAAATAGGTAAAATGTAGGAGGTATTAAAGAATAGAAGAACTGTACAGTTCTTCTATTCTTCTTATGTGGAAAAGTTGTGTTTCTTAAAGAAGTTTATTAATAACAGAGGAATACATTATAATTTCTTACTCCTTTTCTTCTAAGTAGCTCATGATCAAATAGGTAAAGTTATCCTTATCATCATTGTTCTTATGCGCATCAATATACTTTAGAAATACCTGTCTTATTTCTTCATTAAGTTATTCCATTCTGCTTTCTACTGGATATAGATTGCTGAGCATATCCGGATTATTGTGTAAAACTTCAGGCGATAAGTTAATCACTCTTCTTGACCATTCAGCTCTTTGAAATCAGAGTCTAAGCCAGATTTCCACTAAATCGTATCCAAAAAAGATTGCACAAATGGAATGGCTGCTCCAATTGGAACGCCTTTTGCAGGTGAATGACTGATATGAATAAAGCGGTCGCTGCTTGGAAAGGCGGATTTTTCGTTTGTTTTTTCATGAAGAATACGGATGTCTTCTTCTTTTAAATAGGAAGAAATATGTCCTCCAATAATAAACTCTCTGTTAAGGACAAGATACAAATTATTCATGGAAAAGGCTAAATGGTCTAAAAAAGCGTTCCACCTTTTCACAAAACAAACTACCCCAGATCGCACATTTTCGAAAAAAGCATCTAATGTCTCTCCCGTTTCTAACAGAGCATTTACAGAACTATATGTTTCCATGCACCCTTTCTTTCCACAATAGCATAAAGGTCCATCAGGATTTATCGTCATATGCTCCACTGTTCCACTATGCCCTTCTTTTCCCATATATATTTGATTATTGATGATGATTGCACCACCAAGATGTGTCCCAATTGATAGGTAGACAGCGTCTCCTATAAAGTCCATTGCAATTAAAGCAGATGTAACTAACCCTGAAGATGTAAACGCTATGATGGATACTGTATTAGAAGCTTTTGGTCGATTAGATGTTGCCTTTTGCAATGCTGGAATTTGCTTGAATGTCCCTGCTGAAGAAATGACTTTTGATCAATGGAAAAAAGTGATTGATATTAATTTGACAGGTGTATTCCTTACAGCTCAAGCAGCAGGTAAAGTCATGCTAAAACAAGGCAGCGGTTCCATTATTAATACAGCATCAATGTCAGGACATATTGTAAACTTTCCCCAACCACAATGCTCTTACAATGCTTCAAAGGCTGGTGTGATTCAACTAACAAAATCACTAGCTGTCGAGTGGGCATCAAGAAATGTACGTGTTAATTGCATTAGTCCAGGATATATCGGCACAGAGCTTACATTAAACTCTCCAAGCTTACAACCTTTAATTAAACAATGGAATGAAATGGCACCGCTTAATCGCATGGGGAAACCAGAAGAACTTCAATCCATTTGTGTTTATTTAGCAGGCGACACTAGCAGCTTTACGACAGGTTCAGACTTTGTAATAGATGGTGCTTTCACTGCGATTTAATAGACTTATAGATTTAGGAGGGACTATTTATGAATTACTTACTCGGGACTGATATCGGAACTTCCGGAACAAAGACGATATTAATGGATACTGATGGAAACTTAATTGCACAAGATTTACAAGAATACGATGTGTTAACTCCAAAGCCTTTATGGGCGGAACAATGGCCAGATGTTTGGCTTGAAGCAACAAAAGCCTCCATTAAAAACACGGTGCAAAAAGTCAGGAATTCCACCTGAGAAAATACGCGGCATCGCAATCAGCGGTTTATATGGAGGTTCCGGCATTCCATTGGACGAAAACATGGAGCCTGTTAGACCTTGTATGATTTGGATGGATCGAAGAGCAGAAGCAGAATCAAACTGGGTACTTGAACATATCGGAAAAGAAAAGCTTCTTGAAATTACCCATAATGGTGCTGATCCCTATTATGGATACACAAAAATCCTCTGGATGAAAAACAATGAACCAGAGAACTGGCTCAAAACCAAATTATTTCTCCCACCAAATGATTATGTGATTTTCAAACTAACCGGAGAAGTTGCCATTGATTATTCTTCTGCAGGGAATATCGGCGGAATCTTTGATATGAATAACAGAACATGGTCAAAAGGAATGATGGATGCGATGGGAATCCCCACTTCGTTAATGCCGGAAAAAATTGTGGAATCAACTGATATTGTTGGCGGATTAACGAAAGCAGCAGCGGCGGAGCTAGGGCTTTCTGAAGGAATGCCAGTTATTGCGAGTGGCATTGACTGTGGAGCAGCCAATATTGGACTCGGAGTATTGGAATCTGGCATTTATGCAGCCGCAATTGGCACCTCCATGTGTGCGGCACTGATTTCTGATAAACCAGTCAAAGGAAAGGACTTAATCGTTTGGCCTTATTTATATGATGCAAAAAGACTTTCCTATTATTTTGCTGGTGGAGCTACTGCTGGTGCGATCGTTAAATGGTTCCGCCAAACAATGTGTCAGTATGAATTGGAAGTCGAAAAAGAGGGCGGAAAGAACGCATATGATGTTTTAAACGAGCAAGCAGCTAACATTCCAGTCGGAAGTGATGGCTTGATTGTCCTACCTTATTTTATGGGCGAAAGAAGTCCCATTTGGGATTCAGATGCAAAAGGAACGATTGTCGGACTTTCTTTAGCACATACAAAGGCTCATATCTATCGCGCATTTCTTGAAGCAGTAGCCTTCTCTTTACGTGATGCAATGGAAGCAACTGGTGAAGATCTTGGAGAATATATCTTGCTTGCAGGTGGTGTGACAAAATCGAAATTGTGGCGCCAAATTTTTGCAGATGTTACAGGCTATCCCGTTGTCTGCCCGATTCATGATGTTGAAGCCAATATGGGCGATGTTATGCTTGCTGGAATTGGAACTGGCCTTCTCTCTTATGAAGAGGTAAAGAAATGGCAGGTTCTAGATGAGAAGATTATGCCAAACAAAGAGAATCATCAAAAATATAATGAATTTTACCATGTTTATCAATCTATCTATAAGCATTTAAAGACAGATATGAAAACGTTAACAAAAATTTCAGCAATGTAAAATTTTTTTACGAAATGGATGGTGATTGGGATGGAGAAATGGAGAAAAAGGATTGGATACGGAGCTGGGGACTTCGCATGTAATCTTGTATTTAGTACAATGGCTTCTTATTTACTGTTTTTCTATACAGATGTCTTTGGAATTACGGCAACGGTTGCTGGAACGCTAATGCTTGTAACAAAGATTATTGATGCGTTTGCAGATACAGGCATGGGATTATTAGTAGATAGAACAAATACTAGATGGGGACAAGGAAGACCTTATTTCCTCATTGGAGCAATTCCTTTTGCCGTCTTTACGATTTTGACTTTTATTGTACCCGACTTCAGTATGGGTGGAAAAATTGTATGGGCTTATGTAACCTATTGCCTGTTAAACATTGCTTATACTGTTGTAAATATTCCTTTAAATACAATTGTGCCAAGATTAACTTCCGATAATCATGAACGAAACTGGCTAGTCTCAACTAGAATGATTTGCGCATTAATTGGAACCGCTTTAGTCATGACGATTACAAATCCCCTTGTTAATTTCTTCGGAAAGGGAGATACACAAAAAGGCTATCTCATTACGATGACTATTTACGGGGTTGCAGCTGTAATTGTGTTTGTCTTTACGTTTATGAATACAAAAGAAGTCGTACCACCAACTGTAGAACGAGGAAAATCTACTTTTAAAGAGGATTTAAAAGGATTAACCGGCCATGCATTAATCTTCTTTATCTTAAATTTTCTCTATTTCGCCCTTTTTGTAATCAGAAATACTACTGTGATCTATTATTTCACATACAATCTTGGACGAACAGATTGGCTTACGTTTGTTGGGCTTTTCGGTATTCTCTCTGGTCTGCCAATGCTTCTTCTTCTGCCTTGGCTTCAAAGGAAATTACCAAAAAAGAATGTCTTGCTATTAAGTACCGTTATCTATATTGTTGGAGATTTAATGATTTATTTTGGAAAAACGTCTCCTGTTTTACTCATAGCTGGTTTAGCAATTACCGGACTTGGAATTTACGGGATCTTTGGAACCACTTTTGCCATTCAACCAGATATTATCGATTATTCCGAGTATAAAAACAACAAGAGTATCGCTGGGATGATTGCAGCCTTTCAAGGTTTCGCAGTAAAAATAAGTCTAGGCCTTGGTAGTGCACTTGTCGGAGTTTTTCTTCAACTGGGTGGCTATGTTCCAAATGCCACACAAACTCCTAAAGCTTTATCGTATATTGAAGTAAGCTTCATCTGGGTGCCACTAGCAATCTGCTTACTAATCGGCATAACCATGCTGTACTACAAGCTCGATGCCAAACGAAGCGTAATGGATACAGAGTTGAACCGCAGACGAAACCTATTAAATAATAATGTCGTAAATCTTTAAAGTCGAGGGAAGCAAAGGGACGGTTCTTGTTAGGAAATTTTAGGGAAACAGTAGAACCGTCCCTCTGAGGACCCTCCTTACTGTAAATTCAAGAAGACATTTCCTCCAAGCATTTCTTCATAGCGAAGCTGCGCTTTTTCTCCTGTTTTTACTAATCCAGAAATATAGCCTTCTTTTTCATTTCCTACATACATTTCATAACTAAATTCAGGTTCTGTCGTTCCGATAATATCTCCACTATATATATCACCGTTTTTACTAACCATTTCGAAGTTCATTATCCCATCAATATGAAAGGACAAATCCTCTGTAGCCGATTCCGTAAACTTAACTTTCGTTTTCGCTAAAAGCCATTCATATCCTTCTGGGGCAGGCTCATTGAATTCATTCATGGATTTTAATTTTTGATAGGCGTCCTCCCCGCGTATAACTTCCAATACTGTTAAATCAAACTTAATAGGGAAGGATTCCCCTTCATCATTATATAGTTCATCTTCGACTGTTACTGTCTTCTTAAACGGAACTGGATTTGTTCGAGATCCAAGCTTCGACTTTGTTTCTTCTTTCTTTTCTGTCTCTTCTGTTTGTACTTCTTCCTGTTTTTCATCCTCATCTTTAATTGTTACATCCTTCGTATCTTGTCCACATCCTCCAAGGACAGTGACAATAAATAAACCAGTTAGACACAGTTTAAATATATTTGGGAAATTAATTTTCATCCTTATCCTCCTTATTTTCTCTAAATGAAAAACAACTATTTTATTCCGAATCCTTTTCTAAATCATCAGGATAAACGGTTTCATCCAATACTTCCTTTGTGGCTTCGTCTGTTGTAAATATCTTAACCTGATAATCGTCTGAGTCCACACCACTATACAGTTGATACATCATACCTGTTATTCCGAGGCTAAAAATGGCAAAACTATCCATACTATCCTCGTATTTCTCTTTATCAACCACTAACGTAAATTCAGAAAATGATTTATTATGCGTAATATCCTTAATGGACACATAATCATCACTCCCCTTCATTTCCTTTATGGATTCTTCTAGAGATGCTTCCATTTCCTTCATCATCTCTTTATGTTTTGCCTTAGACATTTTATAGGTAAGGGAACCATCGTCATTTTTAGTAACTTTAATTCCCTCTTTTTCTACATCCGCAATAACCGTATCAATATCTTCCCCTTCAAACATGGAAGCTGGCAATGTGATTTCAACGTTTAAAAGACCTTTATCAACATCTACATTTTGTTCATCTGCCTGTTTGTTATTATCAGCATTTTCTTTTTTATCCTTATCCGCTGAACAAGAAGCAAGAATTACCATACTTAATACAAAAAAAACAAAAGAAAATTTCCTCATAAAAATCCCCCTTAACCATTTTTTCATTAAACTTATGACAAAATCCTACCCATTATTATGCCTGCTTCCTCTTTTCCAATACATAAAAAAGGAAGCAGGGGACGGGTTCTTCTGAGAACATAACCTCAGAAGAACCGTCCCTCTACTTCCTTAAACGAGCAATATCTCCTTCATTTCTTTTTCCTCTTTGCTTAAACTACTTAACCAGCTTTCCACAAGCTTGACACCGTCGATTAGTTCGACGTTTAAACCTTTGGCATATTCGTAAGCTGCAGGTGTAAAGCCGCCTGTTGTAATAACATACCCTCCTGCAGCTCCTCTTTTTACTATATTCGAATGAATAAGTGCAATTGGATCAAAAGGTAAATCTCCTTGATGACATTTGACTTGTCCAAGAAACAGTCCTTTTTCTGTTTCATGTTCGAAATCAACTCCAAAATCACCTGTTGAGGGAGTTACCCAGGTCGATCCACCTCTTGTTTGCTCCACAATTTCAGCAGCAAACTTTTCAAATTGAATCGGGTCTTGTTTTATGTAAATCTCAGAATAATTTGGAGAATTTTCCTCAGTTTCTTTTCGAAATCGCAAATACAGCCCCATTGCCAATGTCTTTTTTAATTCATTACTCGATTCGATATGACTTGCCAAAAGCGAAGTCTGATATTGATCTTCCTTTTTGGTCCAAAAATACTTTATAAAAGCCATCGTTAAAAGAATTGCTACAACAATCTCCATATAGAACATTCTCACCACTCCTTGCATTATTAAAGGGTAGGCATTAATGGTTCTTTTTATACAGAGATTATCCAATCTATGCAATTAGGAAAACACCTTATGTATTATTTCGTTTCCAACCTATCTCCCTTTAACAGCATATCAATATGGGGAATATTGTCTTCTAAATATACTTTTGAGATCGATTGAAAACCAAAGGACTGGTAAAACTTTCGCAAATAGTTCTGAGCCTGTATTTTTATTACCTCTTCATTTAATTCCTTTTTAAGGTAATCAATCCCGCGACTCACAAGCTCTTCCGCCAAGCCTTGACCTCTCCATTCTTTCTTCACTAAAATTCTTCCTAGCGAAGCCTCTGGATAAGAAACCCCTGGAGGTAAAATTCTCAAATAAGCAACAACCTCTCCCTCTTTTTCAGCAAATAAATGATACGATTCAGTATCCTTCCCATCCACCTCTAAATATGGACAATTTTGTTCTACCACAAAAACAGCCGTTCTTTCTTTCAAAAGCGTATATAATTCCATGTTCGTTAACTCATTAAAATTCTTTACATGCCATTTCATTTTTTTCACCTCTCCATATTAGTTGTCTGTAGAGAAACAGCACTGTTTCCGTAACTCCTCCACTATCGCCTCGGCGTCATTTCTAAATCCATTCTCCTTTTTTTCTTGCTTCTCTCCATGATACTGATATTTTAGCATTTCTTCCCAATCTATTGTTTTGCCTAGTCCATGCTTACGAATATAGTTAATCGTATTTTGGTCTTCCTTCATTCCTTCTCTATTCAAAATCAGTAGCGGCACATTATAGACAACTGCCTCGCTTACCGTACCCCATCCTGCTTTTGAGATGACTAAATCACTCGCCGCGATATATGCTTGAGATTCCGTTTCCTCTTTTGGAATGGAGAACACATTATCCCTATCTACCTTTACATTGGAAGAAACAATAAAAACACAGTTATCACTTTCCCATAAAGGAAGGGTTTCAACTTCTATTCCATCTATCTTCATCCCCAGCCCAAAAAAGATAACGGTCCTCTTCCTAGTCGGATTAACCCAATCAAGAATATGCTCCATCTTTTCCGCTCGTACTTTTCGAGCACAAAAGGGAAACAATCGCTTTTCACAAGGCCAATCACTTTCCTGATTTCCAGCTAGTAGAAAAAAACAGGTCATTTTCGAATAGGAACTTTTCCAAATCTCTAATCTTTTTTGGTCTAATAAGCTTTCATATGCTGTATACCAAGTAAAGTTAGATATACCTATCGACCGAATTCCTACTTTATCAGCAGCTTCAAAAGGCAGTGGAGAAATATCAGAGACTACCAAATCTATTTTCATTTGTTGGAAAAATTGAACCTCTAATTGAATCTTGTTTTCCCAATTCTCCACATACCGATCAAATTCTTTCGCTAGCTTCTTCTTATCTGGCTCTAGGCTTCCTTCTTTTAAAAAATAGCCAACATCTGTAGCAATCTTTCGAAAGGTAACTTGATTATATGGAAGTGAGTTCTGCAAAAACTCCATCGCAAAAGCATGACATATAATGATGCGATAAGAAGGTTCTCGCTCTAAAAGTTCACGAATAATGGCAATAGAACGGGCAGCATGACCAAATCCATAGTCAGAAATATAGTATGCGATTGTTTTCATTGTAGGTACTCCTTTAAGCTTAATTCTTTTGCTACCCAATTTATTTATCTTTTATTTTAAACTTTTCTCTAGTTGCAAATAAAGTTTTATCGTTATATTTATCTATTCACTATTCAGACAGTACCTCAAGAAAATGATTGCTATTATTATTTTTACCTTTTTCTCCTTAAAATAAGAGAATTTAAGAGAAAAAGAAACTAACATGATTCAGCCTTTCCTACCTTCCCAATAGATTTCTAAATATAACCATCCTATAATGAAAGTATTACAGAGAAAATTGGAGTGATAATCTTGTTGACAATTGGTTACATCGGTAATGGAAAAAGCACCAATCGCTATCATTTGCCCTTTGTTTTGCAGCGGGAAAATATAAAGGTTAAAACCATTTATAGAAGAAATCCTTCTAATGATGCTTGGAAGAAGCATGATCAAATCTATTATTCTTCCAATTTAAATGAATTACTAACTGATCCGGAAATACAGCTAATTGTCGTTTGTACTACTCATTCCTCTCATTATGAATATGCAAAAATGGCTCTTAATCATAATAAGCACGTTTTAGTAGAAAAACCATTTATGATGACATCTGAGGAAGCAGAAGAAATATACGCTTTAGCTAGAGAAAAAGGGCTAATTGTACAATGTTACCAGAATCGTCGCTTTGATTCTGATTTCTTAACGACACAAAAGGTTATCGATAGTGGAAAACTAGGAGAGGTTTTAGAAGTAGAAATGCATTATGACTATTTCAGACCAGAAGTACCAGAATCTAGCCGTGATTTTCAATACTATAATAGCTTTTTATATGGACATGGCTGCCATACTATTGACCAAGCAATCTCTTACTTTGGCAAACCGAATAACATTCATTATGATGTAAGACAGCTTCTTGGCAGTGGAAGAATGAATGATTATTTTGATTTAGATTTATATTACGATACGTTAAAGGTCTCTATTAAGTCGAGCTATTTCCGATTAAAGGAACGCCCTAGCTTTGTGGTCTATGGAAAAAAGGGTGTTTTTGTGAAACATACAAAAGACCGACAAGAAGAACATTTAAAGCTTTTTTATATGCCTGATCAACCTGATTTCGGCATCGACCTTCCTGAACACTACGGGACATTAACTTATTTAGATGAAAACGACCAATACCATGAAGAAAAAGTAGTTTCCGAGCGAGGCGACTATGGCAGAGTGTATGACCAATTATATGAAGTAATAATAAATGGGGCAGACAAACAAGTAAAAGATGAAGAAACAATGCTCCAAATGCACATTCTCGAAAAAGGCATGGAAGAATGTAAGTAAGTAAAGTGACGGTTCCTCTGATGTAAGCACGAGAACCGTCACTTTTCCCCCTTATTTCATCACTGCAACTGGATTTTCATATACTATTTCTCCATTGATTACGGTTTGTTTAATCGGGATGTCTTTGATGTGGTCTGGTTTTGTATTTAGAATAGATCCCTCTAGAATGACAAAATCCGCTAGCTTTCCTGGCTCAATGCTTCCTTTCATTTCTTCTTCAAAGGATGCGTAGGCTCCATTTATAGTAAAGATACGAATAGCATCTTCTAGAGAACTACATTCTTTTTCCCCAATAATCGTTCCATTTTTTGTTTTGCGAGTAACAATTTCTTGTATGCCTAATAGTGGTTCGAAGTCTGTAATTGGGCTATCTGATCCAGCTGCCACCTTTACTCCATGTTCTAGGTAGGATTGGGAGGGAAACATCCACTCTGCCTTCGAGCCAATATATTTTACATATTCATCCCCAAAATCATAAAAGAAAGCTGGATTTATGACAATGACGGCATTCAACTTCTTTATTCGTTCCACCAGTTCTGGATTACATACAGAGGCATGTTCAATGCGATGGCGGTGATTTTCTCGAGGGAATTCGTTCACCACATGCTCGATACAATTTACCATCATTTCTACTGCTCCATCGCCAATCGCATGGGCAGTAATTTGACAGCCGGCATTGTGGGGGCGTTCCATTATGGTATTGACATCATCTTGGCTTTTATACAAAATGCCTTTATTAGTTGGATCTGTTACATATCCCTCACTCATAGCAGCAGTTTGCCCTGTGATACTTCCATCTAAAAACAATTTACTAGGACCGATTTTAAACCTTTCATTGCCTAAACCTGTTAAAATGCTTGCATCTAATGTCTTATCAATAGCATCTGAAGAGTTATCAAAAGATACAATGGACGCATATATTCGTAATTTAAAGTCTGCGTCTTTCGCTACTTTTTGCAAATAAAGGAGATGGTCACTTCCTTTTCCTCCCATATCATGAACACTTGTAATACCTGCTTGCATATAGTCTTTCGCTGCCAAATGTAAGCCAGAAAAAACTTCTTGTTCTGTATAAACATCTTGATCGATAACTAGCATACGGGCTGCTTCCTTTAAAACGCCTGTTACTGCACCATCGACTCTTTCAATTTCGCCTCCTTCTGGATTCAGCGATTCAGCAGTGATCCCGCCAAGTTCTAACGCCTTACTATTCGCAGCAATTACATGCCCACATGACCTTTGAATATAGATAGGATGCACAGTAGAGACAGAATCTAACTCTTTTTTATTAGGCATACGATTTTCTGCAACATTATTATCGTTATACGCCCAGCCTCTCACCCAGCTTCCCTCAGGTGTTAGTTCTGCCTTCGCCTTAAGCAATTCCAACACCTCATCAATCGACTTACAGGCTTTTAAATTTGTTGACACCTTTGTCAGTCCAAAATTAAGAAGATGAAGATGGGCATCAATAAATCCAGGCAATAACGAATTTCCATTAAGATCTATGACAGTGGTTTCCATTCCAATCCAACTGTTTATTTCTTCATTAGATCCGACAGCAGCAATTTTATTGTCTACAACCGCCACTGCTTCATAAACGGAAAACATATCATCCACCGTAATAATTTCACCATTTATATATACTAAAGAAGCTTTCATTTTTTCTCCTCCTTCACCCACTAATCTTAGGAAGAATAACAGAATAAGCTTCATCCAATGACGTACGAATAATCGAGATTGCTTCATCAATTTCTGCTTTTTTCACAATAGTTGGAGGAATAAAGCGAATGACATTCTTATCCACCCCACATACTAGTAGCAATAACCCTTTATCTAATGCCTTTTCTTGAAGGATACCAGCTACTTTTTTATCAGGCTCTCCGTTTTCATCAAAAAACTCTATACCAATCATTAACCCTTTTCCACGGATATCTACTATTCTTGTAAATTCTGTCCGCAGTCCTTCTAGCTTCTCGATAAAGTAGTCTCCCATTAGAGCAGCATTTTCGATTAATCCTCCTTCTAGCAGGTCGATTACTGCTAAAGCAGCTGCACAGGATACAGGATTCCCTCCATAAGTTCCACCATGAGACCCTTCTTCCCATTGATCCATTATTTCTTTTTTCGCAATCATGGCACTCAGTGGAAATCCATTAGCAATTCCTTTTGCTGCTGCCATAATGTCAGGCTTAATGCCGTAATGCTCCCATGCAAACATTTTTCCAGTACGTCCAAAACCTGTCTGCACTTCATCAAAAATAAGCATAATTCCATGTTTGTCACAAATTGCTCGAATTTCTTTGATAAATTCCAATGGCGGAACAATATACCCTCCTTCCCCTTGGATAGGCTCTAATATGATTGCCGCAACTTGATCGGGAGCAATTAAATAAGAAAAGATATCCTCTAAGCTCTTCAAACAACGTTTTACTTCATCCCCTTCTGATAAACCGGAGCGTAAAGCATAAGGGTATTCTGCATAATAGACACTTGGCAGTAAACCTTCATAGTTTTTTCGATAATGGGAACTAGAAGCTGTTATACTAGTTGCGCCCATTGTTCTTCCGTGAAAGCTTCGTTTAAAGGAAATAATCCCTGATCGCTTTGTGACCCGCTTCGCTAGTTTTATCACACCTTCAACTGCTTCTGCTCCACTATTAGAAAAATAAACTTTATAATCTCCTCCCATTAACGCAACTAACTTCTCCGCTAATTCTACATATGAGGGATAGTAGACAATGTTATGGCAACCATGTACTAAAGAATCAATTTGTTTTTTTGCCTGCTCATTTACATAGCGATGATTATGCCCTACATTTGTAACACCAATGCCACTCCCAAAGTCTAAATACTTCTTCCCGTTTTCATCATATAAATACATTCCTTCTGCCTTCACAATCCCTAATTCTGTAATTCTTTTTCCCACTGGTGGAATGACAGATTGTGCTCTTTCATATAAAGACCTTGATTCCATTAGGCAAAACTCCCTTAACTCAATTTTTAACTGGTACTACCGGTTGGATAACCTTAATATAAAGCACTACTTATCCCTCTGCAATCAATCGGTAATATAATCTAACACACTTTTTTATAATTTTCTGATTTTTTACCAATAAAAAAATAAACCAATAGCGTTCCACTGGTTTATTCCAAAGTACTATTCACTTGCCTTCCTGCGTTTTCTAACAGATGAATATCTTCCTTGACTGTATTTAGATGCTGCTTCATTACTATTACTGCTCTCTTTTCATCCCTAGTTTGTATTGCTTCAATCATTTCTAAATGCTGCTTTTGCGCCAATTCAATACTTGCCGGATTAATCTTTGTCAAATAAACAACTTGATCAGATAAGTCGGAAAAGGATTTGGTTAATATATAAAATAATTCATTGGGTACCGATTTTGCTAGCTCCATATGAAATTTTGCATCTAATTGAACATATTGATCCACGAAAAAACGATTTTGCTCCATTTCTTCATAAACAGATTTCAATCTATCTATATTTTCCTGTGTAGCATAGATCGATGCCCTTTGAATAATAGAAATTTCTAGTACTTCACGAACCTCTAGTATATGGCGAATACCAGATAAAGACTTATCGACAAATCGACTTAAGGTATCTGCTACAACAGAAGTTTCTGGTTTCTTTACATAGGCTCCCTTGCCAACATGTACTTGTACGTAACCTTTTTCCTTTAATATTTTTATTGCCTCTCTTACAACATTTCTACTTACTTGGTAATAAGTCGCTAGTTCCCTTTCGGACATTAGTTTTGAACCAACTTTTAATTCCCCATTTAAAATACTATTCTCAATTGTTTTTACAATATCATTATAAAGAGCCTCGTTCATGCTGTTTACCACCTTTTACGAGAACATTTTCATCCTACCGGTAATACCGGTTTATTCTGAATATTATTACTTTAACATTTTTTCCCGCATCTGCCTAGCAATCACTTTGGTTTACGTTAAATGAACGCACTCTACTACGATAAATAGTCCTTTATAATAATACTTTATTTCTTTAATCTGTAATCCAGCGTTTTTGATTATTTCTACCGTATTTCTATTTAAATGGCAGCCATCACAAATTTTTTTCCATAGTGGTGTTAAAAGATCTTGTGTCTTTGCCAGTACAGCATTCTCCATTTTCACATGCTCAAAGAAGTAAAAGGTTGCATTTGGTTTACTTACGCGAATCATTTCTTTCAATGCCGCTTCAGGGTTAGGAATCGTACAAAAAACAAGAGTAGAAATGACATAATCAAACGTTTGATTAGGAAAAAGAAGCTGTTCTGCCTTTTGCTCATGACAAAAAATTGGCACAGATGCCTTCTCTAATTGTTTTTTTGATTTCTTTATCATAGAAGGATTCGGTTCAATCGCATCTACTCGCTCCACATCTCGATAGAACGAGAAATTTTTCCCCGAACCAGAGCCGATTTCCAACACTCTTCCCTTTACTTTGCTGAGCAGTTCTTTTCTTATTGTGTAAAATCTTCCCTTTTCTAACGGCTTCATTCCAAAATCATATACATATGGAAACAAATTCCCCATGCTACTGCCTCCTTCGTTACCTTTATTATACCTTAAAAGGAAAACACACAGAGGGACGGTTCTTATGTAATAGTACTCATTAGAACCGTCCCTCTATGTTCAATATTTCTTTAATTTCAAGTAATAAGAATGAAGTGGATGTTTATTCGCATATCTGGATATTTTGTAGTTTTTTAATTCTGTATGTTTTACTAAATTGCACTCTATTATTGTATATAATAAGCGCTCAGCAGGAATTCTATTACGTAGTTGCATGGTACTGATAGAATCAAAATTCGCAATAAACCAAGGGATAAATTGTTGGATTTCCTTTGAATTCACTTGTTTATTTTTCCCATTATATTCTATTACTCTTTGAATAATTGCGAGCGTATGCGGATCAATTGCTTTATTCGATAAAGTATCTCCTATATAGGAATGAAAAAGATTTTCCAGAAATGAATTTACTCTCTTATTAACAACCAACTCCTCTGAAAATACGCCTGCTGCTTGCATTGGATTCTTTTGGATAAACCGAAATTTCGTAAAATCACTAGGATGGATAAATTGTGCTAAAAGAATCAGGAAGTTATAGAAAAAGAAAAGATAGCCAATTTCAACTGTAATAGGGTGAAACAATAATAATATTCCTATTAAAACAGAAAATAAATTAGCAAATATTCCACCGAATGATATATAGAAAAAATCTTTTTCGAAGAAGCGGTTAAGCTTTTCTCTAGAAGTGATTACTTCATTAAAGTTCAGCATAACAAATCCGCCGGAAAGCAGTTGAAATGGTCGCAATCTAAAATTTCGAAAAGTATTATTATAAGCTTCCATACAACCTGCTTTAAAAATTCTAAATGGATATTCCAATTGACGTGCCATTAAAAGATGTCCCATTTCATGAAGTAAAACAGAAAAGATATAAATAATCAAACACTTGCCAAGAAAAGTAAAAATGGAAAAATCCACCTTTCCAAAAACAGATTGGAGCATTAAAAAGTAGCCTATCGATCCAATGATAATCATTGTCATCATCAAAATAACAATTAGGATATTCCACCTTGAAGAATATTCAACTGTTTTATCCCACACATAGTCAGCAGAACTCGACATGTTTTCACATTTATCTATGAGTTACCCATCTCCTTTATCGTGTCTGTGTGAATATAAAAGCTTTCCACTCATCATCCTTTTAAATATGTCATACTTCTTTCATATATGAATTTTAAAAATATATAGTTTCCTCATAAGTATGTCTCTTTATCATTTACTGGCTTACCCCTTTAACATTTTAGAATCAAAAAGATTTGATAATCCAAGAAATAACCCTAGAACAACTCCCAATTGTAAATTACTGAAAGTGTAAATTTCAGATAATAAAAAGCTTATTATTCCACATAAGAAGAAAACAATAGAAAATATTGCTTTTTCCTTCCCTGAATCATTTATTTTCCCATGTAATTTTTCCATCCATGAAAGTTTTTTATACAAGGAAATAAACATAATCCTTATTAAAAGGTAAATTGGTATAGCAATAAGCAATATCACGAATAAATCCAAAAAGAATTCCATTTCTTCTGCTCACTTTCCAATTTTCAGATAATAAAAATGATAGGTTCATGAATAATATAATTATATCTGAAAATGCGTCTTCCATTCGTCTAACTTATTTTTAAATGTTATAAATATTCATATTATTATAACCCTTTTTTAGTAAAAAAAAATAAGTCTTTTTGATTATTTTTACTATTTACTGGAATTTGCGGGGATTTTACTTACTTTATTAACATCATTAACTACCTCCGAAAAAGAGTATGCATCAAATATCTCTGCTTTCCTATCCTTGGTTGCAAAACATTCTTTATACTATACTAATAAATAAGTTACATACATAATGAAAGAGGTGAATACATTGAAGATCGGTCTTATTGGATTAGGAAATATTGCGAAGAAAGCGTATTTACCTGTGCTATCTGAAAAAGTAGGGATAGAGCTCGTTCTTTGTACAAGAAATGAGGAGACACTAAACAAGCTATCAAAGAAATATAGAATAGAAGAAAAGGTTCAAACAGTAGAGCAACTCATTAGCAAAAATATTGAAGCGGCTTTTGTTAGCACCGCTACTGAAGCACATTTTGAGATAGCGAAAGAATTATTGGCGCATGGTATCCATGTATATATTGATAAACCCATTTCAATGGATTATGAGGAAACAGAAAAAATTGTCAATCTAGCAAAACAAACGGGCAAAATAGCGATGGTTGGATTCAACAGAAGATTTATCCCCAAAGTGAAGGAATTAAAAGAAAATGGGAAGGCAAATCTCATTCTTATGCAAAAGAATCGCTACGCTATGCCAGACTATATAAGAAGATTTGTTGTCGAAGATTTTATTCATGTAGTAGATACGCTTAGATTTTTAATGAATACGGAAGTAAAAGATGTAAAGGTTGAATGCCTGAAAGAAGGCAAAACACTTAATAGCTTAGTTATCCAAATGATTGGGGAGGGCTGTATTGCAATTGGAATAATGAACCGAAATGGTGGCGTAACCGAAGAAATCATTGAATATTCCACAGGCAAAGATAAGTATGTCGTAAACAGCCTTGTGGAAACAACCCACTTCCATAACAAAGAAATCCACATTTCTAAATTTGGAGACTGGGAACCAACACTATATAAACGCGGATTCTATCAGATCATTGACCATTTTATTGATTGCATTCAAAACAATAAAGTCCCAGAACCATCAATGGACGACTCATTAAAAACACATGAGATTTGCGAAATGATAGTTAGGGAAGCAGAGGAACGGTTCTAACTTCTAACCTCCCTACTTCATAAAGGCATCTATCCCTTTAATGGTATAGATGCCTTCTTATTGCAAATATTCCAGGGAAGCAAGAAAACAATGCCCTTCTCACGAATCCCTATATTTTTTCTTCTGTTTCTTTATGGAAAAAATGGCATTTATCCATGTCCAAGTAAAATGGAATGGTTTCTCCTGGTTTTACGTTGGTACTGCCGTCTACTTTTGCTACATAGGAATTGTCTTTGCCGATGGAAGAATAAAGGAGGGTTTCTGCTCCCATTAGTTCCACCACATCAACCTTTGCATTTACTTGTGCATAGGATTGATGATCATTTTGTTTTACATAAATATTCTCTGGTCTGATACCAAGAATAATATCCTGTCCAGATTTATTTATTCCCTTTAATTTTTCTACCTTTTCCTCTGGCAAATGAATGATCTCTCCCTCTGTGAGAAAGGAATTTCCTTCGATTCTACCTGTAAAGAAATTCATTGCAGGTGATCCAATAAATCCTGCAACAAAAACATTAACTGGATCATCATAAACCTCTTTTGGTGTCCCTACTTGTTGAATCACGCCATCTTTCATTACAACTAATCGAGTCGCCATCGTCATCGCTTCTGTTTGGTCATGTGTTACATAAATCGTTGTCGTCTGCAGTCTTTGATGGAGCTTTGATATTTCTGCACGCATTTGCACACGGAGTTTTGCGTCTAGATTGGAAAGTGGTTCATCCATTAAAAATACCTTGGCATCTCTGACAATCGCCCGCCCTAAAGCAACACGCTGCCGCTGCCCTCCAGAGAGAGCTTTTGGCTTTCTTTTTAAATATGGTTCTAATCCAAGCATCTTAGCGGCTTCCTCCACGCGTCGCTTTATCTCCTCTTTAGGAAATTTGCGAAGCTTCAGTCCAAATGCCATATTATCAAAGACATTCATATGAGGATATAAGGCATAATTTTGGAAAACCATGGCGATATCTCGATCTTTAGGGGCAATATCATTTACTAATTCATCATCAATATAAAATTCACCCTTCGAGATTTCCTCTAGCCCTGCCACCATTCTCAATGTCGTCGATTTACCACATCCAGAAGGTCCTACAAATACGATAAATTCTTTATCTTTAATATGTAAATTAAAATCTTTCACTGCTGCCAAATCTTTATCGTATATTTTGTAAATATGCTTTAAGTTTAATTCAGCCATACTATTCCTCCTAATAACATCCTAAAACGGGATTTTTTCTTTACTTCTAAGAGTTCGCTTCCTTGCAATCACCGCTAATCTAGATGTTTTTTAAGCAGAGGTATAGCATCAGTATCTGCTCTTTTTTGCAAGTAATACAACATTTATATTCTATGAATCAAATAATGATTACATGGAAGCATAATATTCCCTTAAATCTATCGGTAACCCAGTGTCCTGCGATTTATTTGCCGCGAGCGTAGTAGCCAGTGTTTGAATACCATTTTCATAGGATGAAAGGATTAACTCAGGCTGATTATAAGTGATTGCTTTGATAAAAGCTTGATCCTGTGCCTCATAATAATTTAACGTTGGTCGATAGGTAATTGTTGAATAAAGGAACTGCATAAATTACCGATTGCATCAGACTATCTTACAAGACTTATGCATCTACCTATTACCCTATAACCTAAGAACTCTACTTTTGGGGTTTTATCGTAAATATTTGTGGAGAAGTAGTTGGTAATAACAAATATATTATCTGGCTATAAAAAATAGTACTCAAAAAAAGAAAGAGCGATAAACCTAAAGATAAATAGGCTTTTCGCTCTTTCTTGTCCGTTCAATGGAATTCCCCTTGGTATCCATTCCAGGGATGCAAATTAGTAGAACCTGTTCCTATGCCTCTCTTCTTCGCCTTCTCAAGTAAAAAATCACTATTCCTCCTATTAATAATAGAATTCCTACCAACATCATTGTATAATTTGCTGTGGCTGTATTTGGTAGTTGAATCGGTTGATAGTCTTTGTTTGGTTCTGATGTGGATGGATTTGTTGAATTTTCCCCATCATTATTTCCATTATTGTCATCAGGAGTTGGTATTGGTGGTTCTTCATTTCCTCCATCATTCCCGGTATTGTCGTCAGGTACCGGTGCTGACGGTTCTTCCCCTTCCCCACCATCACCTGGATTTGTTGGTTCTTCAGGTGATGGTTGTCCTTTTGTGAAAGACCAAATATCTGAAATAGCTGTTCCAGTATACTTGTCAGATGCTACTACATACCAGTCATATACTTGTCCCTCTTCAAGGTTCCTCCAAACAACTTCCGCAGTATCGCCGCTTGCTATGTTTTCTTGGTTGCCAATTTCTTCATTTGTATAAACATTGACCGCAAAGTAATCAGTCGCAACCTGTTTCTCTTGAACGGATAAATCTAAATCAATCACTAATTCATCCTTCAATGGATATTCTGCTGGATCATAGAAATTATAATCATCTAAATATGGTGAGTACGTATTAATAAGGATTCGATTATTGGTTTGATCGAAGTGAAGCAGCTTCATATAGCCTTGTCCGCCTTCAGGACCACCTTGGTAATCACCAAGCATTTGATAGACTTTTCGATCTGCTATGCCATCTTGATCATCATCAATCTCGCTAATTAGCGTCTCTGAATCATGATAGTGTCCACATAATACAAGGAATACATTTTTATTTTTCTCTACTACCTTTTGAAAAATTTCTTCCCCAATTGGGCTACGATTACCTGAAACTAATAGATATTCATGGAAATTCAGAATGGCTTTTCGATCAGGATATTGTTTTAACACACTGTTAATCCATTCCATATCCTCATCATTTACGCCCCAGCCCATGTATATCATGATAAAATCATTTCCCCCAGCTGAAATCAAGTCATAATGACCACGATTATCTTTATACGATTCTCCATAATGTGGTTGGTCTTTATAACGATTCTCTCCAAACCATTTCGAAAACTCGGAGTAATCATTGGATAATTGGTCTACATCATGATTTCCTGCCAGTACTCCATACGGAATTTTGTAGTCTTCTAATGTGCGCATATATTCATCCGCATAAATCCATTGCTGTTCATCATCAAATTCATCTACCACATCCCCTGTATGCAAGACATATTTGATTTTCAGCTCTTCTTGTTTTTCCGCAATCCATTCTGTTTGTCGTTTATAAATATATGGATAGCTTTCTGCATAGTATTGGGTATCCGACATCCACACAAATGTAAAATCATAATCATCTGGTGAGCTTGGAATTTCATCTTGAATTAACACATTGATTTTATTAGCCTTATCAGCATACTCGTTTACCTGTACATCTGCCTTTAAGGCAAAATCTTCTGCACCCGCAATTTTATACGTTAGCAGTTTCCATTTATTCTCATTCATACTCCATGCATACATGGAAACCTTTCTTCCTTCTAATGATTTCCCATTCCACACTAACTCGACTCGGTCCTCTTTACCAATAGTAGGGTCTAGTTCCACTTCAAAGCGATGGTATGGGAATTGAGTACTAGAATCAGTTGTTAAGTACTTTCCATCTAAGGTAGAAATCGCTGAAGCATCCTCAGCTGTTAATGCTTTTTCTCCAGCGGGCACAAGCTCAACTGGCGGTTCTGTATCACTCGCATTTTCAAATGATTGAACATTACTATCTGTTGCCTCATATTTATAGCCTTTATAATAATGAACATCCATCGAATCCTCTGTTGGATCAGTTACTCTTACCTTTAACGCTGGATCCCCGTCTACTGGAGTAGCTGTATTATTAGCTGGCGAGATTAATTCTGGCTTATTTGGATTTTCATTCGTCACACTGAATCCAATAACAGACTCCGCTTTATTACCAGCCTTATCTACCGCAACTACCTTTAACTCATGGACACCTGGGATAAGCTTAGAAGAAGCAGTATCAAATGGAACACTTATATTTTCATTATCTAACGTTACATCTATTGACTCGACACCTGCTATTGCATCTTCTGCACTTGCTTCAATCGTAAAGGCTCCCTTATATTCTTTTTCTGATTCCATATTTGTCTTTATGACTGGTGCTGTATTATCTACTTGAATTGCAGCTGTTACTTCCTCTTCTTTATCTGTTGCTGTAATACTGTACGCTCCATCTGAAACAGTTGTTGTATCCCAGACATACGTTTTTGCTTTCATTTGTTCTTCTGTTAATGTAAAAGTAAAGTCTTCGAACGGACGATAGGTACCATCATCTCCCATATCAAATACTTGAGATGTATTCGCTTTTTGCGGATCTCTAATTACCGTGCCATCCGCTAAAATAAGACGAACATTTCTTATATTATAGTCATCTCTATTTTCTTCACTTTCTTCTAATTGGAACGGAGATGCCTTATTTCCTGAACGAACGGTAATAACATTTTCCCCAATGGATAATTTATTTGGATCAATTGGAATCGTAAAGGTTTTCCAATCTGAATTATTATCCTTATCCAATAGATGAATAATTTCATCTCCCATTGTGATTGCATTTTTGAAATACATGTTTAACCCGCTAATATCCACAGCAAGATAAGCTTGTGATTCTAAAGAGCTATATGTTTCTTCCGTTACTTTTTTTCCATCAATAGAAAGCTCTACATCTTCAGCAGTTGCTTCCTTCGATACGGCTTTTAAAATTACATTTCCAGATAAAATATCATGATCCTGAACATTTAAATGAATTGGTTCATTGTTAACATCATTTTTAATGGTGATGACATATTTCTCTGAAGTCACTTCATTTTGACCATCTGTTGCGACAAAATAATATTCGATGCTTTCTTTTGCAATAAAGTTCGCTGCATACAAAACGGCTGTATAGTATTCGATATCACTAGGATCAACCGTTAATAATACCTTTTCATAATCGGTTTGATTATTTGTGCGATAATAAAGAATAACAGATTTAATGGCTTTATCATCTGTTGCTTTTGCACGAATTGTTAAGTCATCCATTTGATGGGTTTCTTCCACATTCGTAGCATTTGTTAAGGTAGGTACCATGTGATCTTTTTCTACATGAACAGGCTGATTTGGAACTTGGTTAGCCTCTACCATTCCTGGTATTCCTGGCTTTGTCTTTGTACTAATTTTTACGGATTGTGTGGAACCATCCTCTGGGAACTTATAAAGAATCCCCATATTCATTGCCGTATCTAATTGAGTTGCCTCATCATTATAATAAGCAACATTTATCTCTTCCTTCGTATTCGTAGCAATCACTAAGCCACGCATACTGCCATTTGCCATTCCATCACTCTTAATCCGCACAATCTCTTTATCTTCAACGAGATTTGTTCCGTAATTTGCATTAAAATCAGCAACCGTTTTTTCACCATTTTGACCATTAATAATCCAGAATACCAGTGTCTCTTGCGGTTCGATTACCACATCATCTGGAATTGATGGCCAAACAACATCCGTTGCGGGATCGGCATTATAGCGATATTGAATTTTATAATCCTTAAAGTTTATCGCTTGATCGGTATTATTGTAGATTTCAATATACTCATATCCATCGGCCGTTCCAACATTTGCACTATCAGGAACTACCTCTGTAACAAGTAGTTTAGGAATCTTGGTAAAATCAATTTCAGATTTTTCTACAGAAAGGCTGAATGCTTCTGTTTGAGTTTCGTTGATTCCGTCACTAGCTACAAGATAATAAGTGATTTCTCCATCTATATCGGCAGCTGGAAGGGTTGTCGAATATTTCCCATTTGCATCCTTATTCAACGCTAATGATTTAAAGCTCTCGTCTGCCGAGTTTTTATAAAATACAGTGACAATTGGATTTGCTACCTCGTTATCGGTCACCGATGCTTCAAGCGGAACTGCTGTGAAGGCTTTTGCTGTTTTAATTGGATTATGGGAAATAACCGGTGGCTCCGTATCCTTTGGCATATCAGGCAACTCCACTACATTTGTTGGAACCTGATCTGCTTCCACGCTTCCAGGAGTAGGATCAGCTAACACCTTGTACTTCTCCATTTCCGTGCCTTCTTGTGGAAATTGATAATGAATAACTTTGCCGTCATTGTCATTTTCAGAACCTAAATAACTAGCGGAAATCATAACATTTCCTTGTGCATCCTTTATTTCAATGGCACGGTTTCCGCCATTAGCGAACCCGGGGAATGCCGTGTCTGTAAACATTACTAATTCGTTGCTTGTAAGGCTTGTCCCATATTCTTTATTAAAGTCTTCTACTGTTTTATTCCCATTATTAAACCAAAATACTAACTTTTCTTTTGATTGAATCTCTTTAGCTGGCAATTGGAATAAAATTGGCTCTCTTGAATTATCTGTATATACATAGTAAAAGGAATAAGTCGCTAGATTTAACGATTGATTCGAATTATTATATAGCTCAAAGTATTCGTAATAATCCGTTCCTCCACCAATTGAATTAGGAGAAAGCTCCGTAATGAAGAGGGGTCGATTGCTATATGTATCCTGCTCTGGTTCTTCCCCTTCTTCATTTTCTAATTCAATTGTATATGTTGCAGTTTTTGCTAGATGAGTACCATCAGTTGCTTCCAAATAGTACACAATCGTACCTTGTACTTCTTCTTTTGGTATGCTTGCTGTAAATTTTTGAGGATTTGCTGAATCTTGTTTCATCTCTATTGTTTTAAATGCTGTGTCTGATTCTACTTGATAATAGATTGTAGCGGTTGGATTTTTCTGATTATCGGCTATTGTTGCTTCAAACGCAATAGCCTCTCCCGCTTTTGTTGTTGTTATTGTTTCATGCGTGATAATAGGTGCTTCTATATCTTCTGTTATCGGACTTACCTGCAGCGGCTCTGCTGGCACTTGTCCCTCTCCTAACACACCTGGTGTTGGGGATGCATTAACCTGCTGCTTTTCCATTTCGGTTCCTTCCGTTGGGAAAGCATAATGCACATCTAAGCCTGTATTATCTGTTTCTCCTGGTAAATATTTCGCAGATGCTACTTCTTGACCATCGAGATTTTTGATAATCATTCCTCTATTTCCGCCATTTGCAAATCCAGGAAAATCCCCTTTAAAAGAAATGACTTGTTGTTCTGTTAAAGACGTACTGAAATGGTTGTTGAAATCGTCTAGTAAAAGATCTTTCGTATTAAACCAAAGGATAATAGATTCTTGAGGTGCAATCGTTGCTGCTGGAATAGACATTATTTTATCGGCTGTACTACCACCAATATAATGGTAATAAAAATAATAGCTATTTAAGTCGATCAGTTGATTGGTGTTATTATAGAGTTCGATAAATTCAAAGTTATCCGTTCCTTTTGAATCAGGGGCTAACTCTGTAATAAGTAGGGGTAGTAGCTTTGTATAATCCACGGCTTCTTGTTGATCTTCCGTTTGCTGTTGTTCAGTTTCTACTGGAATTTCTTCGGCTGGTTCTGTTTTTTTATCCTGTTCTTCTTCTATTTTTTCATTTTCTAGAGGATGATTTTCCCCATTTCTAACTGAGTCATCCTTTTGATCAGAAACAGTAAGTGAGGGTTCTTCTATACTAGCATTTTCCGCTTCCCTTACCGCTTCATTCATTACCTTCTTCTCTTGTTCGACTAATGTGTCAGTTGCTTCTATACTACTATCCTTTTCTGTTTGTGTATTCTCCTCTGAACTTTCTCCAGTTGATTCTGCCGCATAAGTCATTAAACCTGGCAAAGCTGGAAAATAAGTAGAAAAGAAAAATACCCCCATAACAAAGATGACAAAAGCCCTCCTTGTTATCCTCTTTTTTAAAGACACAAGACCATTCCTCCCTAAAGCTGATTTATGTACACACTAGAATCATAGATATCTTGTTTTAAGGAATATTTAAGCCACTATTAATAAACATGAAGTTTTGTTAAGTATGTGTAAAGGAAGAACTTTCTCAAGATCACTGAAAAAGTATAGTGATCAAAATTCAATCGGGATATGAATTATTTTCTTGTAAACGAAGGCAATACTCTTTTATGTACAAGACTTAGGATAAAAGATATGTTTTCCTATGTTTTTTCCAATTAATAATAGATAAATGTTAGAATAATATTCGATGAGGTAAACAGATGGTTAAGTGTCTATTTTTGATAGTAAGGAAGGATGTCTGAAGTGAATAAACCATATACAAATGTAGACTTTAAGAAGTTTCTTAAGGAAAAAGAACTAAAGAATGTGAAATTAAGCGATTTAGAAGAAATTATTGAAAAAGAAGGACTAGAAGTATGGGAGCTTGCTTCTTTTAATGAAATCTATCATTTAGTCTCCACAAGAGAATCAAACAACACATTGAAAACTTTAAGTTGGGTAATAGCAGCTTTAGCTGTCGTTACAACGGTAAGTGCAATTATAGGCATCTTCGGTTAACGAAGGTGCTTTTCTATTGGAAAAAAATCGTAAAACAACTAGTGCTAGAACAAATAATCCTCTTCCCTCCAAAAAGATTCAGTAGCTGAACTAAAATTTTTTAACATTTTACTTCACCTGTCGTAGTATATATGGTAAAGTAAAATTACCACGACAGACATAGTACGATAAGTGAAGTATTAGAAAGGAGGGATTTTGTGATAAGCAGTGATATCATACGAGGATATAATGAC
The DNA here is from genome assembly GCF_001076885.1 of Bacillus sp. 522_BSPC. GTDB lineage: Bacteria > Bacillota > Bacilli > Bacillales > Cytobacillaceae > Niallia > Niallia hominis. Next base: position 28,409 of record NZ_JVDT01000237.1, read on the forward strand.
ACCATTATTCTTTTTTTCCTATTGGAAAAGGATTCTTATGGTTATGAGATCTCCAAAGATATAAGAACACGAACAAATGAAAAATACATTATTAAAGAAACAACACTATACTCAGCCTTTAGTAGATTGATTAAGAATAACTATATTAACTCCTATTACAAAGAAGGCGAATATGGAAAAAGAAGGACTTACTACACCATTACTGCAGAAGGAAGAAAGTATTATCAGGAAAAATGCCAAGAATGGGCCGTTACACAGGAAGTAATTAACCTATTTATTAAGGAGGGATATAATGAATAGCATCATCAATTATTTAGACAATGTCTTTGCTAACTTGCCGAAAACATCAGAAATGGAAAAGCTGAAACTAGAAATGCTTTCAAACATGGAGGAAAAATACTATGAATTAAAAGAAGCAGGTAAATCAGAAAATGAAGCAATTGGAATTGTGATATCAGAATTTGGTAATATTGATGAACTACTAAATGAATTAGGCATTTCATTAAACGAAGCAAAATCACAAGAACGACAACTCTCAGAAGACGAAGTGAATCATTTTTTTCAGCAAACAGCAAAAGCGATGAACTTGATTGGGATTGGTGTGTTCCTTTGCATACTTGGTTCTGCCCTACTAGTTCTCTTTACAGAGTTATATGACAATGGTTTTCTAAATGGTGTTACAGAAAATACAGCAGCATTAATCGGTGTAGCGCAATTACTTCTATTTGTTGCAATTGCCGTGAGTTTATTCATTTATAGTGGTCAACTATTAGAGAAGTTCAAATTCATCGAAAAAAAGGGAACCTTCTCCCTTCCTCTTCATTTGGTTAAAAAAATTGAGATGCAAAAAGAAGCCTATCAACCAATCTTTTTTCGTTCGATAATCATTGGTGTTTCCCTTTGTATTTTATCACCCGTCGTTTTATTAGTGACGATTGCCATAAATGAATCAGCAACAACCTATGGTGTTTGTGTTTTACTGCTTCTTATCGCAATAGCTACTTACCTCTTTATTATAAGTGGCGCCAAAAAGGACGCCTACGTAAAACTATTAAGGGAAGAATCGTATTCCATTGAAAAGAAGCAGGAAGATAAAGTAATTGGCGCTTTCGCAGCAGTCATCTGGCCACTTGCCACCGCCATTTTCTTATTCACTGGATTTGTGTACGAAAATTGGCATATAAATTGGATTATATTTCCGATAGCAGGTCTATTAATGGCCATGTTTGGTGGAGCCTATTCGATTATGAAAAAAGAAAATTAAAGAAAACATAGGGACGGTGCTGGGGCTTGTCCTCCAAGTACCGTCCCTATGGGTCAATTATTTGGCATTTTCATCTGGTTGATGAATCCCAAATATATTTCCTTCCGTATCTGTATAGTAGCCTTGCCATGCCATACCAGGAAGTGCGTGCTTAGGAAGTGCGATGGTTCCTCCATTTTCAAGAATTTTTGTTTCTGTGGAATCATAGTCTTCCACCCCCATTGTACAAGCATACCCATTTACAGCTTGATTTTTATCTGTGAGAGGAACGGAGCGTTTTATTAAAGCACCATTAATTCCCATCTCGCTTTCATCGCCCGTTACTGCCCCAAAATAAGGCATACCAGCATAATCACTCCAATCTTCAAATTTCCAATCAAAAACTTCTCCATAAAACTTTTTTGCGCGTTCCATGTTATCTACGTGAATTTCGAAATGAATTGGTCTTCCCATTATTCGGACCTCCTATTTTAATGAATCTTCTGATTTATTTCTATTAAAAGCCGCGAACTCCTTCCCATTATTGTAAATATTCTATTTATTTATACATGAGACGCAGGAAATAGTACTTCCCTAATTTCTTCTAATGATTTTACAAATAAATACATTAAATGGAGGAACGGACACATATTAAGAATAACAAAGATTATAACGGAGGTTTGTCATCTATGAATTCCCATCTATTACTTGGACTCATTCTATTCTTTCATGCCGTGCTTATACCTAGTACTTATTTTAGTATAATCAAAAGTCATCCTTCCCAACAACAGGTTAAGGAACAAGACTTTTTGTGGAAATCTCCTAGTTTACCTGTGATCGACACAGAAGAATTCACTAAAGTTATGGATGAATTAGATAACGAGGTTTACATTGCGCCAAAGGATGCTATTGTTAATCAGTATGGGAGTATCGTTCCTGAGCAAGTTGGCTATCGCTTGCATCGGGAGAAATTTATCAGACAAATGTATGCGCATTATTTTAATGATACTTCCAGTAAACAAGAACTTCCCCTTCAAGTAATTTATCCTAAAGTAGATAGTGAGCTTCTAGATAGTATTCGAAGAAAAAAAATCGGCAGATATATAACCTCCTTTAACAGTAATAACAAAGAACGAAGCATGAATATTTCGCTAGCTACAGAGGCAATTAATAATAGCGTTATTTTTCCAAACGAAAAATTTTCTTTTAATCAGATTGTTGGAAAAAGAACGGTAGAAAAGGGATATTTACAAGCTCCTGTCATCATAAATGGAAAGTTTTCGGAAGATATTGGTGGTGGGATTTGCCAAGTATCCTCTACTCTATTTAATGCGGTTGACAATGCTGGATTAAAGATTATTCAACGCTATTCACACAGTAGAAGTATTCCATACGTCCCTCCTAAACGAGATGCAACGGTTAGTTGGGATGGACCAGATTTTGTTTTTGAAAATAACTATGAAAGACCCATACTAATCCGCGCTAAAATGCTAGGTAATCATTTACTCATTGAACTATTTTCGGCTGAAACGATTTCCTATCAGCCTAGAAATGTTCCATACCTTTAAAATTTACTTAATTGACATAACCATATACATGCCTTAAACTTCTAAGCATTCATAAGGAAAGGATGTTATTGGATGAACAAGCAGCAAACATCGACTCCATCTCAAAAGGATATAGCCATTTCCTTTTTAATGCTTGTAGCAACAGGAAAAGTTCGCGAAGCATTTCATAGCTACATAGGTCCTGACTTTCGCCATCATAATCCCTTCTTTAATGGCGATGCAGATTCATTAATGATCGCCATGGAAGAAAATGCCAAGCAAAGTCCTAATAAGAAGGTAGAGAGCAAGCTAGTTATCGAAGAGGATGATAAAGTAGTGGTGTATTCCCATATAAAGCAACATCCAGAGGATTTAGGAGGAGCAGTGGTGCATATCTTTCGCTTCCAAAACAACCAGATTGTTGAATTGTGGGATATTGGCCAGCCTATCCCAAAGGATTCACCGAATAAGAATGGAATGTTCTAAAAAAAGAGGGACGATTCTCGTGTGTACAAACAACACAAGAATCATCCCCTTATCCCTCTTACAAGTATTCTTTTTTTATTTCTACGTTACTTCGAACCGTATCAATAGGTCGAACGAGCTGTTCAATCTTTTCTCTATTGGATTCAAAGAATGGTGGTAAGGATAATTTTTCGCCAAGCGTTTCGTAAGGCTCATCCCCCATGAAGCCAGGGCCATCTGTTGCTAATTCAAATAGGATTTGCGGTGCCACATTAGAGTATAGAGAACCGAAATAATAACGTTCTACAAATCCAGAATTCGGTAATTTAAAACTGCTCAAACGCTCTTGCCATTGATCTAATTCTGCACGATCTTCCACGCGGAAAGCCGCATGGTGAACTGTTCCAAATCCTTGTCGTGCCTGTGGAAGAATCGTATTGAATTCCACAATGACTTGTGCACCATTTCCCCCTTCTCCCATTTCAAATAGATGGAAGTCCCCTTCTTGTGCAACCTCATTCATCAAGAATACCTTTTCTAATACTTCCTTTACATAGTCAAGATAAGCAGTTCGTACAAATATTGGTCCTAGCCCAGTGATTGCAAATTCCAATGGAACTGGCCCATTTTGCCACGGCGTACCTGCTGTAACCCCTTCATTCTGTTCATCGGAAATCAGTTGATATTGCTGATCATCAAAATCTACGAAAGACAATGTCTTTTTGCCAAACTGTTCTTGAATTCCTTTATGCTTCACTTCATACTTATCAAAGCGTTTGACCCAATATTCAAGAGCAGCATCAGTTGGCACGCGGAATGATGTTTTCGAGATTTCATTTGTACCATGCACCCCTTTTGGTATCCCAGGAAAATCAAAAAATGTCATATCTGTACCAGGGCTTCCCACATCATCTGTAAAGTATAAGTGATAGGTTTGAATATCATCTTGATTGACCGTTTTCTTTACTAATCGAAGTCCTAAAACGTATGTGAAAAATTCATAGATTTTTTCTGCACTACTTGTGATTGCTGTAATATGATGAAGTCCTTTTAGTTCATTCATTTACTTTTTCCTCCTTGAAATTATCTCGAAATTGAGATAATTATATAAAAAAATATTCTTAATTAATATATCTTTAATTCGAAATAATTTTATCATCTTATATATTTTTCGTCAATAGGAAAGAAAACAGGCCATTATAAATACCCTGCTATTTTTCTATTTTCCTTCTATCAATCTAATTGCCAACCTTACTCTCCCTATATTACACTCTTCTCTCCTTCTATCTCCACAGGTCTTTTTTATCTAAATATTTTATTAACCCAAAGAATCCTCTAATTGTAAATAAAGTGAAATTTACGCTTGCAAAAGTATGTAGTGGTGACCATTTCTTCCATTTGAATAATTTACTGTTTTTCTCAAAGTACCATTGGCCAAAGCTCATTGGGACACTAAACACAAGACTTTTTAATAATTTCTTTCCTAAGTGATCTCTTTCCGTCATTTTTACCCAAAGCACACTTAATAAAGAAAAAAATAACACATCATAAATGATATTTGTTTTAAAGATCTTCGGAAAAGGACGGACTGGATAGGAGATTTTTTTTGTACCCACAACATAAGCATCTACTAATGTTGCAAGAACACCTTTAGCGAAAAATATTAAGAAATTTTCTCTTCTTTTGCCTCTAAACAAAAATGGAACAGTTGCCACACAACCAGCTGTTAACATGCGCAATAATATTTTCTCCATGGATAATCCCCTGCTTTCAAGATTAAGATTCTATCTTAATCTCCCCATTTAGTCATAAAATATTCGGTTAAAATAACATTCTCCTAAATTATGCATACCTTTCTTTTCCATTTAAGAATCATTAAAATCATCTTAGTTCTCTTTCAAATAAAATCACATCTAAAAAGCTCCTGTTATTTAATGCTTAAAAAATCCTTTCAATATCACCACTTAAAAGACAATCTACTAAGCATTTGTGAATTTTATGTGCATTTAAAGGGTTTCCCTTTGTGTTTCAAGCACACTTATTTTTAATTACTTTGCAAACGTGTGATTACCAATTCTTACGGTAACTTCTTTTGTTAGAATCCACTCACTTTTTGCTGTTTGGGGATTGTAAAAATACAGGGATCCACTCCCTTTTCCTCTATATGCTACTGCCTCATCTACTGCTCTATAATCTATAGTGGTTGGATTATTATTTATTTTTCCATTTTGAACTGGAGAAAAAGCATAATAGCCATTTGAACGTTCATAAATTACTTCTCTTATTGTTTTTGGGAAAAGGTCACTATCTACACGATTTAAAACTACAGTCGCTACTGCAACTTTTCCAGCATAAGGTTCTCCTTGTGCTTCGGCAAAAATCAATTGAGCTAATAAAGTTCTTTCACTTGTGGTAATTGGTTCTGGTAAACTTAATCGTTGCCCTACATTTAATTTATTATCTTTTAAATTATTTGCTATTTGTATAGAACCTATAGGAACTCCACTTTGCTGACTTATTTTCCATAGAGTGTCTCCAGATTTTACTGTATAAAGAGACGATGCTTCTGTATTTACTCCAAAAAAGGATGACAATAATATTACTAGAAACACAGAATATAAAAATTTATTCGATTTCATATAAACCTCCTAGTATTAATGTCCACAGGAATCATATTATCAACGAAACTATCTATTTACTACCTCCAATATTTTCCCATTCACTTTAAGACGATATTATTAAGATTTCTTAAATGTGGCACATGTTTCCACTTGAACTTTTACACTATTAATAAATCAAGAATCTATTATTCTTAATCATACTTTAAGGAAAGAGCTTGACTCCCCATTTGTTTCCACGCATCTATAAAAGGACCTAATGGTTCTTTTTTGTTTTTTTCACCACTAATGGGATCATTAAAATATACAAAAGATTCATCATATCCTGTAATTAACACCGAATGTTCTTTATACGTTATTTTAACTTTTCCATTTGGTGTCTCCCATTCTTCAAAGGAGGAGTTAGGTAATTTTTGATAGGTTGTATTCGTTATTATCCAAACCGGCCTGTCCTTTGAAAGATATAATTTTAGTTCCTCAAACTGTTTTCCTGTTAGATTATCTATTTTGTTTGGTAAATACTCTTCCGCCAACTCTATTATAGGCCTGTGATAAACTCCATAGCCTGGTTTACTATAAGAATACATATCTCCAATATATCCATCATTGGGATCTCCCCAATGTATCTTTCCATTTTTAGTTGATAATGGTGTCTTATCTCTTTCTATTTTTTTAGCAAGTTCCATTTTATCTGTTTTAACTTGATAATATTGTAAGAACATTGCTAAGCTAGTCACTTCACAGCCCCTAGGTAACTCAGGAAACTGCTTAATTATAGGTGCATCTAGTAAAATTTCCTTCTTAATTGTATCAGCTTTTTTAGATGGTTGATTTACTTCCTTAATTATGTCCTTAACTTCTTTAGGCTCTTCTTCTCCCTTTTTCATCATAAATTCCGGTAGTGGTATATCTACAATTACATCCTTACGTAAAATCCTCTTTAGTTTGCCATTATCAATACTAAATAAAGAAACTAATATAATTAAATACAAAGTAGTAAGAGAAATTATAACTATATTAGTTCTTTTTACAAGTAATATTATTAAAACACTTGTAATCAACAAACTTATCATAATTAAGATAATAAACTGAAGTTTCATCGCTATTCTCCTAATAAATTTATAAATTAATAACTTAGTAATTTAAGTTTATAATCAAATCATCAAAAAAGTATGGAGAAAGAATGTTATCTTAAATCTGCACAATTTCTTCAATAATGACTTCTATAATAGAAAAAAATATTATTCAAGAGAAATTAAAAAGGTGTGGAAATGACTGTGTATAAAAGGAGAATTTATAATAATGGACAAATTGCTGTTCCTAAAAAATTACAGAAACAGTTGAACTTTAATGCTGGAGACCTTTTATTTATATATATACTAGACAAATCCATCATAATAAAAGCAAACCATGATAATAAAGATTTAAATCAATGTTATTTAAGTGGAAATCGTATTTCTATACCCAAGGAAATAAGAAATATACTGGGAATAACAAGTGATACACCACTTATTATGGGTATTACAGATGATAAAAATGGAATTTTTATAAAGATTGAAATATAATGCAATAAATTTTTATCCTTCAATTTTTTCTTAATCATTGAGAAAACAAAAAAGAACACCTTAAGTGAAATCAAAACTAAGGTGTTCTTTTTTATATTACATATATCATCATTTAGGCGAAAGTTCATTTAGTTTCCTATGCAATTCCCTATTTTCATTTTCTAATTTAATGACTCTTTTATCTAATTTATTATTATTCCTATTATGACTATGTCCTCCATGACTTTTCATCATAAATAACATCATAATTGGACATACAAGTACTAGCAAAATAGATAACCATTCCATTTTTATCACTCCTTTACTTTTTATTAGAATAATGTTAAAACAAGGATTTTTTATCGAGAAATTATGAACATATTTTTAACTTTCATTTTTATTGAGTAGCTAATTTTAATGTTGCTAAATTTTCTCGCATTACCGAAAAGTAATCATCTCCTTTTTTTATTTCTTTATTTGTTAGACCTTCAATGGGATTTAATGTTAAAGATTTTGCACCAATAGTATCTTTAACTGTTTCTGCTACTTTTGGACTTACTAAAGTTTCAAATAATATATAATTTATTTGCCTTTCATTAGCAAAACTTATTAATTCTTTAAGCTTTTTAGGAGATGGCTCATCGGATGGAGAAATTCCTGTAATCGCTATTTGTTCCAATCCATATCTATTAGTCAAATAACCAAATGCATTGTGCGAAACTATTACTTCTTTTCGAATAGGATTAGATAATGCTTCAGTATATTCTGAATTTAATTCATCAAAGTTAACAGCAATTTTGTTAAAGTTCTCTTCATAAACAACTTTTCCATCTGGGTCCAGTTTAATTAGCTCTTCCTTAATAACTTCAGCTATTTGCTTAGCTCGTATAGGATCTAGCCAAAAATGGGGATCGTATGTTTTATCTTCCTGGTCTTCTTTATCATTTGGTTCCGTACTCTCACCAGTTTCTCTTAAAGTCAATAAATCAACATATTCACTAGAATTAATAATCTTTTTATCTTTCGTATCAATACTTTTTATCGTATCTGTTACCCAACTTTCATACCCAGCACCATTGTATATAAATAAATCAACTTCATTTAGATTTGCCAAATCTTTTGGTGATGGTTCATAATCATGTGGCTCAATACCCGGTTGCACAAGATTTATAACTTTAGCTCGGTCCCCTGCTATCTTAGTTGTAAAATCATATAAAGGGTAAAAGCTGGTCATTATTTTTAAACTTTCATCAGCAGTTTTTTCATTTGTGTTTTGGTTGTTATTACAAGCAGCCAAAAAAATGACCGATACAACAAACAAGATAAAAATTTTACTTTTAAACATGGTTTCTCCTCCAAGATTCAATCTTTAAAGTAAGTAATTCTAAAAAAACATTAACCTAATTAACACTTCTTTAATCAAGTTAATGTTTAAAATAATTTAATTGTATGATTGGATTGATGATTTATATTGAAATATAATCGAGTGGGTTAACAGCATTCGATTTGGATGCATTCCACTGACCTTTATGAAGTTCAAAATGCAAATGCTGACCAAAAGATTGTCCAGTGTTCCCCATAATTCCTACTTGTTGCCCTTTGGAAACAGATTCCCCTGTCTTAACTACTCTACTATCCATGTGCGCATAAACAGTTGTATACACCTGACCATTAATTGAGTGAGAGATAAAGACTACATTACCGTAACTTGTGGAATAATAAGATCTACTAACAACCCCATCAGCAGCAGCAACAATTGGCACATCAGCACTGTTAGCAATATCTATACCAGCATGAAACTTGTTCCATCTTTCACCAAGGGTGGATGTTAATCGTCCTTGAGCTGGAGTTGTCCATACCCCTTTGGTCTTTTTAGAAACATTTGTGTTCGCTTTAATACTACTAGAAGTACTTTTTGCTTCATTTTCTTTTTTAGTAGCTACTTGAGTTTTCTTCTCAGATTCTATTTTTATAGCTTTTTCGATAGCTTCCTTTTGAGAATCAAGTAATGAATTTTGTTCTTCTAAACTTAGTTTTTCATTTTCTAAATCTTCTTCTTTGTCCTTTAGAGATTGCATAATATCATCTTTATTTTTCTTTTGTATATCTAATTCGCTTTTTAGTTTCTTTTGAGACTCGCCATAATTTTCAAGTTTCACTAACAGATCTTTTGCTTCATTTTCCTTATCTTCTAACACTTTTTTATCATCCATATGTTGTTGGATTAAATCCTGATCTGCAGTAATTATTGTTGTTACCGCACCCGCTCTATCTAAAAAATCACTAAAACTCTGTGAGCCTATTAAAACATCCAAATAGTTAATAGTCCCAATCTCTTGATAAGATCGAGCCCTTTCTTTTAACAACTCTTCGCGTTGTTTTATTCGTTCCTTAAGAGTTTTTATTTCTTCATTTAATTTTTGAATTTTTATATTTGCATTTTTTATATTTTCATCATTTTCGCGTATTTTACTATTCGTTTCTGTTATTAACATATCTAAACATTTAATCTCATCATTTATTTTATCTTGTTCTGTTTTTATGTTATCAAGCTCTTCCACTGCTTGTTCTAAACCATCTTGGACTTTACTACGATTTTCTAGTATATTGAGTTTTTTATTTTGTAAATCTTCCTCAGAAGATGCTAATGCAATAGAAGTTGTATTAGTTAATGCTAATGAGGCTGCAATTCCGAACGTTATAACAGATGTCTTAATCAATAATTTACTCATTCGAATGTCCTTTCTTTATCAATCTCTAATAACAAGCAAAATTATAACATCACTTTTTGTCGAATTTGGAGATGAAAAATATTACAATTATATTTCACTGTAATATTCTGATAAAATTCAAGGAGTAATTTACCACTAAGAAGTTCATAATAAAACTTTATTCACTAATATAAACGTTTGGTGAATCACACATTTAACTCCCTGCATAATTTCTTCATATAATTGGAGTATTATAAAAAATATAAAATAAATTCAGGTGACCTAATGAAAAAACTTTCC
>NZ_JVDT01000238.1 GCF_001076885.1 Bacillus sp. 522_BSPC
GATACTTACAATTCCATGTTGTATGTGCTAAACTGTTCATGTCCTTCATAAGGGCATACCTCCTTCTTGCGTGAGATAAAGTGGTCGGGAAACCAACTTTATCCTACCATGAAAGGAGGTTTTTTTGTTACCTCGCTATAAGCTCTCCGGAACCCCCGGCATAGCCAGGGGTTTTCGAAACCATCAAAAAAACTATATGACAAATGTCATATAGTGAACATGACATGTATGTCTGCCAATATGTTTGGCTTATATTTATACTATAGATATCCATTAAGAGAAGGGAAGCTAAAAATGAATATAAAAAATTTAAAACAATTGAGAACTGCTGTTGCACCTTTTGAGAAATCCACTGTAAAGATAAGTGTCTGGCAGCTCGTAAATACTATTCTGCCCTTTGTCATACTATGGTTTGCAGCATACAAAAGCTTAAGTATTTCTTATATTTTAACCTTTGTAATCGCGATAGCAGCAGCAGGATTTTTAGTTAGGATTTTTATTATTTTTCATGATTGCTGTCACTTTTCTTTCTTTAAGAACCGTAAAGCAAATAAGATTTTAGGGACTATTACGGGAATCTTAACATTATTCCCTTATAGTAAATGGCAGCATAGCCACTCTATTCATCATGCAACAAGCAGTAACCTGGATAAACGAGGAGTCGGCGATTTATGGATGATGACAATAGAAGAGTATGAAAATGCCTCTTTGTTGCTAAAAATCAAATATCGCTTGTACCGCAATCCGTTCATTATGTTTATATTAGGACCTATTTATGAATTTCTTTTAGCAAATCGATTCAACCGTAAAGGGGCTAGAACGAAGGAAAGACTAAATACGTATATAACGAATATTTCGATTGTGTTGTTAGCTGTGCTTCTTGGAAGTACGCTTGGCTGGTCTTCTTTCTTGCTTGTACAGCTACCAATCTTTCTAATATCCGGTTCAGTTGGAGTTTGGCTGTTTTATGTGCAGCATACTTTTGAAGACACTTACTTTGAGGAAGATAAAAATTGGGACTATGTAAAGGCAGCCGTAGAAGGAAGCTCTTTCTACCATCTTCCAAAATGGATGCAATGGCTGACTGGCAATATTGGCTACCACCATGTGCATCATTTAAGTCCAAGAGTTCCTAATTACAACTTAGAACAGGTCCATAAACAGACAGAGCCTCTACAGAATGTTCCAACCATAACACTAGCAAGCAGTCTTCGCTCTTTAAAATTCCGTCTGTGGGACGAAAAAGACAAAAAGTTTATCAGCTTTTATGAATGGAAAAAGCAGAAGAAACCCCTTTCCATATCTGCAAGATCTGAAATGCCCTAAAAGAAAGTTCATCAGTCGGGTCTGAAGAATAAAACAGAAATATTTCGTTTGCTTTATGAACTATCTGAGCAGCAATTAGAAGGGATTAATACCATTAATTGCTGCTTTGTTTATGTTAAAATGGATAAATAACAGTTAATAAAACGAGGTCAGAATCTGATGATAAAAAGATTAGAAGTGTTAAAAAAAAGCACCGGCATATCTCCTTATATTTGGACATTGCTTACCATTTTGCCATTTTACTTTATATTCCATGCTTCTTCAGCAGTTGATGTGATTTCTGGCATCATCCTGACCATCTTATTTTTTCTTTTTTATAGAATCGCTTATCTTTCAAAAGGCTGGACAATCTATTTATGGCCTTCCTTATTAATTGGGATATCCACCTTTGCCATTTATACATACAGCTATGTATATTTTTCCTTTTTTCTTTCCTATTTTATCGGCAATATAAAAAAACGGATTCCCTTTTTCATCCTTTACTTTATCCACTTGGCAGTTACTACATTTGCCATTTACTTCAAAATTATACTAGGTGATCCTTTGCTGATAAAACAGCTTCCCTTTGTGCTGATTATCTGGTTTGGCGTAATTTTATTGCCCTTGAATATTCAGAACCGTAAAGAGAAAGATCAGCTGCAGGAACAATTGGAAGATGCGAATAAGCGTATTTCTCATTTAGTTAAACTGGAGGAAAGGCAGCGAATTGCCAGAGATCTTCATGATACACTTGGCCAAAAGCTTTCCCTGATTGGTTTAAAAAGTGATTTAGCCAGAAAACTAGTGTATAAGGATCCGGAACAAGCTCGCTTAGAACTGAAAGATATTCAGCATACTTCAAGATCAGCGCTAAACGAAGTCCGAAAAATGGTCTCTGAAATGCGTGGCATAAAATTAAAAGACGAGCTCCTTCTTGTAAAAAAAATAGTAGAAGCAGCTGAGATTAACCTGACGTGCGATATAGCTTCCAATCTAAGAATATCATCCATTGCCGAAAATATTATAAGCATGTGCTTAAAAGAAGCTGTTACAAATGTTGTTCGACATAGCCATGCAACAGCTTGCTCTATAAGCATCCACCAAAATAATAAAGAAACAATTATGGAAATCAAGGATAATGGAACCACTCCTTTTAAGGAAGAAGATGCTCACAATGGTAACGGACTAGCAGGCATGAGAGAAAGATTGGATTTTATCAACGGTACGATAGAGATTACCTCGAAAGCGGGAACGATAGTAACAATAGCCGTTCCGCGGGATGGAAAAATAATAGAAAGGGAGGAGTTATTATGATCCGGATTGTTATTGCCGAAGATCAACGCCTTCTTTTAGGTGCACTGGGATCATTGCTTGATTTAGAAGAGGATATCACGGTTGTTGGCAAAGCAAACAATGGGGAAGAAGCCATTCAGCTAGTCAAAGAAAAAAATCCTGATATTTGTATAATGGATATAGAGATGCCTGCTAAAACTGGATTAGAAGCAGCTGAAGAACTTATGAGCCACCCATGCAAAGTCATTATATTAACTACCTTTGCTAGAACTGGTTATTTTCAGCGTGCATTAAAAGCTGGTGTATCAGCTTATTTGCTCAAGGACAGTCCAAGCGACGATTTAGCAAATAGCATCCGCAGTGTGATGGAGGGAAGAAGAATTTACGCTCCAGAATTAGTCGATGATGTTTACAAAGAAGAAAATCCCCTTACCGAACGGGAAAAAGAGGTTCTTATGCTAGTTGCGAATGGCAAAAATACAAAAGAAATCGCTCAAGAACTATCTATTAAAACAGGAACCGTGCGAAACTATATCAGTATGATATTAGACAAACTTGAAGTAAAAAACCGAATAGAAGCCATCACCAGATTTAAGGAAAAAGGATGGTTTAAATAGAATAGGACTGGGAACTAAGTCGTTTCATTGCGCTACAGACGCACGATGCGCCGGGGAGGAAGCTTAGCCTCCCTCGTCACTACGTTTAGGCCACTGAAAAAGTCTAGTTCCCCAGATTAAATGAGGTTTTATTTATTTGAAAGCAAATAATAAGTTGGTTTGGAGAGGCGTCCGCTCCATTTCACTTCGTTTTCAAACCTTTTTCTAAAAAACACGAATATTTTTGTAAATTAATCGCATAATAGTTCATGTTTATTTCAGTTGAAATGCTGATATCCCAGCCTCTTTTTCGTTCATGTTTTTCGCAATCTTAAATAATGGTAAAGATAGCGAACTCTAAATTTAATTGATTAAAAACTTAGACAGTTCATTTTCACGCTTATCAAGCATAATCTGTTCAGGCGTTATTCCCTGCTCACGTAGTACTTCAATATTCTGTACAATGAAGTCATCACTTCCAACAATATAGAAGTGTCCATCCTTGTCTGCAGCAAGATTTTTCACTTCTTCATAATAGTCCTTACGATTATCGACGAACTGAGCGCTGAAGTTCTTTTCAGGTGCAGATTTAAAAATATCAGTGAATAAGAAAGCTTTTGATGAATCGATGTTCAAGGAATGAATTTGATTGATGTTGTCAGCACGCTTGAGATATTCAAGTACAAGTGATCTGAAAGTAGCCAGACCTACACCTGATGATAACAAGTAGACATTTTTGCTTTCTCTTTTAAGCGGTATATTTGAATGCGTTTTAAATATTGCCACTTCATTGCCAACTTCAAGATTTCTTAAAATCGATTTGAACTCAGAGCACTGCTCTTTAATACGCGTTGTAATACCAATTGCATCTTCATCCGGTAAAGAAGAGATTGACATATGGCGAACAAGGCTGCGGTTTGGTTTGTCTCCGGCATTAAAACCTTTTAGTGCAAAATGAGTATAGGACCCTTCCTCCCATGTAAAGTCTTTTGGACAGTCGAGCAAGTAAGTTTTTACCTCAGGTGTTTCCTCAATAATCTTATTTATTTTCGTCCAGTATATTTGCATTATATATTCTCCTTGCTCCATTATTAGTATTGTATTATCTACTATACAACAAATGATAATTATTCTCAATTAAAAAGATTAATAATTTCAGAAAACTTTATAAAGTAATTTATTTCTCTAGATGCAAAAATCCTTACCTGTATTTAATAAATCTTAACAGGTAAGGATTGGAACAATTAGGAATAATATTAATTCTTCACTGCATGTACATAGTGAACGGTTTCGAATGCTTGTAGATTATCATTTCGATTAGAAAAATACTGATTTTGAATATCTTGTGGTGATAAATGCTCATAAATTAATAATTGTTCATTAGCAAGTAATTTTTCTAATTCTGAAAGGGAGGATGCAAATTTCATTGGTTCTCCAGCAGCTCGAGCCATCTGCACCATATTTTGTACACGATTGAAAATGCCAGGTTCCGTAAATAAACTTTTATCGGCAAAATCAAAATTAATAGAGCTCCCTCTTGGAAGGTCTTTAAAGAAGGCATGCATCAATTCCTGAAGCATCTCTTTTGTT
>NZ_JVDT01000239.1 GCF_001076885.1 Bacillus sp. 522_BSPC
TCAAAGAGCAATTTGTTTGTTGCTATCAGAAGCAACTTTTATATAATATCATAATCAATTTTTGAAGTCAACTACTTTTTCAAAAAGTAATTTTCAGCGATTAACTTAATCAATCTGACGACTTTTTATATACTATCACCCTTCCTTAATGAAGTCAACCCTTTTTTCTTCACTTTTATCGTAATCAGTAAATGATTAAATAATAGATAATGTTCCTTAATAAAAGATGAGAGTCTTACTTCATTTCCAAAGTGTGATAAAAATCAATTACAATTAAGTATCGTCTACTAAATGAATAAACCACCTTCCCACCCTAACTATTATAAAACTCACAAAAAAAGATTATCTATCTTTTCTTCAAAGGTTTATTCATTCCTTTTGAGTAGTATAGATAATCTCTATCAAATTATAGTAAATATACCTTTAAATAATGTACAATTGAATAGCTACTAACGCTGCTACACCTGGAATTCCTAATATCCCTGACACAGTTGAAGTCGCAAAATTTATCGGCACATGTATACCATATTGATTACCAACCGTATTTAGGAAAAATAAAAATAATGCACCTATCATAATTTTAATAATACCTTGTCCAATCATTCTAAGCGGCTTTATTGGTGTTCCAACTACTAGCAACAAAATAATTAAACCGATAACAATAGATATAATAACAATCGGGCTCACTATCCATCCTCCCTCACTATGCTTGTATTTATAATTATGTATACTTTCTATAAATAAGACCTAGAAGGGACAACTTTTCCTATGAATTATAAGACTATATCCAATACTTTTTATTATTTGGCTCTGTTAAAGTCTGTTGTTGATAAATTGATTAACAGGAACTTATGTTCTATAATGGGTTTAACTATATAAAAGTGGTGATAAACGTGAGAGCAACTGATATTCTTAAAGCCATTCAAAAACTAAATCCAGCAGAAAAGCACCGATTACGAGAGTATTTAATTGATGCACTTACTGCATCTTCTTCAACAGGAACTATTCTGCAAGAAATATCTGAACGTAAAAATAAGAGCGGTTATCATTGTCCTGACTGCGAATCAGAACATATCGTTCGGTATGGCAAATACTCCACTATTGTTGATGGAGATGAAGTAGAAAAGCAACGTTACCGCTGTAAAGCGTGTAAAAAGACATTTACTGACCTAACAAATACTGCTCTATATCGAACACGCCATCTCAATCAATGGATTAAATTCATCGAATGTATGATAGAAGGATATTCCCTGCGTAAATCTGCTGAATTAGTTGGTAATGTTACTCATGTCACCTTATTTTACTGGAGACACAAACTCTTATCATCATTAAAACAAATGGAAATATCGAATTTTGAAGGTATCGTCGAAATGGACGAGACCTATTTCCTATACTCCGAAAAAGGACAAAGAAAGATTAAAGACAGAAAACCCCGTAAACGTGGTGGTTCCGCTAAGAAACGTGGCATAAGCAACGAACAAGTATGTGTCTTAGTCGCAAGAGACCGTGAAAAGATGACTTTTTCACAGACATTGGGAATGGGTCGATTAACAAAAGAGCAGTTAGACAAAGCTATCGGACATAAACTTTCTGATGAAAATGTTTTATGCACCGATTCTTGGCGTGCCTTTAAAACATATGCCGCTGAAAAAGGTATGGATATTTATCAATTC
This sequence comes from Bacillus sp. 522_BSPC, assembly GCF_001076885.1. Lineage (GTDB taxonomy): Bacteria > Bacillota > Bacilli > Bacillales > Cytobacillaceae > Niallia > Niallia hominis. The sequence continues at coordinate 1,674 of NZ_JVDT01000239.1, forward strand.
AAGTCTGATGGTAAGGTTCGCACAAAGGGACTATACCATATCCAGAACGTTAACAATTATCACCGAAGGCTTAAAGGATGGATACAACGTTTTAATGGAGTTGCAACTAAATACCTGAATAATTACCTTGCTTGGTTTCGGGTGTTAGAATCCATTCAACATCAAAGGAATCCTATTACTATGAATGACTTGATGATTAAAGGGAATTTAATACAAAATATGGAAACATATGATACACTTAGGTTAGCTAAATTCACGATATAAACATCACTGCTTGTTCAACTAACGACGCAGGTTAATAAAAATCTGATGAATCTTTTTTGTAATGGAACCGTCTAATATATGGGAGGTGTTTATATGCGAAAGAAATTATTAGTAATAATTTCTGGAATTCTTTTATTATTATCTGGTTGTTCTTTAAATGATGGTGAATCAGAGAATGAAATACAAAATGATGCCAGTGCAAGCTGGGCATATCCATTCGTTAAATGGGAAAATCAAACCTATGTTGTAGCAGAAGAGGAAATTAAAGAAGACAAAATAGGTCAAGAAATCGGTAAAGTTACTTCATATTCAGACCTTGAAAGTTCTAACACAAGTGGGAACTTCTCTAATGAATATGAAGTTGGGACAAAGTATTATGAAATCACAGATATTAGCCAAAAAGAAGCAATAGCTATCGAAGTTAAAAAAGGAAAGTTTATTAAAGCTGTAATTTCTGATAAATGGGAAGAGCAAAATTTTTAGCTTTGTGAAATGATGTACTTAAACAAACGGGTGCGTTAGTTGAATAAGCAAATATTATAAAATGGAACTTCCGTAAATTAGGAGGTTTCGTTTTATAAGAAATATCAACATTAAACTTTAACAGAGCC
>NZ_JVDT01000240.1 GCF_001076885.1 Bacillus sp. 522_BSPC
TTCGTTTTTAAACCTTTTTCTAAAAAACAAACACGAACTATAATATAATTAAATTACATTATAGTTCGTGTTTGTTGTTGATTGAAATACTTATGTCCCAGCCTCTTTTCAAACTTTATTCCTACCAAGGCAGAATCCGTTTATACCAGGGCACTTTTTCTTTTGTTTTTTCATTGTTTGCTGGTTTATCACTAGAATCGTCTTTTGGTAAATCAGCGCAATATTCTGTTGGAACAGTTTCTTTTGTAAAATACATCATTCTTTTTGTTTCACAGGCATCTGTTGCAAGTTTTCCGCTCTTAGGATCGATGTACACTCCAACAGTACCTTTTGTAGGAATAAAGCCCTTGATTGGTTCCTCTTTTAAGCTTTGTTCCATAAATTGCACCCACACTTTTTTGGCATAGGTTTTATCAGCAGTTAACGTAATTGGTTCCCCTTGATCATAACCAGTCCAAACAGCTGACACTAGTTGTGGGGTATAACCAATCATCCAGCTGTCTGATTCAGTAGAACCAGATTTGCCGGCATAAATTCTTGTTATCTCATTTTTAACAGTACTTCCTGTTACAGATGCATAGCCATTCAGATTAGGATCAAACATGCCTGTCATCATTTGGTTCATCACGAAGGTTAAGTCTGTGTCTAAAACCTTTTCCTTCTTCGCCTTCTGTTCATAAAGTATCTGCCCGTCATTTGTCTCGATTTTTGTAATGAAAACTGGAGAAACACTATTTCCTCCGTTTGCAAACATACTATAAGCATTTGCCATATCGATTACGCGAACATTGGATGTTCCAAGAGCGAGAGACGGTACCTCCTGTAAATCGGTTGTAAGTCCGAATTTTTCTCCTGTTTTTACTAATGTATCTTGACCTAAAAATAGATGGGTTTTAACCGCATAAACATTATCGGAAACCGCTAGCGCTTGGGCCATTGTTATATTGCCATCTGCATATTTATTATTAAAATTATGCGGAGTATACGGATCCCTTCCATCATCAAAACGGAAGGTTGTTTTCTCGCTGCTCATCATCGTAACAGGAGTAAAGCCGTGTTCAAGTGCTGCATAATATAATAAAGGCTTTATCGTAGAGCCAGGTTGACGAGTCGCTTGAATGGCTCTATTAAAAGGGCTTTGTTCATAATCTCTGCCACCAACCATTGCTTTAACAAACCCAGTAGATGGATCCATGGCAACAAAGCCTATTTGTATATCGCTATCCTTATCTATCGTGTGGCTAATTGTTTCCTCTGCAATTTTTTGCTGTTCCGTATTCAAGGTTGTATACACCCTTAAGCCACCTAATTCAATCGTTTTGTCATCCAAGTGAAGCTGGTTTTTAAGAATGTTTTTAACGGCATCTTGAAAATAAGGAGCTGTTTCCATACTAGCATTTGGAAACTTTCCTACGAGAGAGAGCTCTTCATTAAAAGCGATTGTTTTATCCTCTACTGTTATATAGTCATTTTCAATTAAAGAATTTAGGATGATACCTTGTCTTTTCTTCGCATTTTCCATTGATGCAAAAGGGGAATAAAGACTTGGTCCCTTTGGTATTCCAGCAAGCATGGTTGCTTCAGCTAACGTAAGCTCTGATGCTTCTTTTCCAAAGTAATATTGACTTGCTGCCTCTGCTCCATAAGCTCCATGGCCATAGTAGATTGTATTTAGATATCCTTCAAGAATTTCATCCTTTGTATAAAATATTTCTAGACGGAGGGTGTAAAAAGCTTCCGCAATTTTTCGCGTCCATGTCTTTTCATGCTCTAAAAATAAGTTTCGGGCATATTGCTGAGTAATCGTGCTTGCCCCTTGTACCTTTGCCATTGCCTTAATATCAGCTAAAATTGCTCCACCAATCCGTTTATAATCAAAACCATGATGGGAATAAAAATTCTTATCTTCAATAGAAACAGTAGCATCCACTAAATAGGGACTAATATCATCAATGGACACCCAATATCTTTTTTGCCCATTACTGGTTTCTCCAATAATACTGCCGTTATCTGAGTAATAAATGGTAGATTGAGAAACGGCTAGAGGAGGAGGTCCTAATGTACGAGCATATACATATATACCAATAAAAATGATGCTTGCGGTTATCATGAAAAGGAGCCCTAATATGATGAATAAGCGTAAATACTTACCAGAGTTCTTTAATTTATTTACAATGACCTCCAAGTGCATGACACCTCCTTAGGTTGATCTTCCTTCTTTTTTATCGTTTTCCACGAATCAATAAATAGATAGCACTAGTATGTGGTAAAGATTGGTGTTTTAAACATTTTTATCATGGAATATAAAAAAATTTCTTTGCATTTTTGTAAATATCCACTATACTTTTTTCGTGTTTGTTATTTGTTTGATTGGGAAGTATAAAAAGAAGGTTGTTTTCATAAAAAGTGTTTTTTAAAGGTATGCCTTACTAGTCTTTAGTTGGTTGGAGCAGAGGTTATTGACTCCTGTGAAAAAGCAGTATGGGCCATAATTGGAATGAATCACAAAAGACAATGAATCTTCTAGATTATAAGTACTTTAACCAATCAAATGAATGGAGGATATGAAAAATGGGAATTTGGTTTACGGAGAAGCAGACAGATCATTTTGGTATCACGATGAAAATCAAACGTACATTACATACAGAACAGACACCGTTTCAAAAGCTAGATATGGTAGAAACAGAAGAGTGGGGGAATATGCTGCTATTAGATGATATGGTAATGACATCTGTTAAAGATGAATTTGTTTATCATGAAATGGTAGCCCATATTCCGTTATTTACACATCCAAACCCTGAGAAAGTTCTCGTTGTTGGTGGCGGTGATGGCGGTGTCATTCGAGAAGTTTTAAAACATCCAAGTGTCAAAAAGGCGACGCTTGTTGATATTGATGGTAAAGTAATTGAATATAGTAAGAAGTTTTTACCAGAAATAGCAGGGAAGTTGGATGACCCGCGCGTAGATGTCCAAGTAGGCGATGGATTTATGCATATTGCCAAAAGTGAGAAGGAATATGATGTGATTATGGTCGATTCCACCGAACCAGTAGGGCCAGCTGTTAACCTCTTTACAAAAGGTTTCTATGCAGGGATAGCGAAAGCATTAAAGGATGATGGTCTTTTCGTTGCTCAAAGCGACAACCCATGGTTTAAAGGAGATTTAATTCGTTCTGTACAAAGAGATGTAAAAGAAAATTTTCCAATAACCAGATTATATATCGCCAATATTCCAACATATCCAAGTGGCATGTGGGCGTTCACGATTGGTTCCAAGAAATATGATCCATTACAGGTACCAGAGAGTCGTTTCCATTCTATAGAAACAAAATATTATACAAAAGAACTACACAAAGCAGCCTTCATTTTGCCAAAATTCGTTCAGGATCTTTGTGAGTAGGGGACAGCAGCTTATTGTTCGAGTTGTCTGGGAATAGAAAAAGGAGTGATTACTAATGCGTTTTGATGAATCGTATTCAGGAAATGTATTTATTAAAAGTTATCCAAATTATGAAGAAAGCCAAGTAGTATTATACGGAATGCCAATGGATTGGACTGTTAGCTTCCGTCCAGGTTCACGTTTTGGTCCTGCGAGAATTCGAGAGGTGTCTGTTGGGTTAGAAGAGTACAGCCCCTATTTAGATAGAGAGCTAGATGAAGTAAAATACTTTGACGCAGGTGATATCCCGCTTCCATTCGGAAATCCGCAACGAAGCTTAGATATGATTGAAGAATTTGTGGACAAAGTAATCGGAGATAATAAATTCCCACTTGGAATGGGTGGAGAGCATTTAGTATCTTGGGGTGTATTCCAAGCGATGTATAAAAAATATCCAGATTTAGCAATCATACATATGGATGCTCATACAGATCTTCGCGATGAATATGAAGGAGAGCCACTTTCCCACTCTACACCAATCAAAAAGGTAGCCAATCTAATTGGTCCAAAAAACGTTTATTCCTTTGGTATTCGTTCAGGAATGAAAGAAGAGTTCCAATGGGCAAAAGAAGTAGGAATGCATATTTCGAAGTTTGAAGTATTAGAGCCATTAAAAGAAATCCTGCCAACACTTGCTGGCAGACCAGTATATGTAACGATAGATATTGATGTTTTAGATCCAGCACATGCACCAGGTACTGGGACTGTAGATGCAGGCGGAATCACTTCTAAAGAATTACTAGCGTCTATTCATGAAATTGCTCGTTCTAATGTTCAAGTAGTTGGAGCAGATTTAGTAGAAGTAGCGCCAATCTATGATCCATCTGAGCAAACAGCCAATACAGCAAGTAAATTAATCCGTGAAATGCTTTTAGGATTTGTAAAATAAGAAATCTTACACAGTAGCCGAACCTAAATCAAGGGAAAGCTAACTGCTTAAAATGAGGCCGGGACATAAGTATTCCAGCCCAGGTGAAAGCCAAACAATTACACGAAATTTCGTATGATTGTTTGGCTTTTTAATTAGCTTTTTAAAAAGCTGTTTCAGTTGGATCACCCGCAGCCTGAATACACTCCGCTTTCCGTGGGGCTCACGCTGAGCCGCGGTCTGCCTTTGGCCTGCAGGGTCTCAGGCTGTCTCGCTAATCCCCGTGGTGTCTACGTGTATTCAGGCTGCTTCATATCTCCTACTAATTTATTTTTATTAAAAAAACAATATTTTTTTAGGAAATTGCCTTTAATAACGGAGTGGAATGGAGCGGAAAACACTCGACTCCTGCGGGAAATAGAGGAAAGGCTGAGACCCCACAGGCGAAGCCGAGGAGGCTCAGCTTCCTCCCCGCGGAAAGCGAGTGTTTGTAGCGCAATGGAACAAAATAGTTTATACACCTGACTATATTTAAAACATAAATAACCATTGTATAAAAGGAACCTTTATTTAAGCGCTAAATTAGAGATTTTTCATCTTTACAGATTGGCTATTTAGTTTTTTTTCAGCCTCTTTTTTATCTCCTCTACCATATAAATCACAACAATATCCCTCTAAACATTTCCAACGTAAAATCAGATTTGATATGTTAAGATATAGAAAAATTGAAAGGTTTAAGCAATTTTTAGAGGGGATGAATCTGGAAAGATAGATTAGAACATAGCATCATTTTGATAAAGCGAGGGAATAAAATGGGAAAGAAGATTTTTGTTCTATTAATTGGAGTATTGATTTTATTTACAGGATTTCACACGGCAAATACTGCCCAAGCTGCCAGCAAAAAAACGAAATATGTCACAGCAAGCACGCTTAATATAAGAAGTGGAGCAAGTACCTCGCACAAAGTAGTCACGATGGTAAAGAAAAATCAAGCAGTGACAGTGACACAAACAAAAGGTTCTTGGGATAAGGTGACCGTAGGAAAGAAAACGGGATGGGCGTCCAATAAATATTTAACAACAAAGAAGCCGGTAGCAAAAGCAACAACTGCAACGAAAACAATGTATGTGACAGCAAGTACATTAAATGTGAGAAGTGGTGCAGGTACTAAGTACAAAATAGTTACGACAGTTAAAAAGAATCAATCATTAAAAGTAACCCAAACAAAAGGAACGTGGAGCAAAGTACCGGTTGGAAAGAAAACCGGTTGGGTATCAAGTAAATACCTAACAACGAAAAAACCAGCAGCTCCCAAAAATTTAGCTGCAGGTTTAAAAACAGTAGGGAAAAACAAGCAATTGATTCTTGTCACATCAAATGGCTATAATACATCCACTGCTGAAATTCGTACATTTGAAAAGAATGCTAAAGGGGAATGGGTTCCAGTTTTAACTATGGCTGGACATATTGGTAAACTTGGCATCACCTCTGATATGAAGGAAGGCGGAAAAAAATCACCTATAGGGAAATTTACAATCGGAACTGCCTTTGGAACAGCAAAGAGCCCTGGAACCAAATTACCATATCGGAAAATTACTAATGATGATGTGTGGGTAGATGATCCAAAATCGAAGCTATATAATACATGGCAATCAAAAAAGAAAACAAAGGGTCAGTGGAAGAGCGCAGAAAACATGAATGTACCAGCCTATAAATATGGATTTGTTATAAACTATAATACCAAACGTATTCCGAATAAAGGCAGCGCAATCTTTTTCCACATTGCAAATAGCTATACCCTCGGATGCACAGCAACTTCCGAAGCGAACGTTGTGAAGATTCTTAAATGGTTAGATCCTTCAAAAAATCCAGTGATAATTCAAACACCGATTCAAGAGTTAAACAAATATTAAAAGAAGAAACCTACAGGACTCCCTGTAGGTTTTTTAGTTGTAGTTCTTAAACATTTGACGAACCATCTTGCACTTCCCCTATAAAAAATTTATACTTATAAAGTTACACAGTAAATGAAAAGGAAGTGTTGTCGTTGTCTCAACCATCAGCGCAACAGGTGCCTGTGAAATTACAAGTTACAACACATATATATAATGGGAAAAATAAAGAAAGTATTGAGTGGATTGGGTTTGGTCGATACTTAGAAAAAGATACTAATAAGTATATAAAATATGAAGAAATCATAGAAGAAGGCACCATTAAAACAATTATTAAAGTTACCGAAAAGGAAGGGTTAATCCTTCGAAGCGGGGCAGTAAAAATGCGTCTTCCTTTTCTTATTAATAAACAGAAGGTCGGCAGCTATGAAAGTCCGTACGGCGTATTTCAACTAGTTACAGATACAAAGAGGCTTGAGTTGGAAGTACAGGAGCAAACAACAACAGGCACATTAGATATTTTATATGATTTAAAGATGCAGGGTAGCAATAATGGTACCTATCATATGACTATTTCATTTAAGGAGGAGAAAGAGGAAGAATGAATATTGTAGATCAAATAAAGGATAAGTTAAAGGAAGAAATTAAGCAAAGCGTAATAAAAGCTGGTCTAGCAACAGAAGAACAAATTCCAGAGGTAGTACTAGAGTTGCCAAAGGACAAAGCGCATGGTGACTATTCAACGAATATGGCGATGCAATTAGCAAGGGTTGCGAAAAAAGCACCTAGAATGATTGCAGAGACTATTATTGAGAATTTTGATCAAACGAAAGCTTCTATTAAAAAAGTGGAAATCGCAGGACCTGGTTTCATCAATTTTTATATGGATAATAGTTATTTAACAGATTTAATTCCAACTATTCTTAAAGCAGGAGATCAATACGGACAAACTACTGTTGGAAACAAAGAGAAGGTACAAGTAGAGTTTGTTTCTGCAAATCCAACGGGGGATCTTCATTTAGGACATGCACGTGGTGCAGCAGTAGGAGATTCTCTTTCCAATATTTTAGATAAAGCGGGTTACGATGTATCAAGAGAATACTATATTAATGACGCTGGTAACCAAATTAATAACCTAGCATTATCGGTTGAAGCACGCTATTTCCAAGCGTTAGGTATAGAAAAAGAGATGCCTCAAGATGGCTATCATGGTGCAGACATTATTGGAATCGGAAAAAAATTAGCAGAGGAATTTGGCGATAAGTATGTAAATGTTTCAGAACAGGAACGTTTTGACTTTTTCCGTGAATACGGCCTGAAGTATGAGATGGCCAAATTAAAGCAAGATTTAGAAGATTTCCGCGTGAAGTTTGATGTGTGGTTCTCTGAAACATCCCTTTATCAAAATGGAAAAATTGATATAGCGTTAAACGCTTTAAAAGAAAATGGCTATATTTTTGAACAAGATGGAGCTACTTGGCTACGTTCCACTGATTTCGGTGATGATAAAGATCGAGTACTCATTAAAAATGATGGTTCTTATACGTATCTATTACCAGACATTGCTTATCACAAAGATAAGTTAGAAAGAGGCTTTGAAAAGCTTATTAACGTTTGGGGCGCAGACCATCATGGTTATATTCCACGTATGAGAGCGGCTATTCAAGCATTAGGCTATAACAAAGATGCATTAGAAGTAGAAATTATTCAGCTTGTTCATCTTTATAAAGATGGCGAAAAAATGAAGATGAGTAAACGTACTGGAAAAGCTGTTACAATGAGAGATTTAGTGGAAGAAGTAGGCTTAGATGCAACACGTTACTTCTTTGCAATGAGAAGTGCAGATACACATTTAGACTTTGATTTAGATCTTGCTGTATCACAATCCAATGAAAACCCAGTATACTATGCTCAATACGCACATGCACGTATTTCAAGTATCCTAAGACAAGGAAAAGAACAAGGAATCGAGCTGGCTGATGAACTAAACGTATCGTTAATTACTGCAGAAAAGGAATTTGACTTATTGAAAAAACTAGGAGAATTCCCACAAGCAGTAGGGGAAGCAGCATTAAAGAGAATGCCGCACCGAATTACAAATTATATTTACGACTTAGCCTCTACTTTCCATAGCTTCTATAACGCAGAAAAAGTATTAGACACAGACAATCTAGAAAGAACAAAAGCACGCCTAGCATTAATCAAAGCGACACAGATAACATTAAGAAACGCCCTAGCCCTAATTGGTGTATCTGCGCCAGAAAAAATGTAATAAAAAAAGGAAGAGAACCTCTTCCTTTTTTTATTGTCCACTTTTATGTAATTACGCTCTTTGAGAAAAATCTATCGATAAAATCATTCACGGTGAAACTAAAAATCCCTGTTATAAAAAACAGCAAAGCTGATTAAGGAATCATCGGATATTTCGAACTAACTTTTCGAATAATAAAAGCATCTACTTTTGAAGGGAAGATGCTTGTGAAATTAGTGGTATTTGCTTTAATAACTGGATTTTTAACTGGGTTTATTTTTGGTCTTTTGAAACTGCCAATCCCAGCCCCAGGTGCCTTTTCGGGTATCGTTGGTATTTTTGGAATATATGCCGGATACCGTGCGTTTGAATGGATTATTGTCCTTTTTCAAAGATAAGTTCCTCCTGAAACAATGGGTGGATAAACACCTTTGTAAAATAATCAGTGGGAGACATATCCCACTGATTAAAGAAAGGTTCATCCTATAAAAATGGGGCAAAAAGACGGGCAAGCCATTCTTTTACCATACTCCATAAATGTATCCTTTTTAAATCCTCGAGAGATAACTCCTTTGCTTGTTCCAAATCCATCGTAGTAATTTTATTCATTTTTGCAATAAAAACAGGATCATATATGCAACAGTTCAGCTCATGATTCAAAAAGATACTGCGGCGATCGAAATTGGATGAACCGACAATCATAATTTCATTATCGGTATTTATTAATTTACCATGAAAAAAGCCATTCATATATTGATAAACACTTGCCCCGTCCTTTAATAGTTTCCGTAAGTAGGGAAATGCCGCTTCTTTAACAAGCATATGATCCGCTTTATTTGGAATAAGGATGGTGAGACTCACATTTCTATGTAATGCTCTTAATAATTCTTCTGTTACTCGCTTGCTAGGAATGAAGTAAGGTGTAGCAATTAAAAGACTTCTTTTGCTGTTTTTGATCAAATTGCATAGTAGCTCTTCTAAATAAACTCCTTGTGTAGGGATAATTTGATGTCTTGTTTCTCCTTTTGTCTGCGCTGGAAAGTACACTTGGTTTTGTAGTAAGTTTATTTTAGAGGCTTTTAACCAGTCTATTAAAAATTCTCGCTGTAAGTCATCGACCCCTTCTCCTATTAATTGAAGATGGTAGTCACGCCAAGGGCTTAATTTAAAGTTCTCATGAATATAATCCTTTCCGATGTTAAAACCACCCATAAAACCAATTTTCCCATCAATGATAGCGATTTTTCTGTGATTCCTTACTTGTAAGGAATAAAAGAGAAAAGGAAACGTTGGGAGCTGGCAAAAAGCAAATTGAACACCAGCTTGCTTTAATTTTCTTCTTATTCTTTTTCTTATATTGATACTGCCTAACCAATCTAAAATAAGGCGTACTTCCACCCCTTCATGTGCTTTGGTTTTTAAAAGGTGTAGAAATTCATTGGAAATACTATCTGTTTTAATCGTATAGAAAAGAATATGGACATGGCTTTTTGCCTCTTTGACTGCTTGAAACAGGGCTGGGAATAGTTCTGTCCCGTCAGAATATATGTGGAAATCAGTATATCTAAAAGGATGGTTTTTTCGGTCTATTCGTTTTTGCTGTGCTCTCTTTCCTAACTGATAGTCCATATAGAGAAGGAAAATAAGTATGGCAATAATGCATAGGATAACCAAGAATATCTTCATTGATAATTCCCTCCTTAAAAGGATAGTATTGCCGATATTCTATTCCTTTCATACCTTTCGTATTAATAGGAGAATTTTAAGAATTCTCAACTATTTGTTTGGAAAATTGCCAATAAATTAATAAGAGACTTGCAGAGCACTTCTAATAATCGTTATTCTAGAAGGAAGGATAAACTTTATTTAAGTTGGGGTGGATTAGCAGTGCGGAAAATATTGATTACAATAGGGATAGTTTTATATGCAGTTTTGTTTTCGTTCCTTTATAAGCTTCAATTGGGCTCCATCGGCTTTTTTCTCTTATCCCTCCTCTTTTTTAAACTAGCGAAGAAAAAGCAATCAGATCAAAATAAAGTCGAAAAAGAGAAGAAAAACTTCTATTTCAAAGAAAAGTTAAATAAACCTTAACTAGAACTAGCATATTCACCTAAAATTTGTTTATAATGGAGAATATGTATTTTTACTATTTTAGTTAGGTTTCTTTTCTTAACAGACCTTCTAAAATAAATTAGGTTAAATGGATTGATTTTTAAAAGATCAATAAGATGTATAAAAAATAATAAACACCCGAAACGTGAAACTTCCACCTGAATTGGTCCAAGCTTTCAGGAAGGGGATAAGAGTAGATAAGAAAGGAAGTGCGAAAAAATGAGTGTTGATAAATACACAAAAGAAGAACTTAAAGAAATGGCACTAATTGATGTAGCGTATGAAATTATGAATGGTGGCAAAACACCTTATGCATTTAATGAACTAATGAATGAAGTAGCAAAATTAGTAGGGTTAAGTGAAGAAGAGGTTAATGAAAGAATTGCACAATTTTATACAGATGTTAATATTGATGGTCGTTTCTTATCATTAGGGGACAACCGTTGGGGACTTCGTTTATGGTATCCTGTAGATAAATCAGAGGAAGATGTAGTAACAGTAACAAAACCGAAGAAGAAAAAGTCGAAAAAAGCTGTAGCGGAAGACTTCGATGATTTTGATAGCTTAGATGAAGACGAAGACGAGTTTGATGACTTCGATGCTGATCTAGATGATGAAGAGCTTCTAGATGAGGATGACGATGATTTGGATGAAGAAGACGATGATTTACTAGACGATGATTTATCGGAAGATGAAGATTTCGATGAAGAAATCGAAGAAGATTATGATGATTTAGATGAAGAAGATGAAGAAGAGGACGACGAATTCGAAGATGAAGAGGATGAAAATAAATAATTCTCCCTAGTCTTGACTTTTACGGTCTTTGCTAGTAAAATCTTTTTTGGGCTCCTTAAAAAGAGGAACGAACTTAAATTCGCTAAATATAGCGCTCCCTTACTTGGAAAAGTAAGAGGAGCGCTTTTTATTTTTTAGTAATGCTGTTTTCTAAAAGATTGTTGTGGTATTAGTGAGAAAGATGATACCTTGGAGGTTCACTGCTCACACCAGTAGATTCTAGCTGCGGGTAATAGCAACAAGCTTTACGAAAACGGCCTTAAGTAAAAACAACAATCGTTTCATACCCCTCTAAAAAAATTAGTCAATTCGTCTTAAATAAAGAGGAATTGGAGCAAACTTAAATCAAGGGGGATCATATAATGACAAAATATATTTTTGTGACAGGTGGAGTAGTATCTTCACTAGGAAAAGGGATTACAGCAGCATCTCTTGGACGCTTGCTGAAAAATCGTGGTGTTAGTGTAACCATTCAAAAGTTTGACCCATATATCAATGTGGATCCTGGTACAATGAGTCCTTATCAACATGGGGAAGTATTCGTAACAGATGACGGTGCGGAAACCGATTTAGACTTAGGTCATTATGAGCGTTTTATTGATATCAATTTAACAAAATATAACAATGTTACAACAGGGAAAATCTATTCTACTGTATTAAGAAAAGAACGCAGAGGAGATTATCTTGGAGGGACAGTTCAAGTAATTCCGCATATCACAAATGAAATTAAAGAGCGTGTATTTAGAGCTGGCCGAGAAACAAATGCAGATGTTGTTATTACAGAAATTGGTGGAACGGTTGGGGATATTGAATCATTACCTTTCTTAGAAGCAATTCGTCAAATTAAAAGTGATATCGGCCGCGATAATGTTATGTACATTCACTGTACATTAGTACCTTACATTAAAGCAGCAGGAGAAATGAAAACAAAACCAACACAACATAGTGTAAAAGAATTACGGAGCCTAGGTATACAGCCTAATGTAATTGTAGTAAGAACAGAAAAACCTATTTCTGAAGATATGAAGGACAAAATTGCGTTATTCTGTGATATCGACAATAAATCGGTTATTGAGTGCCGTGATGCGGATACACTTTATACGATTCCTTTAGCATTACAAGAACAAAATCTTGACCAAATTGTATGCGAGCATCTAAAACTAAAATGCCAAGAAGCAGATATGACAGAATGGATTGAATTAGTAGATCGGGTGCGTAATCTTTCTAAAACAACAAAAATTGCTCTTGTTGGTAAATATGTAGAGCTACAAGATGCTTATATTTCTGTTGTAGAAGCATTGAAGCATGCTGGTTATGCATATGATGCTGATATTGATATCGATTGGATTAATGCAGAGCATGTAACAAAAGAAAATGTACAAGAATTGCTACAAGATGCAGATGGAATTCTTGTTCCTGGTGGATTCGGAGATCGTGGAATTGAAGGAAAGATTTTAGCAACACAATATGCACGTGAACAAAAGGTTCCTTTCTTCGGAATATGTCTAGGAATGCAGGTTGCATCTATTGAATTTGCTCGTAATGTTTTAGGTTGGGATGATGCACATTCTTCTGAAATTAACGAAGAGACAACCCATCCAGTAATCGATCTTTTACCTGAACAAAAGGATGTAGAGGATTTAGGCGGAACGCTTCGCTTAGGTTTATATCCATGTAAATTAAAAGAAGAAACAAGAGCATATGAAGCGTATCAAGACGAAGTAATTTATGAGAGACATCGTCATCGCTATGAGTTTAACAACCAATATCGTCAAGAGATGGAAAACGCAGGATTTATTTTCTCAGGAACTAGCCCAGATGGTCGTCTAGTAGAAATAGTAGAGCTTAAGGATCATCCTTGGTTTGTTGCTTCTCAATTCCATCCTGAGTTTATTTCAAGACCAACTCGTCCACAGCCATTATTCCGTGAATTTGTTGGTGCGTCCATTCGCTTAGCGGAGAAATAATAAAGATAGATTTGGTTAAAAGCAGTAAAAAAAGAGGTTCTTCCTTTTAATGGGAATAACCTCTTTTTGTTAGCTGTTATAACATATAATGTTATGTTTCTTCCTATTTAATATCATATTCCTTTAAAATCTCGTCCGTTGTAAATTTAATGCCATGATAAACAAAAAGGCCAGCAATTAAGGAAGGATAGCCATATCGATTTCCTTCCTCATCAGGTAATAAACCTTTCGTTATTTTTAAATCAATCGCCACATCTGCAAAGTCAATCACAGATTCGATTTCACTATTAGTAATCGAGCAGACAGAAACAAAAGGAATTTGGGAATCATATAAATTCTTGGCAAAAGTGTTAATCTCTTCCTCCTCATTTGTACGAGAGAAAAGAATGAAACGATCATTGGAAGTAATTGATTCAAGGGAGGAGTTTGTCCACTCCTCAGCTCCTGACATCGGCTCCAGCCCTTTAGTAGCTTCTTTCATAACACCTGCCATTTCATTTGTTGCATAGAAATAAACTTTTCCATCACTTACGATGGCTTGTGCTAATAATCTAGAACTGTCTTCAATTGCTTCCTCTTCTTTTTCATGCAATCTTTTAAAAAGTCCACTTAGTTGTGTGGAGAACATTTTAAGCACTTGGAAAACCTCCATTGTTATAAAAATTAACAGTAACGCACATTTATAGTAGTTAATTATAAATAAATATGGAGAAAAGGTAAAATTTAAGGGAATTAGCAGGAAATGTTGACCAAATAGTAGAAAGATAACTATGATTAAAAACGAGAGAATACATAAAAAACTCAACTTTGAAGGGAAGGGTCAATGATGAAAGGGAAAATACTGATTGTTGATGATCAATTCGGTATAAGAATCCTTTTGAATGAAGTTTTTCAAAAGGAAGGATATAAAACTTTTCAAGCTGCAAATGGCATTCAAGCGTTAGAAATAGTAACAAGGGAATTTCCAGACTTGGTGCTACTGGATATGAAAATTCCAGGGATGGATGGTATTGAAATATTAAAACGTATGAAAAAGCTGAATCAAGATATTCGCGTCATTATCATGACAGCATATGGAGAATTAGATATGATTCAGGAAGCTAAAGATCTCGGAGCACTCACTCATTTTGCTAAACCGTTTGATATTGATGATCTCAGAGATGCTGTGAAAAAATATATTAATGAGTAATTATTCGAAATCTATACATAAATTCTAAAGGCTGTTGGTCCTAGCAACTTACGGAAAACAGCCATATACAGAGACAAAAAACCACCAAATAGAATGGAAGACATTGGTGGTTCTTCTGTTGCATTGTTTGAGCAAGCAACGATGTCCATACTTAAAGCGTCTTCATTTGTAAAATGATAAACTAAATTGTGACAAAATAGAAAAAAAAGCTTGAACGATAGCATTTCTTGTTTTATTTTGGTATGATTACAATTGAGTTTAAAAGGAATGATTCGTTTTTGATTACTTGAGGTATGATATACATATTCAACTTTCCTTTGGGAAATTTAATAAAGATTCTCTTGTAACAAAGAACGATCATTAAATAAGGAGGAAGAAATATGCCTTTAGTTTCAATGAAAGACATGTTAAACAAAGCAAAAGCAGAAGGCTATGCTGTTGGTCAATTTAACTTAAATAACCTTGAGTTCACTCAAGCAATTCTTCAAGCTGCAGAAGAAGAAAAATCTCCAGTAATTCTTGGGGTTTCTGAAGGTGCAGCCCGTTATATGGGTGGCTTCAAAACTGTTGTGAAAATGGTTGAAGGTTTAATGGAAGACTATAGCATCACTGTTCCAGTTGCTATTCACTTAGATCACGGTTCAAGCTTTGAAAAATGTAAAGACGCAATTGATGCTGGTTTTACATCTGTAATGATCGACGCTTCTCACCATTCATTTGATGAAAACGTTGAAATTACTTCTAAAGTAGTAGAGTATGCACATGCTAAAGGTGTTTCTGTTGAAGCAGAACTTGGTACTGTTGGTGGACAAGAAGACGACGTTGTAGCTGAAGGCGTAATTTATGCTGATGCTAACGAATGTGTGGAACTTGTTAAACGTACTGGTATTGATACATTAGCTCCTGCATTAGGATCTGTTCATGGTCCTTACAAAGGTGAGCCAAACTTAGGTTTCAAAGAAATGGAAGAAATCGGTAACTTAACTGGTTTACCATTAGTATTACACGGTGGTACTGGTATCCCAACAAAAGATATCACAAAAGCAATTTCTTTAGGAACTGCTAAAATCAACGTTAATACAGAAAACCAAATTGCTTCTGCAAAAGCAGTTCGCGAAACATTAGCTGCTAAACCAGAAGAATACGATCCACGTAAATATTTAGGACCAGCTCGTGATGCGATTAAAGCAACAGTAATCGGCAAAATCAAAGAATTCGGTTCTTCAAATAGAGCTTAATTGATAAGAATAGAAAGAGGATATCTTTAAGGGAAATAGCCTTAAAGATATCCTCTTTTCTATGTCTTTTTTTTCTAGATCCAGGCAAAAAGGTTAAATCAAAGAACAGACAACAGCTTCCTACAAATGGTTTGGAAAAAATAGTATAAAATAAATGCTGAAAAATTAGAAAGGGAGAAAACTTACTTTTGAACACTCTCTAACTGATTGAAGTTGTACTTTATAGGTAATACTAAAAATGTTTGTACTTTATCAATAAATAAGAACAAAAGTTCATACATATATACTTTTCCATTAAGTCTTAATATTTGGTATAATAAGTAACAGTAATTCAAACAAGATTCTACATCCAAGCCTCATCTTGATTAACTTATAGCAGAACTTGTACTTTTGCATTGGCTTAGAAGGGAGCTAGAAATGGAAAAACTTATGATTGCAGGTGGATCTCCATTAAAAGGAACAGTAAGGGTAAGTGGTGCGAAAAATAGTGCTGTTGCACTTATACCAGCGACCATATTAGCTGAATCCCCAGTAACGATTGAAGGATTACCTGACATTTCAGATGTTCAAATATTAAAAGAAATTTTGGAAGAACTAGGTGGAACGGTATCTATATCAGACTCTGATATAACAATAGATCCATCTTCCATGATTTCTATGCCTATGCCGAATGGAAAGGTAAAAAAATTGCGTGCCTCCTATTATTTGATGGGAGCAATGTTAGGACGATTCAAAAAGGCAGTTATTGGATTACCTGGTGGTTGTCATCTTGGACCAAGACCTATAGACCAGCATATTAAAGGGTTTGAAGCACTTGGGGCACAGGTTACAAATGAACAAGGTGCCATTTATCTTCGGGCAGATGAGTTAAGAGGAGCAAGAATTTATTTAGATGTAGTAAGTGTCGGAGCAACAATCAATATTATGCTTGCAGCAGTAAGAGCAAAAGGAAAGACAATCATTGAAAACGCAGCGAAAGAGCCGGAAATCATTGATGTGGCAACACTTTTAACCAATATGGGAGCAAAAATTAAAGGTGCAGGCACCGATGTGATTCGAATTGAAGGGGTAGAGCATTTAAATGGTTGTCGTCATACGATTATCCCTGATCGGATTGAAGCTGGTACGTATATTATTATTGGTGCTGCAGTTGGAGATGGAGTCCTTGTCGATAACGTAATCCCACAGCACTTAGAGTCCCTAATCGCAAAGTTAAGGGAAATGGGAGTTTCGATTGAGTCAAGTGATGAGCAAGTGTTTGTGAGCTCTAACCGTTCCCTAAAACCAGTAGACATCAAAACACTGGTATATCCAGGTTTTCCAACAGATCTTCAGCAGCCATTCACGTCTCTATTAACAAAAACAACTGGTACAAGTATGGTTACAGACACAATCTATGGTGCTAGATTTAAACATATAGATGAACTGCGTCGTATGAATGCCACGATCAAAGTGGAGGGGCGTTCTGCGATTATAAATGGACCTGTTCATTTACAAGGGGCGAAAGTAAAAGCAAGCGATTTGCGTGCAGGAGCTTCGCTAGTGATAGCAGGACTTATGGCTGATGGAGTAACGGAAATAACAGGCCTAGAACATATAGATAGAGGGTATAGTCATATTGTCGAGAAGCTTACAGGCTTAGGAGCTACCATATGGCGTGAAAAAATGACTGAAGAAGAATATGAACAAATAAATAATGGATAATGTATGTTGATTATTTATTTGAAAAGGATTATCTGTTCTTGAGCAAAAAGAAAAGTGGGGGATGATGCTCCCCCTGTCATAAGTAGAAATTAACCTCCTAAGCCCTTTTCATAAAGCATACGGGGAAGGTAACAGGAGACCCCTCTTTGCCCAAAGAATAATGCGGAACAAGAAGAGAATTTTACCTGGAATAGGTATAATTAATCCATACATTCCGATACTTATAAAAAAGTATACTTGCACAATAAAGGATGTCGGGACCATCCTTTTCATTTGCGTTGACGAAAGAATCGATATTCTCAAAAAACGAGAATATTCACTAAGCATCCTCACCTACCTTCCTTTTCGAGCGATCCTAAAAAAAGAAGGATCATAAGAGTCTTCATCCATATTTTGCTTCCGCTGATGAGTAAACAAGGAGATAGTAAAAAAATTCTTGTTGCACATTTTTCCTAGATGGAGGTAAAATAGAGAGTGCTTTTGATAGATTTCTCGAAAGAAGCATTAGAAACATGAAGGATAAAATAAAAACTCCTCTTAAGATAAATTTTTATTCGTACAATGGCTTATTCTTCTTTATTAATAAACTACTTATGAAGTGAGCCTTAAAAAAACGGAAGTGTACGATTTATCGATAGTTGGAGAAGAAGTAGGAATCTTCTTTTCCATCCTTCACATTAATTATTTCTCGCATCAAAATTTCTCTTCACAAAAAGCGTTCGCCTCAAACAGAAGATTAGCCTTCCCACATTTCGATAAAAAATGGTCGGGATAACTGAAAATACAAAAGAGTGGTGTAAAAATGGGATTAAATATATCTAGTTTAGAAAATATGAAATTAAAAGAGTTGTATGAGTTAGCTCGAGAATACAAAGTTGCCTACTATAGCAAGTTGACAAAAAAGGAACTGATTTTCTCGATCCTGAAGGCAAGAGCAGAGCAAGAGGGCTATTTTTTCATGGAAGGTGTTCTTGAGATTATTCAGTCAGAAGGGTTTGGCTTCTTAAGACCGATTAATTATTCTCCAAGCTCACAGGATATTTATATATCTGCATCTCAAATTAGAAGATTTGATTTAAGAAATGGGGATAAAGTTTCTGGAAAAGTTCGTCCACCAAAAGAAAACGAAAGATATTTCGGTTTACTACAGGTAGAAGCGGTAAATGGAGATGATCCGGAGACAGCGAAAGAAAGAGTTCATTTTCCAGCTCTAACTCCTCTGTACCCAAATCGACAAATACATTTAGAAACAACACAGCGAAATGTTTCTACTAGAATTATGGATGTATTAGCACCTGTTGGTTTTGGACAACGTGGGTTAATTGTGGCTCCTCCAAAAGCTGGTAAAACAATGTTGATTAAGGAAATAGCAAATAGTATTACGAATAATCATCCGGAAGCAGAATTAATAGTCTTACTAATTGATGAAAGACCAGAAGAAGTTACCGATATTGAAAGATCAGTAAGTGGAGATGTTGTAAGCTCTACTTTTGATGAGGTTCCAGAAAACCATATTAAAGTTGCTGAATTGGTTCTAGAAAGAGCGATGCGTCTTGTGGAGCATAAGCGTGATGTTATTATTTTGATGGATAGTATTACAAGATTAGCCCGCGCTTATAACCTGGTTATTCCTCCAAGTGGAAGAACATTATCAGGGGGGATCGATCCTGGTGCGTTCCATCGCCCAAAACGATTCTTCGGTGCAGCTCGTAATATAGAAGAAGGAGGTTCCTTAACCATATTGGCAACAGCGTTAGTCGATACTGGTTCACGTATGGATGATGTTATTTATGAAGAGTTTAAAGGTACTGGTAATATGGAACTTCATTTAGACCGCGCACTAGCAGAAAGAAGAATATTCCCAGCTATTGATATTAGACGCTCTGGAACACGTAAAGAAGAACTATTGATTCCGAAAGAACATTTAGACAAGCTATGGGCTATTCGTAAATCAATGTCTGATTCACCAGACTTTGCTGAAAAGTTCCTAAGAAAATTAAGACAAACAAAAAGCAATGAAGACTTCTTTGCCATCCTAGGAGAACAAATGAAAGCTGGCACTGCTAAGCGATCGTAAGCCCTGAAGGATACAAGTGGAGGAAATGCTTTAAGTAGTTTTCAATATTTGGTAATTAATGCATTGTTAATAGTGTTGCAAAACAAGAATGTCCTTGATATAATATACTCAATGTGTTTTTGAAATTACAGTGCTTCTGGCATTGTTTTATAACTCTGTTTCGAAAGTTGCAGGGCGGAAGGAGATGAAAAGAAATGAAAGCAGGAATTCATCCAACTTATAACGAAATTACGGTGAAATGTGCTTGTGGTAACGAGTTCACAACTGGTTCAGTTAAAAAAGAAATCAAAGTTGAAACTTGTTCTGAGTGCCATCCGTTCTATACTGGACGTCAAAAATTTGCTGAAGCTGGCGGACGTGTTGATCGCTTCAACAAAAAATACGGCCTTAAGTAATATGGAATATCAAGAACAGGCAAGAAGTTACTTTCTCCTTGCCTGTTTTTTATTTTGACTTATAGTAGGATATTTAATAATGAAAGTAATTATTATCGCTTTTATTCTTAAGTATCTTAATGCATTTATTGATTAGTTATCTATTGGAGATGCTGTTAAAAATGAAGTTTGAGTCGAATATATTATTTCAATCAGCCTTAATAGCTGTTAAAGTAGGTAAGAGAGAATGTTGGATGTATATATTCACACCCTGACGATTGAAATAGAAAAAGTAGAATAGAGTAAGAAAAGAGAGAAGTTGTTTATATTAGGAAGGAGCGGTTTCATGTATGTAATGAAACATCATGGATGGGTTGAAGTTATTTGTGGAAGTATGTTTTCAGGAAAATCAGAAGAACTCATCCGTCGTGTAAGAAGGGCGAAATTTGCTAAGCAGAAGTTTATCGTGTTTAAACCAAGTATTGATAATCGCTATAGTGATGAATCAGTTGTATCACATAATGGAGCAACGACTAATGCGATTCCTATTAGTAAATCAGCCGACATTTTTGAATATGTGACTTCCGATATAGAGATAGTTGCAATAGATGAAGTACAATTTTTTGATGATGAAATTATTGGTGTTATTCAGCATTTGGCAAATAGTGGCCATCGTGTCATTTGTGCAGGTTTGGATCAAGATTTTAGAGGCGAGCCATTCGGAAAAATGCCGGAATTAATGGCAATCGCAGAATTAGTGACAAAGCTTCAAGCTGTTTGTGCAGTCTGCGGATCACCAGCAAGCAGAACACAAAGATTGATTAATGGTTCACCGGCTTGCTACGAAGATCCGGTCATTTTAGTAGGAGCATCTGAGTCTTATGAACCTCGATGCCGCCATCATCATGAAGTGCCTAGAAGTACAGAGAAAGCAAATAAAGATAATACATCAACAGCTTTATAAGAAAAGAGCTCTTGTTAGGAACGGTTTTATCCCTCTTAGCAGGAGCTTTTTTATGTGACAAGGGAGGGAGTTTTGCAGGGGGAAAATGGAAAAGGTGACAGGCCCCCATACCAGCACCATAATCCTGTCCAAGTTAGTATGAAAAACTAAAACCTAAAACTATAACGTTGTACTGTACGGATTTTCCTTTCTATGCTATGATAAAAATATCTTATAAACTAAAAGGGGGTTTTTTCATTGGGAAGGCGTTATTGCGAATTGGCCAAGTGGCGAAATTAAGCGGGTTGTCAACAAGAACGATTGATTATTATACAAGTAACAAATTGCTTCCTGTAACGCGATCTGATTCCAATTATCGCCTTTATTCGGAAGATGTTCTTCATACATTGGAACGAATCAAACTTTTGAAAAAACAACGGATGTCCATTGATGAAATTCGTAAAGTTATTCAATCAAGAGAAGAGGATGAAATAGAGCCAATTATGAATGACGTACAGAATGAAATTGCATGTTTGCATAAAAAGCTGGCATCATTGGAAGAAAGATTGAAAGATGCGCCGCAGGAAGAGAAAAAGAAAGTGTATCATACACTTGAAAAAAAATTATTAGACGTAATGAAATTACTGTCTTTAATGTAACTATTCCTGGAGGTGAATCCCTCAAAAGAGGGAAATAATTGGACATAATAACGATAACAAATTTATTTTTACTGGTACTATTATTAGTACTGACAGCTTTCTTTGTTGGTTCTGAATTTGCTGTAGTTAAAATTCGGATGTCACGAATAGAACAGCTAATTGCAGAAGGAAACAAAAAGGCAATTGTCGCGAAGAAGGTAGCGGGTGATTTAGACTACTATCTATCGGCGTGTCAACTAGGTATTACTGTCACAGCACTGGGCCTTGGTGCCTTAGGGAAACCAGCAATTGAGCAACTATTATATCCAGTATTTAATTTAATGAATGCTTCACCATCTGTCGCATCTGTTGCCTCGTATGCTATTGCTTTTGCATTGGTTACGTTTCTGCATGTTGTAGTTGGAGAAATGGCTCCAAAAACACTTGCCATTCAATTTTCTGAGAAACTAACCTTAATGTTAGCACCGCCATTATATTGGTTTGGAATAGTGATGAAACCATTTATATGGGCATTAAATGGATCTGCACAAGTAGTGCTTCGTTTAATGGGGGTAAAATCTGTTAAGCATGAACAGGCTTATTCGGAAGAAGAATTAAAAATAGTAATGGCACAAAGCTATCAAGGTGGAGAAATTGACCAGACAGAGCTTGCCTATATGGAAAATGTCTTCTCCTTCGATGAAAGGGTAGCAAAGGATATTATGGTTCCAAGAACAGAATTTGTTACGCTAAATAAAGATATGTCATATGACGATATCGTGAAAATCTTGGATGAGCACAATTATACTCGTTATCCAGTAACAGAAGATGGGGATAAGGATCACATCCTAGGTGTTGTTAATGTAAAGAAAATGCTGACACAGATGGCTTGGGGAAGAAATCGCGAATTAACAGAATTTCTCCGTGATCTTCCGGTTGTATTGGAAGTAACAAGCTTGCAGGATGCCCTTCTGAAAATGCAGCAAGAAAGAGTGCATATGCTGTTAGTTATCGATGAATATGGTGGTACGTCTGGTATTCTGGCGATGGAGGATATTTTAGAAGAACTAGTTGGTGAAATCCGTGATGAGTTTGATGCAGATGAAGTAGCGGATATCCGGGAGTCGGGAAATAAGTATTTTATTAACGGCCGTGTATTGCTAGATGAACTGGAAGAACGTTTTGGGATGCCTTTTGAGGAAAGCGAAGAGCTTGATACAATAGCAGGCTGGATTCAATATAAGCTATTGGACACTGCTAAGATAGGTGACCAAGTCGAGCAGGGAGAAAATGTTTGGACGGTAACAGATATGGATAACTATCAAATCAAAGAAGTTAGTCTTACGCAAAACGTGTTGAAAAACTAGCTGGATGAAAAACTGCTTTATCTATAATCATGGAGGTGAATCCCTCAAAGTTAGAGGGAAATAATTGGACAGTATTATTCTATTAAATTTGTTTTTAGTAGCAGTATTTATTTTATTGACAGCATTTTTTGTAGGTGCTGAATTTGCGATATTAAAAGTAAGGATGTCAAGACTGGATCAGTTAATTGCAGAAGGCAATAAAAAGGCGGTAGTAGCAAAGAAAGTTGCCCACGAGTTGGATTATTATTTATCTGCCTGTCAGCTGGGAATAACCATTACTGCATTGGTTTTAGGAGCGTTAGGAGAACCGACTGTGGAAAAGATGCTCCATCCTTTGTTTGAAAGGTTTGATGTACCAGGTGCTTTATCAACCGTTCTTTCTTATGCGATAGCTTTATCAGTAGTTTCCTTTTTGCATGTAGTAATTGGAGAACTTGCTCCAAAGACACTAGCAATCCAATATGCTGAAAAAATGACTTTAATGCTAGCTCCTGGATTATATTGGTTTGGAAGAATTACGAAGCCTATTATCCATGCATTAAATGGCTCATCACAAGCAATCCTTGGATGGTTTGGCATAAAACCAATTGGGCATGAAACAGCTCACTCGGAAGAGGAATTAAAGCTGATTGTTACACAGAGCTATGAAAGTGGTGAAATCAATCAAACAGAACTAGCGTATTTAAAGAATATTTTTGCTTTTGATAATCGAATTCTAAAAGAAATAATGATACCAAGAGAGCAAATTGTAAACGTAGAGATTGAGATGTCCTTTGAAGAGATTTTGACTATTTTGGATAAACATGAATATACTCGTTACCCTGTCACAAAGAATCAAACTAAGCTGGTAGGGTATGTAAATACAAAAGAGATGCTAACAAATGTAGTAGCTGGAAGAGAAACGAAGATGGAAGAATTTATCCATGAGATGCCAATTTTTCTCCAAACCGCGCCAATTAAAAATGCTCTTCTTAAAATGCAGCAAGAAAGAGTGCATATGGGGTTAGTGAAGAATGAAAGAGGCGTCATTGTTGGTCTTGTCACAATGGAGGATATATTAGAAGAAATTGTTGGCGAGATACGTGATGAGTTTATTGTAGGGGAAAAATTACTTAATTAATGATTCGCTTTCCCTTTTACTAGTTTGATAGATAAATAATTGTAATAAAAACTCCGATAGTCTCTTATTTCTCTAGTTCCTATTGAGTGAATAAGTAGAAATTATCGGAGTTTTTTTAACGAATATGTTATTATGTAGATCGATATGGATGACAGAATAATGTTAATCTACCGATATTACTTTTACATTCAAAGCCTTTTGAACGGGCGTCTGTTCAAAAGATAACGCTTGTTTCAGTGTACTATAGGTAGGGACATTTCCTAAACTAATTCCTAGCGTAGTAATCTGCTGGGCCGTGTCAGGACTAAGTCCAGAAATGGTTGCTTCAATGCCAATGAAGGAAAGGATTTTAGTTAGTTTCATTAGTTCATGCACCACCTTTGTATCGATAGAAGAAATACCAGATAAATCAATGAACAGATGATTAATCCCTTCCTCTTTGCATTTAACAGGAACAACTTCAAGAATAAATTTTGCTCGTAAGCTATCGATGTCTCCGACTAATGGGAGGACCCCAATTGATTCTGTAATCGGAATAACAGGGACGCTTAATTGTTGGATTAATTCCTGTTGAGAATGAAGCTTTTGCTTTGTGAAAGCGTGATACATGGTTGTGAATTGATTCGTTAGTCGATCAAAAGTAAAGTGAAATTTTGAACTCCATTGTAATATTAATTCAGTTGGTATATTTTTTTGTTCAAGGATAAACTGTTCAATAGAGTCCCATATAACTTGTCTAGTGATACTTAATGCCTGCAAAACTTCGTGAACTGGTGTGCCTAGTTCTACTCTACTTTTAGCTACCTTATTTGCCCAAAGCTCTAGATTTTCAGCAAAAATGCTCTCATCTTCTAGAAAAGCGCTCATAACAGTTTGGATTGTATACGTATGCTGTTTGGTTAATAGCTCTGCAACAGATGAGGAAGTATTCTTTGAATAAATAGATCCTGCTTCCCCGTCTTTAATGGAAAACCAAGTCTTTGTGATGGATGGAGCTTGCTCCATCACATATTCATAAACGGATTGATTGGTAAGGGACATTCTGTTGTATCCTCTCTTTTTAGTGTTAACTCTATTATAATAGATAAATGGAAAATTGACTCTGTAAAAATTCTTGTGGTTATTGAGCAAAAGGGAGCGTTTATTTTTTCTTGAAAATTCATAGGTCTTATTGTTAGAAGAGGTTATGTTCTTCTGAAACAGGAGACACTCGACTCCTGTGTGAAGGAAGAGGGGCTGTGAAAGCAATGGGCTTTATGAGGAGTGAAAATAAGCCATAAATGCCATTTTTCATAAGAAATTGGTTTTGACGGCGAAAATAGCCTATAATATAATGAATACGTTATGGATAAAAACGAGGTGAATAGTGTGTTTGATCGTCTTCAAGCTGTAGAGGATCGTTATGAAAAGCTTAATGAATTATTAAGTGATCCTGAAATTGTGAATGATACAAAAAAACTGCGTGACTATTCGAAAGAGCAATCGGATATTCAAGAAACAGTAGAAGTTTATCGTGAATATAAAGAAGTAAAAGAACAGCATACGGAAGCTAAAACGATGCTGGAAGAAAAGCTAGATCCAGAAATGCGCGAAATGGTGAAGGAAGAGCTAGATGAAACGGCTGCGCGTATCGAAGAATTAGAAGCGCGTTTAAAAATTTTGTTGATCCCTAAAGATCCGAATGATGATAAAAACGTTATCATGGAAGTAAGGGGAGCAGCTGGCGGAGATGAGGCTGCTTTATTTGCAGGGGATCTTTTCCGGATGTATAGCCGTTTTGCTGAGGCGCAAGGGTGGAAAATGGAAGTCATTGATGCAAGCTCAACAGGTGTTGGTGGCTACAAAGAAATCATCTTTATGATTAACGGAAAAGGGGCATACAGCAAATTGAAATTTGAAAATGGTGCCCACCGTGTACAGCGTGTCCCAGAAACAGAATCTGGCGGTCGTATTCATACATCTACTGCTACAGTAGCGTGCTTGCCTGAAGCAGAAGAAGTAGAAATTGAAATACATGAAAAAGATATTCGGGTTGACACATTTGCATCTAGTGGACCTGGAGGACAAAGTGTTAATACAACGATGTCTGCAGTCCGTTTAACCCATCTTCCAACAGGCACTGTTGTTTCCTGTCAGGATGAAAAATCACAGATTAAAAATAAAGAAAAAGCAATGAAAGTATTACGAGCACGTGTTTATGATAAATTCCAGCAAGAAGCACAAGCGGAATATGATCAACAACGTAAATCAGCGGTGGGAACGGGGGATCGTTCAGAGCGAATTCGGACGTATAACTTCCCGCAAAATCGTGTAACAGACCACCGTATTGGATTGACTATTCAAAAGCTAGATCAAATTCTTCAAGGAAAAATGGACGATATTATTGATGCGCTTATTTTTGAAGAACAATCTAGTCGTTTGGAAAGTGCTTCCGATGTGTAAAGTATTCGAAGCCCTAAAATGGGCTTCTTCTTATTTAAAGGAGCATGACAGGGAAGAATACGCAGCGGAAATCTTACTTAGGCATTCATTGCAAGTAAGTAGATCAGAAATGCTCGTTAAATTTCGTGAAGAGATGGAAGAAGAACAACTGGAAAGCTTTAAAAAGCTGATTTATTTACATGCCCAAGGACGGCCAGTTCAATATATTATTGGACAGGAAGAATTTTATGGACGAGCCTTTACTGTAAATAAAGAAGTACTTATTCCTCGTCCAGAAACTGAGGAGCTTGTTCAATCTGCGCTTGCACGGATAGACAGGCTGTTCGGGAAAAAAGCAGCCTTAAAACTAGTGGATGTCGGAACAGGAAGCGGTGCGATTGCAGTAACAATGAAGCTTGAAAATCCTTCGTTGCAGGTAATAGCTACAGATCTATATGAAGTTTCGTTAGCTGTAGCAAAGCAAAACGCTGAGAATTTAGGCGCGGATTCTATTGAATTCATACAGGGAGATCTTTTGCAGCCATTTATTGCAAAGGGGCAAATGGTTGATGTTGTCCTCTCCAATCCTCCATACATTCCAAAAGGAGACATCGTGACAATGTCTGATGTTGTTACCGAGCATGAGCCACATAGAGCACTATTTGCTGGAGAAGATGGTCTTGTTTTGTATAAAAGACTCTGTGAAGAATTACCTAATGTTCTAAAGGATAAAGCTATTATTGGATTTGAAGTAGGTGCAGGACAAAGCAAATCAGTAGCGCAGCTCTTGCAAGCAGCATTTCCCCAAGCAAAAGTAGAAGTGCAATTTGATATTAATGGCAAAGATCGAATGGTATTTGCAGAAGTAGGATTTTGATTTTGTTTCATTCTGCTTTTTGGTTGACTTTTAGAAAGACATATTCCATACACATGTTAAGGTGTGGGATGTGTCTTATTTTAGTTGGTGGGAGTGTAGGAGTTGTAAGTGAAGTTGCTGGACTCGCAAGTAAAAGTGGGAAAGTCGCAAGAAAAGTTGCCGGACTAGCAAGTAAAAGTGGGAAAGTCGCAAGAAAAGTAGCCGGACTCGCAAGTAAAAGTGGGAAAGTCGCAAGAAAAGTAGCCGGACTCGCAAGTAAAAGTGGGAAAGTAGCAAGAAAAGTTGTCGAACCTGCAAG
The DNA here is from genome assembly GCF_001076885.1 of Bacillus sp. 522_BSPC. GTDB lineage: Bacteria > Bacillota > Bacilli > Bacillales > Cytobacillaceae > Niallia > Niallia hominis. The sequence continues at coordinate 27,570 of NZ_JVDT01000240.1, forward strand.
TATGGTATGGAAGCGCAAGAAAAGTAGCCGGACTCGCAAGTAAAAGTGGGAAAGTCGCAAGAAAAGTAGCCGGACTCGCAAGTAAAAATAGGAAACCTGCAAGGAAAGTAGCCAAACCTGCAAGTAAGGTATGGAAGTGCAAGAAAAGTAGCCGGACTCACAAGTAAAAGTGGGAAAGTCGCAAGTAAAGTTGCCGGACTCGCAAGTAAGGTATGGAAGCGCAAGAAAAGTTGCCGAACTCGCAAGTAAAAGTGGGAAAGTAGCAAGAAAAGTAGCCGGACTCGCAAGTAAAAGTGGGAAAGTAGC
>NZ_JVDT01000241.1 GCF_001076885.1 Bacillus sp. 522_BSPC
TTGGGTGTCTAGGAAAGGGCTAGCCCTTTCCTAGACACCCAAATTTCGCGCTGGCACGTCCCGGTTAGTTTGTCGGTTCATGTAGCTGCTCAAACATCTCTTCCAACTCTGCACGTGCCTGATTGAAGCCGATGTGACAGCGTGAGGCGAAACGTTGATTGTAGTCCTCGAACTGCGTCACTAAAAAACGTTCCAGTGATTCTTCGTTCGGAAACTGTTCCTTGCGCTTTGTATATTTTTTGATTTGCTTATTGAACGACTCAATTAAATTGGTCGAGTAGATGCTTCGCCAAATTGCTTTTGGAAACTGATAAAACGTCAGTAAATACGGGTTATTTAGTAAGCCTTGTGTAACTTTTTTGTACGATTTGCTCCATTTCTCGCAGAACTGCCCAAGTGCTAGCTCAGCTGCTTCGGCGTCCTTTGCCTGGTGAATCATTTTAAAATCTTCGCAGACTTCCTTGCGATCCTCTACGCGTACTTTATGCATAATATTGCGACCGACATGAACTAAACAGACTTGATATTTTGCTTTTGGAAACACAGTGAAAACAGCGTCTGCCATGCCTTTTAAGCCGTCTGATACGAATAATAAGACGTCTTCTACACCACGGTCTTTCAGCTCTTCTAGTAGCTCTTGCCAGTTGTAAGCAGACTCTGTTGGGGCAATCGTATAAGCGAGTACCTCTTTAGAGCCGTCTTCGCGAATACCAACAGCGATATAGACAGCTTCTTTGGACACCGTATCACGACGCACGGCAATATACGTCGCATCTAAATACACGCATACGTAACGATTATGCAACGAACGGTTGTTAAATGCATCGACTGTTTCTGAAACCGCTTTTGTCATATTCGAAATCGTTTGAGGCGTATAGTGATGGCCGTACATTTTTTCGATTAACTGGGCAATTTCAGCCATCGTAATGCCTTTTTTAAACAGGTGAATCACCGTATCTTCAAGCGTATCATTCGAACGCTTATACGGAGCCACGGTCTGTTGTTTGAACTCACCATTGCGATCACGTGGAATTTGAATGGCTAAATCGCCGTACTCTGTGTGAAGCGTACGCGAATAAGACCCATTGCGTGAGTTGCCTGAATTAAAGCCAATACGGTCATATTTTTCATAATCTAGAAATTCCGTTAACTCTGTCACAAGTAGCGAGTTGATCGCCATTTCCAAGTGCGAACGAAAAACCTCGGTAATATCTTGTTTTTTTACTAGTGCATCGATAATTTCTGTTGTAAACTGATTCATAGGGAAGACCTCTTTTCTAGGATTGGTTGTGGTGACTTAATTCTACCAAGAGAAGGTCTTCCTTTTTACATGGAAATTTTCATTTACACAAAATATTTTATACTCTCAAAATTAATAAGAAAGGACTAATTTTCTCAATATTCTAAATTCAATATGTTTTTACTATTATTTTTGTTCATAATAAATCTCAAGGAACTGCTTATATTCTTTCAAGATTCTTTAAGAAGTATCCATTCAGCAAAACGACTGACTATTAATTTCTGAATGTTGTTGTACACGAAATGGGAAATATTATAAATTCAGAGGATAAAACACTATTTAAAAATAACTCTATCTTGGACTAACCTAAAATAGTGAGACAATATAAAACACCTCCAAAATGGCAATACTTGAGATAAGTATTGTGACATTATTCGGAGGTGTTTTTGCGTGGGCAAAAAAACTGTATATACAAAAGAGATTAAATGGGCGGTAGTAAGAGATAAGCTTGAAGGAAAATTAACAACACGGGAAATTATGAACAAATACAAAATCAAAAATAAAACTCAAATTGAAACTTGGATGAGATGGTACAAAAATGGAGAAATGTATCGGTTTGATCAGCCAATTGGTAAACAATATACATTTGGGCATGGGCCCGATTCTTTAAGTAAGGACGAGCGAATAAGTAATCAACTAACTCACCTAAAAATGGAGAATGAAATTCTAAAAAAGTATATGGCGATGAGAAAGGAGTCGATAAAGGGCTAGTAGTACAATTGGTTGAACAATTTCGTGAAAAATATACCGTTACTTCCATTTTAAAAGTTTTAGGGATTCCACGTGCTAGCTATTATCGTTGGACTAAAGGGTTTGGTGAATATCGGAATGAACATGAAGAGTTAATTATTGAAATCTGTAAGGCTACTAAATATAGAAATGGTCATAGGAAAATTAGAGCTATTCTAAAGCGAGAACATCATATTCATCTTAATAGGAACACAGTTCAAAACATTATGCAGAAGCATCATTTGCAGTGTAAGGTGAAACCAAAACGCAAGTGGAAATCGCAGGGAGAAAGTGAAGTCATTGTACCTAATATTCTTAATCGTGATTTTAGTGCAAGTAAACCAAATGAGAAGTGGGTAACGGACATTACGTATATCCAGTATGGCAGCGAAACATTATATCTGTCTACGATTATGGATTTGTATAATAATGAAATCGTAGCTTATAAGATTTATAATCATCAACAAACGACATTAGTAATTGATACACTGCAGGATGCTTTGGATAAACGCAATCAGCCAGAAGGAGTTATTATACACTCCGATCAGGGGAGTGTGTATACATCGTATACTTTTC
>NZ_JVDT01000242.1 GCF_001076885.1 Bacillus sp. 522_BSPC
GAGAGTATAAAATATTTTGTGTAAATGAAAATTTCCATGTAAAAAGGAAGACCTTCTCTTGGTAGAATTAAGTCACCACAACCAATCCTAGAAAAGAGGTCTTCCCTATGAATCAGTTTACAACAGAAATTATCGATGCACTAGTAAAAAAACAAGATATTACCGAGGTTTTTCGTTCGCACTTGGAAATGGCGATCAACTCGCTACTTGTGACAGAGTTAACGGAATTTCTAGATTATGAAAAATATGACCGTATTGGCTTTAATTCAGGCAACTCACGCAATGGGTCTTATTCGCGTACGCTTCACACAGAGTACGGCGATTTAGCCATTCAAATTCCACGTGATCGCAATGGTGAGTTCAAACAACAGACCGTGGCTCCGTATAAGCGTTCGAATGATACGCTTGAAGATACGGTGATTCACCTGTTTAAAAAAGGCATTACGATGGCTGAAATTGCCCAGTTAATCGAAAAAATGTACGGCCATCACTATACGCCTCAAACGATTTCGAATATGACAAAAGCGGTTTCAGAAACAGTCGATGCATTTAACAACCGTTCGTTGCATAATCGTTACGTATGCGTGTATTTAGATGCGACGTATATTGCCGTGCGTCGTGATACGGTGTCCAAAGAAGCTGTCTATATCGCTGTTGGTATTCGCGAAGACGGCTCTAAAGAGGTACTCGCTTATACGATTGCCCCAACAGAGTCTGCTTACAACTGGCAAGAGCTACTAGAAGAGCTGAAAGACCGTGGTGTAGAAGACGTCTTATTATTCGTATCAGACGGCTTAAAAGGCATGGCAGACGCTGTTTTCACTGTGTTTCCAAAAGCAAAATATCAAGTCTGTTTAGTTCATGTCGGTCGCAATATTATGCATAAAGTACGCGTAGAGGATCGCAAGGAAGTCTGCGAAGATTTTAAAATGATTCACCAGGCAAAGGACGCCGAAGCAGCTGAGCTAGCACTTGGGCAGTTCTGCGAGAAATGGAGCAAATCGTACAAAAAAGTTACACAAGGCTTACTAAATAACCCGTATTTACTGACGTTTTATCAGTTTCCAAAAGCAATTTGGCGAAGCATCTACTCGACCAATTTAATTGAGTCGTTCAATAAGCAAATCAAAAAATATACAAAGCGCAAGGAACAGTTTCCGAACGAAGAATCACTGGAACGTTTTTTAGTGACGCAGTTCGAGGACTACAATCAACGTTTCGCCTCACGCTGTCACATCGGCTTCAATCAGGCACGTGCAGAGTTGGAAGAGATGTTTGAGCAGCTACATGAACCGACAAACTAACCGGGACGTGCCAGCGCGAAATTTGGGTGTCTAGGAAAGGGCTAGCCCTTTCCTAGACACCCAAATCAACACTTCGAACAAATCTATTTGAATACGAAGGTGATCATCTACCTTGAGAAGTTGAAAAGTCATTTACACAAAAATATTGACAGTACCCGGCTGCTGAACAAAAAGTATAAATGAAATCACTAAACACCCATTAAAATTGTACCTAGTATATGGTAAAAAACAGGGAACAAGAACAATATTATATTGGCAATTATACCAACTAATGATAGTGTATCTCTATTCCGTTTATATCCTAAAAGACCGATGACTGCTCCAAATGGACACAAAAAAAGCGGCATGAGAACAGGTAATCCTTGAAGCTTATCCAACGGAATGATGTTTGTAAAAAAATTAAGAATCAATAGTCCAAGGACAATAGGAAAAAATATCGATAGTACACCTAAAAAGTTGCTTTTATTGATTTGTTTTTTTCCGAAATTCTGATGCACATTCATACTCCTTTCAGATTTAATTTTAATAAAATCACTTTTTGCAAAACATGAGAGGATTAAACTTGATATGTATACTTTACTATACATTTATTGGAAATGCATGTGGTTTTCCATTGAAATTGTGTTTTTTATAATAGGAGACAAATTTACCAAGAAGGGAGAATAGTTTTGCTAATATCCGATAAACTGTACGGAGATTTTGAGATTGAAAAAGTTTTAGAGGAATTAATAAAAAGCAAGCCAATCCAACGACTAAAAGGCATCCATCAAGGCGGAGCAAGTTATTTAGTAAATAAAAATTGGAATGTTACTAGATATGAGCACTCGATTGGCGTTATGCTATTAATCCGAAAGCTCGGAGGTTCCATGGAAGAGCAAATTGCTGGACTGTTGCATGATGTCTCCCATACAGCATTCTCCCATGTTGTTGATTTTGTCTTAGATAAACATCATGAGAATTATCATGAAGTTATTTTTCTTTCTGTTATTAAGAATTCTGAAATTCCTTCAATCTTAGAAAAATATCGATATGATTATAAAGAATTGCTAATGGATGATACCAAATGGACTATTCTAGAACAGCCAGCACCCGAATTATGTGCTGATCGTGTTGATTATACAATACGGGATATGTATACTTATGGAAAAATTTCGTTAAAGGAAGTAGAGAAATTTTTAGAAAATGTTTTAACGGTAGAAGGGAAAATGTGTTTAAGTAACGTTGATGCGGCAGAATGGTTTGTTACAACCTATTACAAAGAGGTCATCGATTTTTTTATGCATCCATTAAATATTTATGGATATGATCAGTTAACAAAAATTTTAAAAGTAGCGTTAGCTAAGAACATTATAAAGTTTTCTGATTTTCTAAGAGAAGATAGGGAGTTGATTTTTAAAATTAGTAAATCAAAGAATGGTGAGATTCAGGAGCTCTGGCATAAACTTCAATCTTCTTTGAAAGTAATAGAGGATGAAGAGGATTTTGATATCCATCTAAAGAATAAGGTTCGACTTATTGACCCATCCATTTTCTATCAAAATAAGTTAGTAAGTGCTTCAAGCCTTTCTAAAAAAATAGAAGAGATGAATAAGAATGCTTTTCAAAAAGCGAAAAAAGGAACGTATGTAAAAGTAATACAAGCTTAAGACATAGTAGTGAAAAAAGGGGACAATTGTTTCAATCGTCCCTATGAATGACTTTTAATCACTTCTGCACCAAACTCTAAACATGAGCTGCAAATAGACACATTTGGTCCAACCGCTAAATGACCAACTTCCTCTTTTGATTTTCTGCAAAAGGAACAAGTTTCCGTGTATTCAATGCTTGATGCCTGTGTAGAAGAGGAGGTAGTAGAGAGAGCACGATATAATTCATCGATTACTTTTAACTCTATGCTATCTACTTCCCCATTTATTCTCATACGTTCTGTTGTATAGGCGATCGCCATTCCTTCATAAAAGCGCTGTTTTTCGGCAGAATCACTATTTTTAGCATTTCCTTCACAAGCAGAAATTAGTTTATCTAACTCAGTAATTAAACCTTGTAAAGAATCTTTTGACATGGATTAACACCTCCTTTTTTCATGTATATTTACCATACTCGTTTATAGAATCCTAGATTTGTATATTTTTATATAAATGAAGGAAATTCCTTTAGAAAAAAGAATTATGAAATAGAAAACTTCAATAGAACCATCCACTTAATTTACAAAGAATAGAAGATATTTATGAGGGGAAATGTAGTTATTTACGAGTATTTTAAAAAGTATGGTAAAAGAGACGTTACCTTTTAAAAAGTGGGAATGTCTCTTTTACTTTTTGTTAAATTTTTTTCAAATAAACATAGCTTACTTTATCATATTCCATTTTCTCTTCATAAAAGCGATGGGCATCAATACGCTGTAAACCAGAAGACAAAGACACAAGAGGATAGTCATTTTCAATGGCCCACTGATGGACATAGTTCAATAATGCTTTGCCATAACCTTTGGAACGATGGTTGCGGTCTGTTATTAATTCACAGACCCATATAAATCTGCCATTGTATAAAGTGATCATAGGCATAAATCCACATAGTGCTACGATTTCTTTCTGATTAAACAGTGCAATCAAGCGATACCCTTCTTTTTGGACAGATTCTAAAACTAATTCAAGATATGCGCTCATATCTAATTTTGTTCGCAATTGTTTCATTACAGGAAATGCTGTTTTCCATTCATCTTCTGTCTTTAACATTTTAATGGTTAATTGATTGTTTATCATGTTCATTCCTCCATTCATATCTATAATGTAATAGGATTCTGGTATAATCTAAAGTATCAGATTAGCTCTTTTTAATGGTGTCAGTGTGATTTAAGGAGGAGTGTTTTGTGCTAGAGTTAACACCAGTTTTACGGAAGGACAGTAGTAAGCCGCTTTATATACAATTAGCAGACTTTATCAAGCATGAGATTAGAAAGAAACATATATTACCCAATGAAAAATTACCATCCAAAAGGAAGCTAGCAACACATTTGCAAATTAGTTTAAATACCGTCCAAGCAGCCTATGATCAGCTTTGTGCAGAAGGATATGTGGAAAGTAGTCCCCGCAAAGGATTATATGTGCAAACAATTGATGAAGAATATAAGAATCAGCTAGAAACGAAAGCTAGTCCTATCGTAAATAAACCTAATCAACAAAAAGTGGTGAAAATCGACTTTAACTCAGGACAAGTGGATCGTAAATATTTTCCCTATAACACATGGAGAAAGCTCTCCATGCAATCGATATATGAAGATCAAAATTTTTGGTTTTCGAACGGAGATCCACAAGGTGAGTTTAACTTAAGAGAACAGATTGCCAAGCATTTATATGCTACAAGAGGGGTAAATTGTCAACCTAATCAAATAATAATTGGTGCAGGAACGCAAGTGTTAATAGGATTAATTAGTTTATTGTTAGGAAGGGATAAATCATACGGGCTTGAAAATCCAGGCTATCACCGAATTAGAGTGGTATTACAAGATATGGGGATAGAAACACTACCTATTCCTGTCGATGAGAATGGAATGGATGTATCTCTACTGAATAAGAGTAAAGCAAATGTCGCATATGTAACCCCATCTCATCAATTTCCATACGGGATGATTATGCCAATTGCACGAAGATTGGAATTGATTAACTGGGCAGAAGAAAATAATGGTTTTATAATAGAAGATGATTATGACGGCGAATATCGCTATAAAGGAAAACCAATTCCTGCACTACAAGGATTAGCAAAAAATAGTCAAATTATATATTTGGGCACCTTCTCGAAATCATTAATTCCCTCCCTTCGAATAAGCTATGCGGTTCTCCCAATGCAATTATACAGTACATATGTGAAACAGTTCACTGTCTATAAGCAGACCGTATCACGGATGCATCAAGATACATTGTACCACTTTATAAAAGGAGGACATTGGAACAGTCACTTAAATAAAATGAGAACACTGTACCGGAAAAAACGGCAAGCACTACTCCAAGCCATCCACCGACATTTAGACAGAAATGTAGAAGTGATTGGAGAAAATGCTGGACTTCATATTGTTTTAGAAGTGAAACGTGATTTAAGTGAAAAGCGATTAGTCGAAAAGGCAATGGAATTTGGAGTGAAAGTATACCCTGTTTCTGCGTACTATTTTCAAAATGAATATTCAGGGAATCCAAAAGTGATTCTTGGATATGGTGGATTGACGGAAACAGAGATAGAAACAGGGGTGGAACTGTTAAAAGAAGCTTGGGAGTTAGAGTGAAAATAATAATAAAGAAAAGTCACAATGACAAATGCCGCTGCTCGAATCGCTTTTGTCATTGTGACTTTTTTCGCTTGCTCTTTACATAAAACTTATCGGTAACTATCATGCATGGGTGAAAATAAATCTTCCTCTGCTTCGCGTACTATCGAAAAATGATCGACATTATAGTGACCGTGTAATATTTTATTGTGATGTTGAATAATTTTTTCAGCAGAAAGAACGGTTGAATCGGTTGTTGAATGCCCATCTCCAACTAGCGTTACATCCATATTATTTACAGTTGCTGTCCGTACCGCTGTATCAATACAATAGGGTGTTTCGCAACCCATAATGACAAGATGTTGAATGTCTTTTGACTGTAAATACTCTAGTAATCCTGTTCCATAGAATGCATTTGTAGCATATTTATCAAAGATTTTTGCTTCAACAGGAATTTTCAAATCGGAATGAAATTGAAACCCAGGTCCTTCTCCTCCCGCAACATCTTTATCTCTTACAAACATAACTTCAACATTTAATTGGATAGCCTTTTCAATAACGAGATTAATAGTATCTAATAAACCTGTTTTATTATAAATCTCATTTGTTTCCGCATTCCCATCTACCAGTTCTTGCTGAACATCAATAATTAATAAAGCTTGATTCATTGAAAGACTCCTTTATAAAAGTAATGTAGGTAATTTAATTACTAGATAAGTATTCGTTACGATTAATTGATTTTCATCTTTTTAGAAGACTAGAGATGGAAGAGTAAAGGGAGTAATAGTGGAATGCTATAAGCTTTTTATACCTAGTATGAATTTATAAGCATTTCGTTCTTTTTTTCGTTTTTTAACCCCTTCTTTTGAATCGATAATAATGACCGTTTTCCTAATCCAGACTCTAGTATAAAGAGAGTAAAAATTAATAGGTCTCTTTATTCCTTTTTCTTCAAACTCTGTCCCATCTTGTAATTCTGTTTCTGTACGAATAAGCCATTTGTTGCCAATACCAAATTCTATGTATTTCAAAGAGTTTCCTCGTTTCTATTATTCTTGTAAAATAAAGGATTTTATATGGAAACGTATACTATTTATCTAAAAAGAGTAGGTGGGAATTTTTGTTCATAAGCAAACTGAAAACCACATTTCAAGAAGAAGCAAGCAAAAGTAGAGTTCATAAGGAAGATGAAAACCACATTTCAAAAAAATGCAAGAAAAAGTGGCTTTCATCCAAAAAACGAAAACCACTTTTCTATAATGAATAGAAAAATTTTCCAAATCATTCAAGAACCAAGCTTAAAAGTAAATTTTCATCCTATTAACGATGTGCCTTATAAACCGATGCTTTCGAAATTTCTTTAATAAATGCTATTTCCTCTGCTGTTAAAGGTGCACTGTTCACGGCATTTGCATTGGCACGTAGTTGTTCTGCTGAGCTTGCACCTGCAATGATGCTAGCTACAGGGGTTTGAGCCAAGTTATATTGAATAGCAGCTTCCGTTAATGTGCGATTATCTGCAAATTTTTGTTCTAAATTTTGAAGTAATTTTGCAAGTTCCTCACCAGAATAATCTAAATAGCCTTTTTCTGTTAGCTTTTCACGGTACTTAGGGCTTAAAAGACCTTTTGCAACAGGGCCGCGGGTAACGACACTAATATTGTTTTCTGCAAGTAATGGTAGTGCTTCCTCTTCTGGACGTCTGTCTAATATACTATATTGCATCATGACAGAAACAATAGAGGAACGCTTCACATATTCGCGAATGACATTTGGGCGAATGGAAGAAATGCCGTAATAAAGAATCACGCCTTCTTCCTTTAATTCTTCAAATGCCTCAATCGTTTCTTCAATCGGATCTTCCATCATCCCGCCGTGTAGTTGATATAAATCAATATAATCTGTGCCTAGTCGTTTTAGGCTGTGTTTAACTTGTTCTTTAATATAGGCCTTACTTGCATCCCAAGACCATCCATCTTTTCCCTCTTCCCACTTATTTCCTACCTTTGTTGCAATAATGACATCTTCTCGATTATTTTTGAAAAAACGACCTAGTAATTGCTCATTTTTCCCCTGATCATATAAATCTGCTGTATCAAAATAATTTATTCCTTCTTCTAATGCTGCTTCTAAAATCGGAAAGGCAGTCTTTTCTTCGGTCCCAAGACTCATGCATCCAAGTCCTAGTTTTGATACATATAAGTTAGAACTACCTAATTGTGAATTTTGCAAATTCGAACACCTCTTTACCTAAGATATCTCTTATTGTACGAAAAATGGTATTTATTCACAAAGAAATCGGCTTATTTTTTTGAAGGATTCGAATTAGCATTCACCCAATCCTTCACATAGGTGTATTCTTTTTGATACTTTTTAAGCATATAACGGATTTCCCGTGGTTTTCCAGTTAAAACAACCCCTTTTTCTCGTAAATATATCTTCAGCGTCCCCACAATCCTTTCTTAAAAACCGAAATAAAGTATAATAATCTATATGTTAGGATCTTTGTTTAATAGAACAGGAGTGTGTCAAATGAGTTCATTGGAAGAAAAAACAGTAAAAACAGAGCATATTTTTAGTGGAAGAATAATTCAAGTTCAAGTGGATGAAGTAGAATTGCCTAATGGAAAAACCTCTACACGAGAATTAGTAAAGCACCCAGGTGCAGTAGCAGTAATTGCCATAACGGACGATAACAAGCTAGTTATGGTAGAGCAATATCGAAAGCCGCTTGAAAAAGTAATCGTAGAAATCCCTGCCGGAAAATTAGAAAAGGGCGAAGACCCAGCTTTATGTGCAAGAAGAGAATTAGAAGAAGAAACGGGATATGATTGTGAATCTCTAGAATTGGTAAGTTCTTTTTATACTTCACCAGGATTTGCTGATGAAATCATCCATGTATATGTGGCAAAAGGATTAACCAAAAAAGAAGATGCCGCAGGACTAGATGAAGATGAGTTTGTAAATGTATTAGAAATTACGCTAGAGGAAGCATTACAATTTATGGAAGAACAACGCATTTTTGATGCGAAAACAATTTTTGGGATACAATATTTACAAATTGCTAACCTAAAGGAGTAAAAATGAAGTCTTTTTACACGGATTTACATATCCATATTGGGAGAACCAAAAGTGGAAAGCCGGTGAAAATCACAGCTTCCAGAAACCTTACCTTGCCTGCTGTCATTGAATATGCTAGCAAACAAAAGGGTCTTGATATGATTGGAATTATAGATTGTCATTCCCCTGAAGTGATAATGGAAATGGAAGAGTTGATAGAGCAGGGGAAGATGATAGAATTGCCTAGCGGTGGGGTTAAGATGGAAGGGATAACGATTATTCTAGGGTCAGAGCTGGAAATATACGATTCTTCCTGTAAGGGGCCGATTCATGTGTTATCCTATCTGCCGACTTTAGCTAAAATGAAGGAATTTTCCAATTGGATTTCTAATCATATGAAAAATGTGACTTTAAGCTCGCAAAGGCTTTATATAACTGGGAAAGAATTGCAGCATAAAGTAAAGGAATTAAATGGGCTTTTCATACCAGCACATATTTTTACACCATTCAAAAGTTTATATGGAAGTGGTGTTTATCGTTCCTATAAGGAAGTTTTGGATGAGAAATTGATTGATGGCATGGAACTAGGATTGAGCTCTGATACGGATATGGCTGATCAAATTTCAGAATTACATGCCTTTTCTTTTATAACCAATTCTGATGCCCATTCTTTAGGAAAAATTGCTCGAGAATATCAAATTATGGAAATGGAGGAAGCATCTTTTGCAGAATTTGCAAAAGTTCTGCATCAGGTAGAAGGAAGAAGAATCATTGCCAATTATGGGCTAGACCCAAAATTAGGTAAATATCATGAAACGGTTTGTATGAAATGCTATGCCCCTTTTTCAGAAACGACTGGTATATGCAAAGAATGCGGAAGTCATAAATGGGTAAAAGGGGTAGCAGCAAGGATTACCGATTTAAAGGATGCTACTTCAACAGCTAATAGACCACCCTATATTCACCAAATACCGCTAGAATACATTCCTGGCTTAGGGAAAAAAACACTGCAAACATTACTTGATTATTTTTCAACCGAAATGCAAATAATCCATGAAGCTCCCTACGATAAGTTAGTGGAAATCATTCCAAAGAAGGTGGCGGATTATGTAGTTGCAGCGAGAACGGGAATGTTAAATCTGCAAGTAGGTGGTGGCGGTAAATACGGAAAGGTTAGGGTAGATAAGTAATAGTACAAAAAAATCCCACACTAAAATTTGTGGGTTTTTTTGCATTATGTCAACGAATAAAGACAGATATCTCTTAGTTCCTCTGTATCGGCACTAAGGGTTTCATTTTTCAATAGACCATCCAATGAGAAGCCGAGTTTTTCTGGAATAGCACGACTTTTCCTATTTGTGGAATCAACACGTATCTCAATACGATTTGCGTGCAGTGTTTCTTTTGCAAGCTTTATTAAAGCTCTGGTGCTTTCTGTAATATAGCCATTTCCAGTGTGGGCAGAATCGCACCAATACCCAATTTCAAACACGCGGACTTTCCAATCGATGGAATGTAGACCGGTTGAACCTATAAACTCTTTTGTATCTTTTAAATAAATATGTAATCGTAAATCTTCTCTTAAAATATATTTAGCATACGATTCTCGTACACCTGCTTCCACCTCTTCTAGTGTTTGCTCTTTATTAGCAAAAGCCATCCAAGGCTTAAGGGCATTTTTTGACCGTTGGATGCTCTCATATACATCCTTGCCATCTCCAGGCATACATGGACGCAATACTAATCTTTCTGTTTCGATTTTTTCTGGCAAATCTATTAAAATCGGTTTCAATTCTCTCACCTCAAAATTAATCTACCATATCTTTTTGTAAAATAACATAATTATTAGATGATTTGCTCTTTTTGATTAATAATAGATTTCTAGTCATATGCCTATCTTTCGTGCATAAACATAAATTAACAGACTTGGCGGGAGGAAAGGCAATGAAAAAGAAAAAATATCAGAATATCCTAGCGACTCATATACGTGAGCATTCCTCAATTTATTTATTTATCATTGTATTATTTTTAATGGGGGTAATTTTTGGTGCAATAGTAGTAAATAGTTTGTCTCTCTCCCAAAAGGAAGATCTCTACTACTATTTAACACAATTTTTTGGACAGGTTTCCAATGGACAAGTCGCGGAAAGCAAAGATTTGTTTTTTCAAAGCTTCTCGCATAACAGTAAATATATCGGCTTTATTTGGCTGCTTGGCATCTCTATTATAGGATTGCCCATTATTTTAATTCTATTATTTATAAAAGGAATGGTTGTTGGCTTTACAGTTGGTTTTTTAGTTAACCAAATGGGATGGCATGGCTTTTTACTATCATTTGTGTCGGTTTTGCCACAAAACCTAATTGTTATTCCAATTTTTATAATTTCTGCTACACTATCAGTAGCGTTCTCTTTTAAAATGATTCGCCAGCAATTCATGAAGAAAAAGGGGGAACCAATGCTGCCACTGTTTGCTAGATATACTTTTCTGCTAATGATAGCCTTTGTTATTATCGGGATTGCGGCAGCAGTTGAGGCATATATTTCGCCAATATTAATGAAAGCAGTTATTAATATGGTACAATCTATTATTATCATGTTGCCATTTATATAAAGAGAGAATCTAAAACTTTCCTTTCGAATGGTTAAAACAGAGATAATACTCATTATAATTTAAGAATTATTATTAAATGTTATTTATAATAATTTTTATTAGGATTCTATTCCTACTTCTGTTATAATGAGATGGACAGTGGCTAGGGAGGGACTTTCGGAATGGAAAGTAGATTAGATAGAATAAAAAAACTGTTGCATTCTTCGAGCTATAAATTAACTCCCCAAAGGGAAGCGACAGTAAGAGTATTATTAGAAAATGAAGAAGACCATCTTAGTGCAGAAGATGTATACTTACTCGTAAAAGAGAAATCTCCTGAAATTGGATTGGCAACCGTATATCGTACACTAGAACTATTAACGGAATTGAAAATTGTTGATAAAATAAATTTTGGTGACGGCGTTTCTAGATATGACTTGAGACAAGAAGGCGCAGCTCACTTTCATCACCATTTAGTATGCATTGAATGTGGAGCAGTTGATGAAATTCAAGAAGATTTACTAGGAGATGTAGAGAAATTAGTAGAGCGTGACTGGAATTTTAAAATTAAAGATCACCGTCTAACATTTCATGGTATTTGCCATCGTTGCACGGGAAAAAGTGAGGAAGTTTCATCCTCCGCAGAATAAACCTTTTCAAATGAGAAGGTTTTTTATTTTGCTTTAAATCAAGCTACTATAAATAAATATGGATATCTAATAAAATATACGATTAGAGAAAGAGCACAGTAACCAATAAAGTAATTGTTATCCTAAATTTTTGGGCGTTTCTACATACAAGGACATGATGTATCCACAGTTCCCACAATATTCTGCTGATATTGGTGAAGGTTTCTGACTAAGGTTTTTTTCGGGATACATATGAACTTGCCCAACCGATGCTGCCATTACACCCTTTTTAATTTCTTCACTATTGCATTTCGGACATATAGTATTCTTCATTAGTAAACTCCTCCATATTTGTGTTCTTTCTTAACAAAATCTATTTATTTTTATTATAGCATGCATATGGATTCCTAAAAGGAAGAGTATACATTCAGTTTTATTGTCTTAATCATTTTGAACTTCTATTAAAGATTTCAAGAATTATTTGAGCGATTAACACTTTCATTTATATTTATATCCATTATAATAAGAATAATAAGTTCATTAGGTATATTAATTGTCCAACCTGGCATAGCTTGTATTAGAGAAGCTATGGAGGGATTTTGGATGAGAAGATGGACAAAAGCAATGATGAATACATTAAAAGTGTTTATCCTGTTCACAGGGTGTACGATACTTTTTTATTATGCAATCGTATGGTTTAATCAAGAATATCAACAGTTTCATCGTTATGACGAGCCATCGGGTTCAGCCATTAAGGTGAATGCAGATAATAGTCCAGAAACAGAAAAATATTCATGGAGGGATCGAATATTCCTGTTTTATTTAAATGGGGAGTAATTCTATGGAAGATCAATTAAAAGATTTTATGCATTATTTATTAGTCGAAAAGGGATTGGCGAGTAATACGCTTGTATCATATGAAAGAGATTTAAAAAGTTATATGAAATATATGAAAAATGTGGAGAAATGTGATTTAACAGAAATACAGCGTTCGCATATCATTCGCTTTTTAGGATTCTTAAAGGATCAAGGAAAGTCATCTAAAACAATTGCTCGTCATATTGCATCCATTCGTGCGTTTCATCAATTCTTATTTCGCGATCGAGTGCTGGATGAAGATCCGACCTTACATATTGAAACGCCACAGGCTGAAAGAACATTACCAAAAGTTTTGTCCATGGAGGAAGTCGAAGCACTCCTCGATTTCGAACATAAAAAGGATCATTATGGGATTAGGGATAAGGCAATGCTAGAGCTCCTCTATGCAACAGGAATTCGTGTGAGTGAGTTAATTAATTTAAATATTGATGATGCTCATCTTACAATGGGGTTTATCCGCTGTATCGGAAAAGGGAACAAAGAAAGAATTATACCAATTGGCGGAGCGGCAACAAGAGCATTAGAGTTATATTTAAATGAAGCAAGACCTTCTTTTTTACAACATAAAAAATCGGCGGAAAATTCCTTGTTTTTAAACCATCATGGGAATAGATTAACGAGACAAGGATTTTGGAAAATCTTAAAACGGTTAGGCAAGGAAGCACATATTGAGAAAGAAATAACCCCACACACATTAAGACATTCCTTTGCAACACATCTTTTGGAGAATGGTGCAGATTTAAGAGCTGTTCAGGAAATGCTTGGTCATGCTGATATTTCGACAACACAGATTTATACACATGTAACAAAAACTAGATTGAAGGATGTATATAGTCAATTTCATCCAAGAGCATAGAGCACTGTTAGCCTCAAATACAGTGTTCTTTTTGTTTTTGCCTTCTGTAAAAAAATCTTAAAAATAAACGGAATAATTCCGTTTATATCCGCCGCTTAAGCTCACTTTGTATACACATTCTACTAGAAAACCAACAACGAATAATTACAGAGACAAATTTGTGATAGAAAGGGATAATAAAAAGGGAAGTAAGAAAACGATTTAATTATCCCTCAAAATTAATGGAAAACATTGCTGAAAAAGATGTCAGACTTCTGACGATATGCTATAATTTTTATGGTTAATAAAGATACATACAGTAGGGCAAAATAGGATGATTGAAATGGAAAAAAGGAGGATAAAAATGTCTACATATAAATATAATCGCGTTTTCCTCGTTGTAATGGATTCAGTTGGAATAGGTGAAGCGCCTGATGCAAATAAATTTAATGACTTAGGTGCACATACTTTAGGTCATATTGCTGAAAAAATGAACGGACTAAATATGCCGAACATGGCAAAACTGGGTCTGAGTAATATTGAAAAAATAGCTGGTGTAGATGCAGCTGAAAAACCGCTTGCATATTATACAAAAATGCAGGAAGCATCGAATGGAAAAGATACAATGACGGGTCATTGGGAAATAATGGGTCTTAATATTGAAACACCATTCCGTGTATTCCCGGAAGGCTTTCCAGATGAATTGCTAAATGAAATCGAAGCAAAATCAGGAAGAAAAATAATCGGCAATAAACCAGCAAGTGGAACAGAAATTTTGGACGAATTAGGTGAAGAGCATATGAAAACAGGTGCTTTAATTGTTTACACTTCAGCAGATTCCGTCCTTCAAATTGCTGCTCATGAAGAGGTTGTGCCATTAGATGAGTTATATCGAATTTGTGAATTAGCAAGAGAATTGACGCTAGACGAGAAATATATGGTTGGACGTATTATTGCTAGACCGTTCTTAGGAGAGCCTGGAAACTTTAAACGGACTGCAAATCGTCATGATTATGCATTAAAACCATTTGATCGTACAGTAATGAATGAATTAAAAGATAATCATATCGAAAGCATTGCAATCGGGAAAATCTCTGATATTTATGATGGTGAAGGGGTTACAAAGTCTTTACGAACAGTTTCAAATATGGATGGAATGGACAAGCTTGTAGATACCTTGAAAATGGATTTTACTGGTCTAAGCTTCTTGAACTTAGTAGATTTTGATGCTTTATTTGGACATAGAAGAGATCCGATTGGTTATGGAAAAGCTCTAGAAGAATATGATGCTAGACTTCCAGAAGTATTTGAACTACTGAAGGATGATGATTTATTAATTATTACGGCAGACCATGGAAATGATCCGATTCATCATGGAACAGACCATACAAGAGAATATGTGCCACTACTAGTGTATAGTAAAGCATTAAAAGAACCGAAGGAATTGCCACTTCGTCAAACATTTGCTGATATTGGCGCAACGGTTGCGGAAAACTTTGACGTTAAACTGCCTAAATATGGAACAAGTTTCTTAAATGACTTAATATAAGGGGAATAATAATGAATTTTACAATGATTAAACAGTCAGCAGATTTCTTAAAACAAAAATATGCAAATACGCCTAAAATTGGCTTAATTCTTGGCTCTGGATTAGGTGTTTTGGCAGAGGAAATTGAAAATCCAGTAAAAATTCCGTATGAAGATATACCGGAATTTCCAGTTTCTACAGTGGAAGGACATGCAGGTCAACTTGTATTTGGCACGATTAATGGAACAGAAGTAGTAGCAATGCAAGGGCGTTTCCATTTCTATGAGGGTTATTCTTTTGATAAAGTAACTTTCCCAGTTCGAGTAATGAAAGAACTAGGCGTGGAAAAATTAATTGTTACAAACGCAGCGGGTGGAGTGAATGAAAACTTTGCACCAGGTGACTTAATGCTAATCTCTGATCATATTAATAATATGGGAACAAACCCATTAATCGGTCCAAATGACAGTAAGTTAGGCGTACGATTCCCTGATATGTCAGAAGCATATTGTAATAATCTTCGTGAAATAGCACGCAATGTCGCAAGTAAGATTAGTCTTAAGGTGCAAGAAGGTGTCTATGTTGGAAATACTGGACCATCTTATGAGACACCAGCTGAAGTAAGAATGCTTCGCGTATTAGGTGGAGATGCAGTCGGCATGTCTACTGTACCAGAAGTAATTGTTGCTCGTCATGCAGGTCTGAAAGTATTAGGTATTTCTTGTATTTCGAATATGGCAGCTGGTATTCTTGATCAACCTCTAAATCACGAGGAAGTAATCGAAACAACGGAGAAAGTTAAAGCAAACTTTCTTCAATATGTAAAAGAATTGATTAAAGAAATCGGTGCATAATGAACTAAGTTAAATGAGAGAGTTACCATTTGAGCAATACTGATTTATGTGGTAGCTCTTTAGTTATTAAAACATTTTACACCGTTTACAAAAATCAAATCCTTTGACGGTTAGTTCATGTGACTTTAATTTTTGCAATGTTAAGAAGAATGATTTCAATACATAATGAAGGAGATTCAATTATGGCATTAAGAATGGTCGACTTAATCGAAAAGAAAAGAGACGGATTAGAATTAACGAAGGAAGAAATAGCGTTTATCATCAATGGGTATACAGAGGGGGAAATACCAGATTATCAAATGAGTGCTTTTGCAATGGCGGTATTTTTTCAAGATATGACAGAAGCAGAACGTGCAGAGCTGACTTTGGCGATGGTGCATTCAGGCGATGTCATCGATCTATCTGCTATTGAAGGTATTAAAGTAGATAAACACTCTACAGGAGGAGTTGGCGATACAACAACTTTAGTATTAGGTCCGCTAGTTGCTGCTGTAGGTGTTCCAGTGGCAAAAATGAGTGGAAGAGGACTAGGTCATACTGGTGGTACAATCGATAAATTAGAATCCGTAAAAGGATTTCATGTCGAAATAGAAAAAGAAGCATTTATTGACTTAGTAAATAAAAATAAATTGGCTGTTATCGGACAAAGTGGTAACCTCACCCCAGCTGATAAAAAATTATATGCATTAAGAGATGTAACAGCGACCGTTAATAGTATTCCTTTAATTGCGAGCAGTATCATGAGTAAGAAAATTGCAGCAGGTGCGGATGCTATTTGCTTAGATGTTAAAACAGGTGCTGGAGCATTTATGAAAACACTAGATGCCTCAAGAGAGCTTGCAGAAGCTATGGTTAGAATAGGGAATAATGTTGGCAGAAAAACAATGGCTGTGATTTCTGATATGAGTCAGCCTCTAGGATATGCAATCGGTAATGCCTTAGAAGTAAAAGAGGCAATTGATACATTAAATGGTAATGGCCCAGAAGATTTGACAGAATTATGCTTAACTTTAGGAAGCCACATGGTGTACTTAGCTGGAAAAGCAGAGTCTACAGATAAAGCGAGAGAAATGCTGCAAGAGGTAATCGATAATGGCAAAGCCCTTGAAACATTTAAACTTTTCTTAAGTTCCCAAGGTGGCGATGCTTCTGTTGTTGATCAAACAGATTTATTACCAAAGGCTAAATATATAATCGAGCTCCCAGCAAAAGAAACTGGCTATGTCGCAGAAATAACTGCTGACAGCATTGGAACAGCTGCTATGCTGTTAGGTGCAGGCAGAGCAACAAAAGAGTCAGAAATTGACCTTGCAGTAGGTTTAGTTTTACGGAAGAAAATCGGTGAAAAAGTCGAAGCAGGCGAATCACTTGTAACGATTTATAGTAATACAAAAGATATTGACGATGTAACAAAAAAATTGTATGAAAATATTAAGCTTTCAGCAAATGAAGTGAAGGCTCCTACTTTAATTTATGAAGTAATTACAGAATAATAAGACAAGAAAAAGACCCACAAATTGTAGAGGGCACTGAAAAGTCTAGTTCTCCAAATAAAATGAGGTTTTATTTATTTGAA
>NZ_JVDT01000243.1:0-113 GCF_001076885.1 Bacillus sp. 522_BSPC
TTACCTTTTCTTGCTGAATCTCTTGTTTTCGGGCTCAGAGAACGTTCCTCTGTTACCTTTTCTTGCTGAATCTCTTGTTTTCGGGCTCAGAGAACGCTCCTCTGTTACCTTTT
>NZ_JVDT01000243.1:213-31930 GCF_001076885.1 Bacillus sp. 522_BSPC
ATCTCTTGTTTTCGGGCTCAGAGAACGCTCCTCTGTTACCTTTTCCTGCTGGATCTCTTGTTTTCGGGCTCAGAGAACGCTCCTCTGTTCCCTTTTCCTGCTGGATCTCTTGTTTTCGGGCACTGAGAAATGATGCGGCTCCTCTTCTCCCTATTCTTTCACAATTATTAAAAAGCACCCTAGCTTATAGGAAATCTCCTAAAGCTAGGGTGCTTATCAAGTTAAGGAAAGCTTAACTTCTATTATTTCTTAAGGTTATAGAAAGATTTAAGACCATCGTATACTGCTAACTCGCCAAGCTCGTCTTCGATGCGAAGAAGTTGGTTGTATTTAGCGATACGATCTGTACGAGACATAGAACCAGTTTTGATTTGACCAGCGTTTGTAGCAACAGCGATGTCAGCGATTGTAGCATCTTCTGTTTCACCAGAACGGTGAGAAACAACAGCTGTGTAACCAGCACGTTTAGCCATTTCGATAGCTTCGAATGTTTCAGTTAAAGTACCAATTTGGTTAACTTTGATAAGGATTGAGTTAGCAATACCTTTTTCGATACCTTCAGCTAATTTTTTAGTGTTTGTAACGAATAAATCATCACCAACTAATTGTACTTTAGAACCGATACGGTCTGTTAATAATTTATGACCTTCCCAGTCGTTTTCATCTAATCCATCTTCAATAGATAGGATTGGGAATTCGTTAACTAACTCTTCGTAGAAAGATACTAATTCTTCAGAAGTTAAACCATTACGGCCTTCTCCAGCAAGATCATATTTTCCAGTTTCTTTGTTAAAGAATTCAGAAGAAGCAACGTCCATTCCTAAGAATACATCTTTGCCTGGCTCATAACCAGCTTTTTTGATTGCTTCGATGATTACTTCTAATGCTTCACGGTTAGAACCAAGGTTTGGAGCGAATCCACCTTCATCACCTACAGCAGTGTTTAAACCTTTTGCATGTAAAACAGCTTTTAATGCATGGAATACTTCAGCACCCATACGTAGAGCTTCTTTGAAAGTTGGAGCTCCTACTGGCAAGATCATGAATTCTTGGAAATCAACGTTGTTATCAGCATGTGAACCACCGTTGATGATGTTCATCATTGGAGTTGGTAATTGTTTTGCATTGAATCCACCAAGGTAACGGTATAAAGGTAATCCTACTACTTCAGCAGCAGCATGTGCAGCAGCCATAGATACACCAAGGATTGCGTTAGCACCTAATTTACCTTTGTTTTCTGTACCGTCAAGTTCGATCATTGCTCTATCGATTCCAACTTGGTCAGTAACGTCCATACCGATAATTGCTTCAGCGATTACTTCGTTTACGTTTTCTACTGCTTTAAGAACACCTTTACCAAGGTAACGAGATTTGTCACCATCACGTAATTCAACTGCTTCGTATTCACCAGTTGAAGCACCAGATGGAACTAGTGCGCGACCAAAGAATCCTGATTCAGTTAATACTTCTACTTCTACTGTTGGGTTACCACGTGAATCTAATACTTCACGAGCATAAACTTGTTGAATATAAGGCATATTTATTCTCTCCTTTAAATATAAAAATCTTAAATCTTATTTTTTAATAATAGATGTTCCAGTCATTTCTGCTGGTTTATCAATTCCTAATAAATCTAACATAGTAGGAGCAAGATCTCCTAAAATCCCATCTGTACGCAACTCAGCATTCTTATCTGTTACGATAACAGGAACTGGATTTGTTGTATGTGCTGTCATTGGTGTTCCTTCAAGTGTTACCACTTCATCAGAGTTACCATGATCAGCTGTGATAATTGCTTTACCACCTTTTTGTTCTATTAAAGTGATAATTTTGCCTAAACATTCGTCCACTGTTTCAATCGCTTTGATTGTTGGTTCAAGCATTCCGGAGTGCCCAACCATATCAGGGTTAGCGAAGTTTAGAATAATAGCATCAAAATTATCTGCTTCAATTTCCTTCAATAGTGCATCTGTTACTTCATATGCACTCATTTCAGGTTTTAAATCATAGGTTGCCACTTTTGGTGAATTGATTAAGATACGTTTTTCACCAGGGAACTCAGCTTCACGTCCACCACTCATAAAGAAAGTAACATGTGGATACTTTTCTGTTTCAGCGATACGAAGCTGTGTTAATCCGTTTTGTGAAAGTACTTCACCTAAAGTGTTATCCAAGTTTGTTGGCTTGAATGCAACATACCCATTTACTGTTTCACTAAAATGAGTTAAACATACAAAGTAAAGATCTTTTGGATGTTTTTCCCCACGATCAAATGAACGGAAGTCCTCATTTGTGAACGTATTAGAAATTTGAATTGCACGGTCAGGACGGAAGTTATAGAAAATAACAGCATCTTCATCTTTAATTGTCGCAACTGGCTCACCGTTCTCTTTTGTGATTACAGATGGAAGTACGAACTCATCAAAGATTCCGTTATTGTAATTATCCTCTACTACTTGTAATGGATCAGAGTATGCTGGTCCATCGCCATATACCATAGCACGGTATGATTTTTCTACACGATCCCAACGCTTATCTCTATCCATGGAATAGTAGCGCCCAGAAATGGTAGCAAATTCACCTACACCGTATTCAGCCATTTTTTCTTGTGTAGCTTTAATGTATTTCTCAGCAGTCTTTTGACCGACGTCTCGACCATCTAGAATACCGTGAATATATACATTTTCTACGCCTTCTTCTTTTGCTAAACGAAGAAGTGCAAACATATGCTCAATATGGCTATGAACTCCACCATCGGATAATAATCCGAATAAATGAAGATTTTTGCCTTTTTCTTTTACATGCTTAATTGCATTAACGAAAGTTTCGTTTTTGTAAAACTCGCCTTCTCTAATAGACAGGTTAACTCTTGTTAAACTTTGATATACGATCCGGCCGGCACCGATATTCAAATGTCCAACTTCTGAGTTACCCATTTGTCCTTCTGGAAGACCAACAGCTTCCCCACTAGCTACTAAAGTAGAATGAGGGTAAGAGTTCCAATATTTATCGAAATTAGGCTTATTTGCTTGTGCTACAGCATTACCCATGCGTTCGCTTCTTAAAGCAAAACCATCTAAAATGATTAAAGCTACTGGAGATTTACTCATTCTTACCTGCCTCCAATAAAGCTAAAAAGCTTTGAGCTTCTAGGCTAGCTCCACCTACTAATGCTCCATCAATATCTGGCTGTGCCATATATTCTTTAATGTTCTCAGGCTTTACACTACCGCCGTATTGAATACGGATGTGTTCAGCAACCTCTGAAGAAAATTGTTCACTTACTACTTTACGGATATGTGCACATACTTCGTTTGCATCTGCAGAAGTAGAAGATTTACCTGTTCCAATTGCCCAGATTGGCTCATATGCAACAACTGTTGCTTTCGCTTGATCTGGAGTTAAGCCGTTAAGCGCTTTTGTTACTTGAGTTGCAACAAAGTCATTTGTTTCGCCGTTCTCTCTTTGTTCTAGTGTTTCACCACAACAAACAATTGGAGTTAAACCATTTTCAAATGCAGCGATTGTCTTCTTGTTAACAGACTCATCTGTTTCGTTAAAGAACTCACGACGCTCCGAATGACCAAGTACTACATATTTTGCACCGATATTTTCTAATGCTACTGGGCTGATTTCACCAGTAAATGCACCATTTTTTTCGAAATGCATATTTTGTGCACCGATTTTTACATCTGTGCCATCTGTTAATTCTACTAATTGTCCTAAAAATAACGCAGGAGCACAAACAACTGTATCCACTTTTTCACTTGATGGAACAGAAGCTTTTACTTCTTGAACAAACTCAACCGCTTCAGGAAGCGTTTTGTTCATTTTCCAGTTACCTGCAATAATTGGTTTGCGCATGGTTATACATCCTTTCATGCATATCTATAAAGATATTATTTGTCGTTTAATGCCACTACACCTGGAAGTTCTTTACCTTCCATGAATTCTAATGAAGCACCGCCACCAGTAGAAATGTGACTCATTTTATCCGCTAAATCAAATTTTTCAACTGCTGCTGCAGAATCTCCACCACCGATTACGGAATATGTATCTTGAGATTCAGCAAGTGCTTCAGCTACTGCTTTTGTACCTGTAGCGAATGCATCTAATTCGAAAACACCCATCGGCCCGTTCCAAATTACTAATTTAGAACTTTTAATAACATCTGCATAGATTTCACGTGTTTTAGGTCCGATATCTAATGCTTCCCAATCAGATGGAATTTCTTCAATAGAAACTGTTTTGATGTTAGCATCGTTAGAGAAATCATCTGCAACTGTAACATCAACAGGCATATAAAACTTAACGCCCTTTTCTTTTGCTTTTTCCATATATGATTTAGCAAGATCGATTTTGTCTTCTTCTAATAATGATTGACCAACTTCATGACCAAGTGCTTTAACGAAAGTATAAGCTAAGCCTCCGCCTATGATTAAGTTATCAACTTTTTCTAGAAGGTTTTCAATTACTCCAATTTTATCCTTAACTTTTGCTCCACCAATAATAGCAGTGAATGGGCGATCAGGATTGGATAAAGCTTTACCAAGAACATCTAGTTCTTTTTGCATTAATAATCCAGATACAGCTGGAATATGATGAGCAATTCCTTCTGTTGAAGCATGGGCACGGTGTGCAGCACCAAATGCATCATTTACAAATACATCTGCAAGCTCTGCATATTGTTTTGCTAACTCTGCATCATTTTTTTCTTCTCCAGCATTGAAACGTACGTTTTCAAGAAGGATTACATCTCCTTCTGAAAGCTTGCTGATTTGTGCTTTAACAGCTTCACCGTATGATTCATCAGCTTTTACAACTTCTTTACCTAGTATTTCAGAAAGACGTTTTGCAACAGGAGTTAAACGTAACTCTTCTACAACTTCACCTTTTGGACGTCCTAAGTGGCTTGCAAGAATAACAATTGCTCCACTTTCTACTAAAGCGTTAATAGTTGGAAGTGCAGCTTGAATTCTTGTTTCATCAGTGATTTGTTGATCTTTCATTGGTACGTTAAAGTCAACGCGAACAAAAGCTTTTTTCCCTTTTAAATCGATATCACGAATTGTTTTCTTATTCATTATAGGTACCCTCCACTGCATATTTTTAAAATAGCGGAAACAAAAGTTGTTTCCGCTGTTTGATTAAAGGGGGTGCTTATTAACTCGCACATATTTCCATTGAAAAGGGAAATTATTTTGTTGCAAGTTGTGCAAAGTGCTTAACAGTTCTTACTAATTGGTTAGTGTAAGACATTTCGTTATCATACCAAGCAACAGTTTTAACAAGTTGTTGATCACCAACAGTGATTACTTTTGTTTGAGTTGCATCGAATAATGAACCATAGCTAATTCCGATAATGTCAGAAGATACAAGCTCTTCTTCTGTGTAACCGAATGATTCGTTAGCAGCTTCTTTCATTGCAGCGTTGATTTCTTCAACAGTAACTTTTTGGTCAAGAACAGTTACAAGCTCTGTTAATGAACCAGTTTTAACTGGAACACGTTGAGCAGCACCGTCTAATTTACCTTGAAGTTCAGGTAATACTAAACCGATTGCTTTAGCAGCACCAGTTGAGTTAGGAATAATGTTTTCAGCAGCTGCACGCGCACGACGGAAGTCACCTTTTGGATGTGGAGCATCTAAAGTGTTTTGGTCGCCAGTGTAAGCGTGAATTGTAGTCATTAAACCAGATACGATACCATATTTATTTTGAAGAACTTGTGCCATAGGAGCAAGACAGTTAGTAGTACAAGAAGCACCAGAGATAACTGTTTCAGTTCCATCAAGAACGTCATGGTTTACATTGTAAACAACTGTTTTCATTTCGCCAGTTGCTGGAGCAGAAATAACTACATTTTTAGCACCTGCTTGAATGTGAGCTTCTGCTTTTTCTTTAGTTGTGAAGAAACCAGTAGATTCGATAACTGTATCTACACCAAGTTCTCCCCATTTAAGGTCAGCTGGATTTCTTTCAGCAGTTGTAACAACTTTTTGACCGTTTACTAAGAAGTATCCTTCATGTACTTCGATTTCACCTTGGAAAGTTCCTTGAGATGAATCATATTTTAAAAGATGTGCTAGCATTTTAGTGTCAGTTAAATCATTGATTGCAACGACTTCTAATTCTGGGTTTTCCATGATTTTTCTGAATGCTAAACGTCCGATACGTCCAAAACCGTTAATACCTACTTTTACTGTCATTATAAATTTCCTCCTCTAATTTTAAGAGTATTAAATATATAAAGGGATTTCCCATTATATCAATTTTTTTGCGGCTCCTTCATCTGTTATTAAAATAGTTGAAGTTGGTGCTTCTTTTAAATAAGCACGTATAGCCTTTGATTTAGATGCTCCACCAGCTACAGCGATAATATTAGGTACGGAAGATAAATCTTCTAGTCTAAGGCCAATTGTTTGGACCTTATGGACAACCTCTCCCTCTTCATTGAAGTAATACCCAAATGCCTCACCAACGGCTTCCGCATTCTTAATCTTTTCTAGATCGCTTTTAGTTGTATTTCTACGATTCGCCATCGTAAGCGCCTCGCCTATACCATGAACTAAAAGGTTTGCTGAACGTATAAGTTTTAATACTTCACTTATACGAGGGTCGTTAGAAATGCTTTTGTACATCTCTTCACTGACCTCATCTGGAGCGTATAAAACTCGATGTTTTGAAGCAGTATGGTCTGCCATCATGGAACAAATTGTATTTGCCTGATTTTTGACATCTTCTCCTATTCCACCACGAGCAGGAACAAATAATAATTCGCCATCTGCAACACTTGGTGTTAGCGCATCAGCAACAGAAGACATAGTAGTCCCACCAGTAACTGCGATGATATTATTTCCCTTTAGGAGAGATTTCATACAATTTGCTGTCGCAAGTCCTAATTCTTTTTTTACCCATGGAGAATGATCACTGTCTCCCGCAACGATAATTACCTTACTGATGCCAAGTTTTCGTTGCAGTAGCTGCTCCATTTCGTTAATACCCGTTACTTCTCTCATTACACTAGAAAGACTTTCCAATACTTCTTCCCCTTTTAAAGTGACTGTCATGCCGATGTTTGAAATATGTATAAGCTGCTGATCTTTTAAAAACTCGACTTCACTTCTCAAGACTCTTTCGGTCAGTCCTAGGCTCACTGCCAGACTTCTTCTTCCGACAGGCTGCATATTCTTAATGTATTGCAGAATATAGTACCTTTTTTGCATAACTGTAAGTAAATCAGGTAATAATCTTTTTTGAATCTCAATAAATGAAACCATGCTTGATGCGCTCCTTCACTTACAGTGGTCGCAAGAAGTCCCACATAGACATTTTTCGTCCCGGGTACTACAAAAAAAATAACTTCCCTGCTACAAGAACAATTCTAACACCAGTATAGTATGAATTCAACTGATATGTGTCTATTTTTTGTAAAATTTGACGAAAAAGTGTCGTTCTTTCTTTTCTTACTATTTGGAAAAAATGAATCATTATTCCCTTAATTTTTAATTGTTTTTTTGAAAAAGGAAAATGGTGTTTGAATGAAAATATTAAGCAAGTATTAATAACTAAAAAGAGGAATTTTGATATTTGAATACTTTACATGAAAACCTTTCTTTAAACAGTAGTCTTTATAGAAATATAATAAGGTAGTAATATAAACACAAAGCTTCTCACAAAGGAAAAACAGCCTAAAAGCTGAATCAGCAATCTGATTTATTTTTAGGTACTAAAAATAGAAGCAAAATAAAAAGGTTTTTCTAAAGAATCGACGATTGTTAGAAACTTCAGAAAAACCTTTTTATTATTTTATTAGCGCCCTCGGAGGGAATCGAACCCCCATTTTAAGAACCGGAATCTTACGTGCTATCCGTTGCACCACAAGGGCATCGTGTATAACTTGCGCCCCATTGAAGTAACGCCTTCATATTATAAGCGAAGTTACTATTTTATGCAATAGATGATGTTTAAAAATAGGAGCAATGGGTATCATGTAGAAAGGATTGTAGAGGAAATAAAAGGATGGATCTCCTTATACCTTCAAGTATCGACTTCCCAATGAAACGCTATTGTACTTTTAAAATTAGGCTCTGTTATTACGTGATTCCCCGCTTATTCGGAATTATACTGTTAATTTGCCAATCATAGTATCGTTAACATTCTGTTATAATAGAACTTAAAATTTAAAAATATACGTAGCAACAACTTTAGAAAAACTGCTATAAAAAAAGATGTCGAATGATATTTTTAGGTATTTAGGCTTTTACGTTTGACCTTAATTGACCATCCGTGTATCATTAGGATTACATACAGTTTAGATGTTTTTCATCTTACTGAAGAAACAAATACTTATCGTTTTTGAACAGACATTATAAAGGAGGATTTTAAATGAATTTAATTCCTACAGTTATTGAGCAAACAAACAGAGGAGAACGCGCTTACGATATTTACTCCCGTTTATTAAAAGACCGTATTATTATGCTTGGTAGTGCTATTGATGATAATGTAGCTAACTCTATCGTATCACAGCTTTTATTCTTAGAAACAGAAAATCCTGAAAAAGATGTATCGATCTATATTAATAGCCCAGGCGGAAGCATCACTGCTGGGATGGCCATTTATGACACAATGCAATATATTAAGCCAGATGTTCAAACAATCTGTATTGGTATGGCTGCATCTATGGGTGCCTTCTTACTTGCTGCTGGTGCAAAAGGGAAGCGTTATGCTCTTCCAAACAGTGAAGTAATGATTCACCAACCACTTGGTGGAGCTCAAGGTCAAGCAACGGAAATTGAAATTGCTGCTAAACGTATTTTATTCTTACGCGATAAATTAAACGGTATTTTATCTGAGCGTACTGGTCAACCTATTGATATTATCGCAAGAGATACAGAACGCGACAACTTTATGACTGCTGATAGAGCAAAAGAATATGGTTTAGTTGACCATGTTATCAGCCGTAATTCTCTAGAAGACAAAAAAAATAACTAATTCACACACTAACCAAATAAACTTAATAAAAAGGCTGTTCCTAGGTAGGGAACAGCCTTTTTATATATAAGGAGAGTTTTTATTTATCAAATAATCACTTAAGCAAATCTTTTAATTTCTGAAGCGCTTCCACCTCGTCGCTACCATCAACAATAAGTTTAATTGTCGCTCCAGAATTTATCGCTAGGCCCATTATCCCCATAATGCTTTTTGCATTTACCTTTCTTCCATCCTTTTCAATAAATACTTCTGATAAATAATTACTTGCCTCCTGTACAAATAAAGCAGCAGGTCTCGCTTGAAGTCCCGCTTTTAGGCCAACTGTTATTTCTTGTTCCACCATCGAACTTCCTCCCCTTTAACAAAGTAGTAATATATCTATTATACAAGGAAAATAAGTTTTTTGCTCTATCCAAGGGGAATAAAATTCAGTTTAAAGAAACTTTTCTGATAATATTTTCACACACAAAAAAATGGATAATATATATCCCTGTCTTTATATATTATCCATTTCTTTTATTTAACTGCTTCTCCACGACGTAGTGCATCTGCAATTTCATCAATTTTTCTTAAACGATGATTGATTCCAGATTTACTTATATTTCCAGAAGATACCATTTCCCCTAATTCTTTTAGGGTTACATCTTGATACGCAACTCGCAACTCTGCAATTTCTCTTAGCTTATCTGGAAGAATTTGCAAACCAACCGTTTTATCGATAAAACGGATATTCTCAACTTGTCTTAATGCAGCCCCAATTGTTTTATTTAAATTGGCTGTTTCACAATTGACCAATCGATTAACAGAATTTCGCATGTCTCTAACAATTCGTATGTCTTCAAAGCGAAGAAGTGCTCCATGTGCACCAATAATATTAAGGAACTCCGTAATTTTTTCCGCTTCTTTTAAATAAGCAATAAACCCTTTTTTTCTTTCTAGAGTCTTACTTTTTAACCCAAAAGTATTCATTAAATCACTAAGGGCAATGATATGCTCTTTATATAAGGATGCTATTTCAAGATGATAGGAAGATGTTTCTGGGTTATTTACAGAGCCGCCTGCTAAAAAGGCCCCTCTTAAATAAGACCGTTTACAGCATTTCTTCTTAATTAGCTCTGGGGAGATTTCATGCGTAAACACAAAGCCTTCTTTCAGAATACTTAATTCCTCCAGCACTTCCTTCCCATGATTAGAAATCCGCACAATATATACATTGTTCTTTTTTAAGCGCATTTTTTTACGAACTAGTAATTCAACTGGTATATCGAAATACCGTTTTATCAAGGTATAGATTCTTCTAGCTATAGCCGCATTCTCTGTTTGTATATTTACAACTAGCCTCTGGTTGGAAAAGGAAAGAGTCCCGTTCATTTGTATCAGTGCTGATAATTCTGCTTTTCCACAGCAATTTTTGGCTTCAATTGTTGTCAATTCTTTTTTTGTTTCTGACGCAAAAGACATGTCCTTCCCCCCTTTTTAGAAAAAAGCAGATGCAATTTAATCCATTATTCAATTATCGAATAAAGAATTTTCGCCATTTCAACAGTATTATGGCGAATAACACCTTGATCAAGCTTGATGATATCGCCAGCTATCACATCTAGCTCCATCCGTTCTAGCCGTTTTATATCAAAAACCACAGGCTTTGCTTTTTCTTCATCATATCTTTGTTGTACACTTGCTGGGATATTCGTTTTGTTCACGATAATCGTGTCGATAAATGGTTGTTCAACATGTTCATATAATGCCTTCACATGATCACTTGCCGTATAATCTAACGTTTCTCCAGCTTGTGTCATTATATTGCATATATATACTCTTTTCGCTTTCGCTTCTAGAACGGCTTCCTTAATTTCTTTGACAACCAAATTCGGCAAGATACTCGTATATAAGCTTCCAGGGCCAATTACAATTAGATCTGCTTGCTGGATAGCATGAATGGTTTCAGGAAGCGGAGCAGAATCCTCTGGAGTTAGAAATACTCTCTTTATTTTTTTCCCAGCTTCCGGAATACTCGATTCTCCAACAACAACCGTCCCATCTTCCATTAATGCATTTAAGATAACACTATGACTTGTTGCAGGTAATACTTTACCACGAACATTAAGTACTTTGCTCATTTCTTGAATCGCATAGGTAAAATTACCAGTAATGGAAGTCATTGCAGCTAAAATTAAATTACCTAATGAATGCCCATCTAAATCTTTACTATTAGTGAATCGATGCTGAAACATTTCCTCCACTAATGGCTCCACATCTGATAGTGCTGCTAATACATTGCGAATATCTCCTGGAGCAGGGATATCAAGATCCTCTCTTAATCTTCCAGAGCTTCCTCCGTCATCAGCTACCGTTACGATTGCTGTTATATCCACTGGATATTTTTTCAATCCTCGTAAAAGTACAGAAAGGCCTGTTCCTCCCCCGATGATTACTATTCTTGGCTGTTCCTTTTCACTCATGCCTGCTGGTCCTTTCTCCTCTCCATATCACGGTGAGCAATAGCAATATTATATTCTTTTTCAAAATGATGTCCAATATATTCTGCTAACGCAACAGAGCGGTGCTGACCCCCAGTGCAGCCAATCGCAATAACTAGCTGCGACTTTCCTTCTCTCTTATATTGGGGCAGCATGAACGTTAACAAATCAATTACTTTTTCTAGAAACTGACCTGTCTCTGTCCATTTCAACACATAACTAGATACTTCTACATCTAAACCAGTTTTCGGTCTCATATGCTCCACGTAATGAGGGTTTGGTAAAAAACGCACATCAAATACTAAATCTGCATCAATAGGAAGTCCATGCTTAAATCCAAAACTCATCACATTTACAGTAAAGATGGATTGTTTATTAACAGAGAACTCTTTTAAAATCTTTTCACGTAGTTCTCTGGGAGAGCTTTGTGATGTATTATAAATAATTTGAGCTCTTCCTTTTAACTCTTCTAACATTTCTCTTTCCATTTTAATTCCTTCTAAAGGAAGTCCAGACGGTGCAAGGGGATGAACTCTTCTTGTCTCCTTATACCTTCTAACTAGCGCGCTGTCATCAGCATCTAGAAAAAGGATCTTAGGTACAACCCAGGAATTTGCTAAATCGTCTAGGGCAGTGAATAAATCATCAAAAAATTCTCTGCCTCTTAAATCCATCCCAAGAGCAACCTTATTCATCTTATTCTCAGACTCTTTCATAAGTTCAAGAAACTTTGGCAAAAGAGTTGGAGGTAGGTTATCTACACAAAAAAATCCTAAATCCTCAAAGCTTTGGATAACAACTGTCTTTCCTGCTCCTGACATTCCTGTGATGATTACGATTTGTGGCTCACTTGCACTCATTTTTATTCCCCCTATAAATCTTTAGCTTGGATCTAATCGGTAACTAATTAATTCAAAATCAGGTGTATAAGTAAATGTCCCATAGATAATTCCATTCCCATGGATCATGTAGTCTAATATATGATAATCGCCTTCAGCCATTGGCAAGTTTTTCACATTATCTAAATCATGCCAGACGATTTTCCCTTCAGCTGATTCATCTACATTGACACCATCAGCGTTCGTAGAGAAAAAGGTGAACATCATCCACTCCGACACAATCTTATCTCCATCCTTAATAATAAAGGTAAAAATCCCTTTTATGTTCGGATTTCTTAAATAAATACCTGTTTCTTCTCTATACTCACGAATACAGGAATCTCGTACAGATTCTCCTGGCTCCATTTTGCCACCTGGCGCTACCCACCAACCACGTCTTGGCTTCTGTAATAACAATACTTTATTATCTTTAAGTAACAAACAATTCGTCACACGTTGCAAATTATTCACCCCGATTTTCTCTGTATGTAGGCACTTCTTTTATCCATTCCTTTTATTATACTATTATTGTCATGCCCTCACAATAAATTGCCTTTTCCAATTAGGAAGGATTCTTCATTCATTACGGAGAATGAATGATATAATCTTTTGAAAAGGATGTGTATTGTTCTTGTATATTAATTTTATAAAAAAGAGTTTGAAATTAAGAAAAATGGAAGCTCTCTTACAACGCGGAGGTAAAGATTGGACCATCAAAAAAGATGTCTATATTCATTTACGAGGCTATAAAGGTGAAAAGGAACTAACCTACTACCTTGATTTTATACCAGATAAAGAATGCTTTATTATTCATAATCTTCGTTTATATAATGGTAAATCTTATTTTCAAATAGACTATCTCCTGCTGACTCGTTTCTTTTTTGTCATTATTGACTGTAAAAACTACTTAGGCACATTAATTTTTGATACAACCTTAAACCAGTTTACTCGAATTAGAAATAATCAAGAAGGGGGATACTTAGATCCTATCTCCCAAGTAAATAGATTAAAGCGACAATTAGAGCATTTCTTACAAAAACACCACTTTACCATTCCCCCCATTGAACCCCTCGTTATTATTTCTAAACCCTCTACAATCATAAAAGGAAATCCCTCCATAAAAAATCATGTTCTTCACAGCCATAGTTTTCTTGATAAATGGGATTAGTTACAAAGAAAATATAAAGTAAATGTTATAGATGAAAAAAGCCTACTCAAAATCTCCAAATTTCTTCGCAAGCATCATACCTCGGAAAACACTAATATATTGGAAAAATACCGAATAAACAAAAAAGACATTATAACAGGTGTTCAATGCCCTCACTGTAAAGCATTTGCGATGATAAGAAAAATGCGTAACTGGTTTTGTCCATCATGTT
This sequence comes from Bacillus sp. 522_BSPC, assembly GCF_001076885.1. Classification (GTDB taxonomy): domain Bacteria; phylum Bacillota; class Bacilli; order Bacillales; family Cytobacillaceae; genus Niallia; species Niallia hominis. The sequence goes on from NZ_JVDT01000243.1 coordinate 13,943, forward strand.
CCACATTTGATAAACTGGCTCATATAAAAGCAGTAGAGGATTATTTCCTCTTAATCAAACCTTCTATTACCAGTAAGGAATTTCTTGAATTTGTCCATATTACATCCAAAGATACCGCTAATCGGCTTCTTGTTTCAATGAAATTACCTTATACAGGTGAAAATCGAGGGAGAATTTATTACCCTTCGAAAGATTTTTTTGAATGAAAAGAAGTATTTGTATCATTTAACGTGATATGCACTAAAATTATTGAGTTATTCGTGAAAAAAAGTGAAGTATTCGCGAAAACCTCGAAGTTATTCGCGAAAGTTACCATTTATCAGCCAAACCAAAAATCTGCCCAAGCAAAAAAAGGCATAGGCTGTATAAGCCTATGCTAAAAAATATATCTTAAAAGGGGGTCAATTTCTACTTATATGATACCCCAAATATGTTTCACTACTGTTACATTCCAATTAAAACGGAATGACACTTTTAAGAAGTGGTTATGCTTGTTGTTTTAATGATTCTGCTAACTCTTCCACATAATGCTGAGCGCTTTGGGCAGCGATACTTCCGTCACCAGTTGCAGTAACAATTTGGCGAAGTGTCTTTTCACGAATGTCACCAGCCGCAAATATACCTGGTACTTTCGTTTCCATTTGATCGTCTGTTTCAATATAACCATTTTCATTGGTAATTCCTAAGCTTTCAAATGGTTTAGATAATGGAACCATGCCAATGTAAATAAACACGCCGTCAGCCTCTAGCTCTTGCTCTGTTTGATCTAAAGTGGAAACAAGTGTCACACTGCCCACTTTCCCATCCTTTTCATTAATTGCTTTAATCGTATGATTCCAAATAAAGTCAACCTTTTCATTATCAAACGCTCTTTTTTGAAGAATTTTCTGTGCTCTTAATTCATCGCGTCTGTGTACAATCGTCACCTGTGATGCAAAACGAGTCAAGTATACACCTTCTTCAACTGCTGAATCTCCTCCGCCGATAACAAATAGACGCTTATTCTTAAAGAACGCACCATCACATACAGCACAGTAAGAGACACCGCGACCTCCTAATTCTTTTTCACCTGGTACGCCAACCTTTTTATATTCTGCACCTGTAGAAATAATAATAGATCTTGCTTTAAATTCTTTTGAACCAGCTTTCACTGTTTTGTATTCTTTTCCATCCACTATTTCTTTAATATCACCATAAGCATATTCAGCACCGAATTTCTTTGCATGATTAAACATTTTATTGGATAGGTCTGGGCCTAAGATACTTTCAAATCCAGGAAAGTTTTCCACTTCTTCTGTATTCGCCATCTGTCCACCAGGTATTCCTCTTTCTATCATTAATGTAGAAAGATTGGCACGAGAAGTATAAACAGCAGCTGTCATTCCAGCTGGTCCTGCCCCAATAATAACAACATCATAAATTTTTTCTTCTGTCATTTTCAAAAACTCCTTTTCCCATTAACTAACGCATTTATTATACTAAATAAACGCTTAGATAAAAGAATCAATCTTTAAATTAATTTCTATTTCTTATTATAAGTATGATTATCTATTACTATCCTATAAAACCAATCCCCTATCCGTCCAAAAATCTGCTCAAACTCGAAAAATTTTCAAAAATAGCTGAATAATCATTTACGGATAGGCAGTAATCTAGGATAGAATTTATTGGAATTTATGTAGTCCCCCTATTTTTTCCACTCTTTATTATGTAATTTCTAAAAGATTTATATCAAATCCTTTAGTTTCTTGACCTCATTTGCTAAAATTAGTCTCCGCTCCCGTAATTCTTCTTCTTCCTTCAAAAGTTCGTCTAATTGATTAGTTAAAACTTGGTAAACATGATCGTCTTCATTAGCATTCTTGCCATCGCAAATGGCTTTTACCTTTATAGAAAAATAAATATCATTCACCATATTATTAGATTAATTATAACTCTTTTTATCATCTATTTAATCATTTAATCCATTTCAACTGCTATTAAAATACATCCCTAAAGCAACCTAAAAAAAGAAGCAGCTAAATTCTATCCGAATTAAACTGCTTCTATAAGGAATTATTTTTCATTAAACGCATAAAACATCCTAAATGATAGATATTAACTATAGATAGGTTGCATATAATCCTTCATTGACTTTATATATTTCTGTAATGTTGAAGTAGAGAGTCCATACTGATCGGCAATTTCTTGCTGGGTCTTTTTTGTCTCACGAGTTTGATTCCATAAATAATCGATAGCTGCTGCACTGGCAATGCAATTTTTATATAAAGTACCGGCTGTTTGCATTTCCATGATTGCTGAAAACCATAGTAGATATAAGCTAGTTTCTTCTGTTCCAATTGGATGATAGTTCGTATAAATTTGCTCTGCTGTATGATGTGCAACATATAGGAACGGATCCTCTATTTCAGTACCAGTCTTCACAAAGGCTAAATAATCTTGTTCTAATTTCGTTGAACAATTCTTTAACTGCATAGCAGATGAAGAAAGAATTTTTTCCTTTTGACTAGATACAGAAGTTAAGAATGTCGCAAACAATCGTTCCTCTACATGATTGCTGTCAAATCTTTTCAGAATAGAGCTAAGATGCTCCTCAAATCCACTAACCTTATAATCCAAATTATTCCATGGTTCTTGTCCTTCTTTTTCTGGCTGCTGCTCCAATACTTTTTTCCATGCTTTTTTTGCCGTTTGCTTATTTCCTGTGTTATACGCGGAATACGATAACCAATAGTAAAAAGAACTGTCTCCTTGGAATCCTTGTTTATAAATCTTCTTCAACCAAAAATACGCCGTGTCATACTCGCCAATAAGTGCGAAAGTAGTGCCTAGTTTGAATTGATGATCAATAGAAATAGGGTTGATTTTTCTTAAAATAGCTGCCATTTCCGCAACATGAGCATCGTTATTTTGATAATAGGCAAATACTAGCTTATTACATAAAGCATGTAAGTTTCCTATATTCTGAGTCAATACATGCTCTAAAATTTCGCTAGCCTTTTCCGATTGACCAAGATAAAAATGAGCTAAAGCTAAATTATTATAGGCCGACCAATACTCTGGATAATCTTGAATCACTTTCGTCAGCACTTCTACAGCCTTTGCAAAGTTACCAGACTCAAGCAATGCTCTTGCCTGCTCCTGTCTTGTAATAAGATCTTCTTCCTCGTAGGCTTCTTCTTCCTCAAGCTCATCGGATTCCAAAGAAAGAACCTCCATTAGGTCTTCCGTATCCTCTACAAACTCCCCATCTTTATCCAGACTTAAATAGAGTTTTGCATGATAATATGCATCTTTAAAAAATCCTAAATGGGCATAATTATTCGCTAGGAAATAATAACACTCAACCATACCCTCATCTAATTCTTCAATAATATCATGGAGAAGTTCATTTGATTTTTGATATTCTCCAACATCTGCATAAACGACTGCAAGCTGACACGCAATCATTGGTTCTCCTGGCTCCAACGCCAGTGCTCTTTGCAAATATTTAAGGGATTTATAATAATCTCTTTGATGGTATGCTTTAATTCCTTTGTTAAAATAAAATTCGCCTGTAGGATTAAATGTAATAAGTTTACCCACTGGTTGTACTCTACTTGAGTTTTTATTCATAAATCCTCCAATATATATATGTTCCCTTATAAAGCAAGAGATAAATAGCATGCTAAAATAAATGGTTATTGTTAACTAAACAATTATACCATATTAAGTTCATTTCGGAGAAGAGTCAATCCTATTTTGGAAAAAAAGTGTATGAATTTAAAGCAGAAATTTGTTGGTAGGAAAAAGGGGTCGGAATAACTTTTCGATGAAGCCATTCACGTACAAGCAAAAAGTAAAAAGGCTCATTCTTCTTAATCGAATGGGCCTCTTTTTCTATCTCTTTACTTACCTTGCTTCTCTTCATGACGTGCTTCCAATACATTTAAAATTTCAGAAAATGGAAGTTTTTGCTCTCTTAATAGGACGAATAAATGATAAAGAAGATCGGATGCTTCCCATTTCAATTCCTCTGAATCGCGATTTTTCGCAGCAATAATAACTTCTGCTGCTTCTTCTCCGACTTTCTTCAGAATCTTATCTACCCCTTTTTCAAATAAATACGTTGTATATGTACCTTCAGGACGATTTCTATCTCTTTCTTCAATAACTTTCTCTAAGTTAGCCAGAATCTGATAATCTGCAGATACTTTTTTAACTGCTTCTTTATTTTGATAAATGCTCTCTATAAAACAGCTTGTTGTTCCATTATGGCAAGCAGGACCAGCTGGATTGGTGAATACTACTAATGCATCTTGATCGCAATCATATTTAATCTCTACAATTTGCTGTGTATTGCCACTTGTTGCCCCTTTATGCCAAAGTTCTTGTCTAGAACGGCTATAAAACCAAGTCTCCCCTGTTTGTAAGGATTTTTCTAAGGATTCTTTATTCATATAAGCAAGTGTTAACACTTCTTTCGTAGTAGCATCCTGTACAATAGCAGGAATTAATCCTTTTTCATCAAATTTCAATTCCTCTACATTCATCTGACAAGCACTCCCTTTTCCTTCAAATATTCCTTTACTTCATGAACAGATGTTTCTTTATAGTGAAAAATAGAAGCAGCCAGCGCAGCATCAGCTTTTCCCTCTTTAAACGCTTCTTCAAAATGGGCAGCATTTCCAGCTCCTCCTGAAGCAATAACAGGAACAGAAACAGCCTCACTCACTGCTTTTGTTAATGCTAGATTAAAGCCATTTTTCTCTCCATCCGAATCCATGCTTGTTAATAGGATTTCACCTGCTCCAAGTTCTACCACTTCTTTTGCCCACGTAATAACATCTTTATCAACTGGATTTCTACCACCATGTGTATATACCCGCCATGATTCAAGTGCTGCATCATATTTTGCATCAATCGCAACTACAATACATTGAGAACCAAAAAAATTAGCCCCTTCTTCAATCAAAGATGGATTTAGCACTGCAGCTGTATTTAATGATACCTTATCCGCACCCGCACGAAGAATTTTTTTCATATCCTCTAATGAATGAATGCCTCCTCCAACAGTAAAAGGAATAGCAAGCTGGGATGCCACTTCCATTACTACTTCTACCATTGTCTTTCTACCTTCATGTGAAGCAGATATATCGAGAAATACCAATTCATCTGCTCCTTGTTCATCATAAAAGCGCGCTAATTCAACTGGATCTCCTGCATCTCTTAATTGAACAAATTGGATTCCTTTTACAACCCGTCCATCTTTAACATCCAAACATGGAATAATTCGCTTTGTTAACATTTTAAAACCCCTCTCACAATGAGCTTGTCGAAATGTTTCTTCCGCTAGTACATTTTCCCCAAAGCTTCTTCTAGTGTGAACCTTCCTTCATATAACGCCTTGCCTATAATCGCACCGCCAACACCCTTAGAGTGTATCTCTTTCAGCCGCTTAAGATCTTCTATACTACTTACTCCACCGGATGCAATCACTTCTTTTTTTGTTGCCAAAGCCATTTCTTCAATTGCCTCTATATTTGGGCCACTCAACATGCCATCTGTTGCAATATCCGTAAAAATAAAGGTCTCGGCTCCTGCTTCTGCAAATCGTTTCCCCAACTCTACAGCTTTCACCTCAGAGGTCGACAGCCATCCATGTGTCGCTACAAGTCCATTTTTCGCATCGATTCCAATGGCAATTCCCTTTCCATATTTCCGAATCATCTCCATCGCAAATTCTGGATTAGAAACAGCAACACTGCCGAGTATTACTCTCGTTACCCCATTTTCTAAATAGTGAACAATATCTTCCTCTTGTCTAATGCCTCCTCCAATTTGCACTTTCACACCTAATTTTTTTGCTGCATCAATAACAAATTGGTCGTTTACTCTTTTGCCATCTTTTGCACCATCTAAATCAACCATATGTATCCATTTAGCACCCTGCTCAACAAAGCTCTTGGCCATATCAAACGGTGAATCACCATAGATTGTTTCTTTATCATAGTCCCCTTGAAGCAAACGGACACATTTTCCGCCCCGCATATCAATAGCAGGATATAAGATAAAGGTCATGTAAGTTCATCCTTCCTGTATTAAACTAGCAAAATTGCTTAATAAATGCATACCCAATTTACTACTTTTCTCTGGATGAAACTGCATGCCATATACATTGTTTCTTCCCACTACTGCTGGTACCTCTTTATCATAGGAACAGCTCGCGATGATTACTTCGTCTTTTGTATCTGCATAATAGGAGTGCACAAAATAAACAAAATCATCGTCCCTATTTGGTGCTATTGATGACTCTTTCTTAAAATGAAGCTTGTTCCAGCCCATATGAGGTACCTTATATGCTGAACCATCTTCTGCTATTCCAGGAAAACGAACTACTTTTCCAGGCAATAATTTCAAGCCTTCACTGTAGCCATGCTCCTCACTCGACTCAAACAATAGCTGCATTCCAAGACATATTCCTAAAAAAGGCTTGCCACTGTCAACAAATGTGTCAATCATCTCCGCTAAGCCAGTCTCCTTTAGCTTTGCCATCGCATCTTTAAATGCACCCACGCCAGGAAGAATTAATGCATCTGCGTTTAACAAAGCTTCTTTGTCCTCTGAAATAAAATAAGGAGCATTTAATCGTTCCAGTGCTTTACTCACACTGAACAAATTTCCCATTCCATAATCAATAATCCCGATCATTTACAGCATCCCTTTCGTCGAAGGAATCCCCTTGATTCTAGGGTCAATTGTCGTAGCTTCATCTAGTGCACGAGCCATCGCTTTAAAAATCGCTTCAATCATATGATGAGTATTGTGTCCGTAATGTAAAATAACATGAAGATTCATTCTAGCTTCTAATGCAAATTTCCATAGAAATTCATGGACAAGTTCGGTATCAAACGTCCCAACTTTATCACTTGGAAATTCAGCACGAAATTCTAGATGCGGTCTATTACTTAAATCTATTACTACTTGCGCTAACGTATCATCCATTGGTACAAAGCTATTTCCATATCGTTTTATGCCCTTTTTATCACCAAGAGCATCCTTCAGCGCCATTCCAAGACATATTCCAATATCTTCTGTAGTATGGTGATCATCTACTTCAATATCGCCATTTGCTTGTACCGTCAAATTAAATTGACCGTGTTTTGTAAATAAATCTAGCATGTGATTCATAAATGGTACGCCTGTATCGATTTCAGAAACTCCTTCTCCGTCTATATTTAAAGATAACTGAATGTTTGTTTCTCCTGTTTTTCTATTGATTGCAGCGGTTCTTCCCATATTCCTTCCTCCTTTTTGTATAGTAACCTTGAAAGATATCTTTCTATTTGGCGGCAGTTCGCTTGCCCCTTAGAGTCTTCCCATTATCGCTAATCCCATAGCCGAATGACCGTACCTCCACTTTATCTTTGCTGCTAAGGTCACTATCGTCATTCTTTGTCAAAACTATCGATACTAATTATTTACTTATCGCGGGCTTCTATTGCTCTTGCATGGGCTTCTAACCCTTCTAATCGTGCAAATTTAGCTATTTTTGGGGCATTTTCGCGAAATGCTGCTTCACTGTATTGGATAACACTAGATTTTTTTTGAAAATCATCTACATTTAATGGATTAGAGAATCTTGCTGTACCATTTGTCGGCAATACATGGTTCGTTCCTGCAAAGTAATCGCCGACTGGTTCTGAACTATATCTTCCAAGAAAGATGGAACCTGCATGGCGAATCTTTTCCAGAATATCAGACGGATTTTCTGTGATTATTTCTAAATGTTCTGGGGCAATTGTATTAATGATTGTCACAGCTTCTTCCAGTGTGTTTACAACGACAATAAATCCATATTGATCTATTGATTTTTTCGCTATTTCTTTTCGCGGCAAATCACTTAACTGTATTTCTACTTCTTTCGAAACCTCTTCTGCTAATTTTGGAGAAGTAGTCACAAGAACAGATGAAGCTCTTTCATCATGCTCTGCCTGTGATAATAAATCTGCTGCTATTTCTTTTGCTCTGGCCGTTTCATCTGCTATTATCGCAATTTCACTTGGACCAGCAATCATATCAATGGCAACATCTCCAAAAACTTCTCGTTTTGCAAGGGCTACAAAGATATTCCCAGGACCAACAATTTTATCGACCTTTTCAATCGATTCTGTTCCATAGGCTAAAGCAGCAATCCCCTGTGCTCCTCCCACTTTATAAATTTCCTTAACTCCTGCAATATCTGCTGCTACTAGTACTGCAGGAGGAAGTGTTCCGTTTTCACTTGGTGGAGATACCATTACAATCCGATTCACTCCTGCAACAATTGCTGGAATTACATTCATTAATACAGATGAAGGATAGGCTGCCGTTCCGCCTGGCACATATACACCAACTGAATCTAAAGGCAGAATTCTTTGACCAAGGATTGATCCATTTTCTTGTGTGAAACTCCATGAAGTTTTTAGCTGCTTTTGATGGTAATCTTTAATGTTTGCAGCTGCCTCCTTGATAATAGAAATCATATCCTTTTCAACATTATCGTAGGCAACCGCAATCTCTTCTTCCCTTACAAGAAGACTTGATAGATTTGCTCCATCCCATTTTTTTGTATATTCGATTAATGCTTGATCACCATTTCTTTTTACGTTTTCCATTATGTCGATAACGGCTTTTCTCTGCTCTACTGTTCCAGCATCAACAGAACGTTTTAAGCTAATATTCTCTATATCTTTCACAATCCTCATCTCGAAATCCCCTTTCCCTTTATTTCGATAATAGCTTCGTATTTACGACTTGTTGAAGCCTTGCAACTAATTCACCAATTCGTAAATCCTTCAATCGATAGCTTGCAGGATTTACAATTAATCTTGAAGTAATATCTACTATTCTTTCGTATTCTACTAGTCCATTTTCTACCAATGTTTTTCCTGTTGAAACAATATCAACAATTCGGTCCGTCAACCCAATAATAGGCGCAAGCTCAATCGAACCATTCAGCTTAATGATTTCTACTTGAGACCCTTGCTCCCGAAAATAAGCAGCTGCTACATTCGGATACTTTGTCGCAATCCTTGGCGCGATTTCATTAAGCTCTGTATTTGGAAGACCCGCCACTGCCAAATAGCAGGCACTAATATGTAGGTCTAGCAGTTCATATACATCTCTTTCTTCTTCCAGCATGACATCTTTCCCAGCAATCCCTAAATCGGCTACGCCATGCTCCACATAAGTTGGTACATCCATTGGTTTTGCCAAGATAAAGCGGAAGTTTTCTTCTTCTACATCAATGATTAATTTCCGGGAGTCATCAAATTCAGCAGGTAAACGAAAGCCTGCATCTCTTAATAAGTCAGCCGCCTCTTCGAATATCCTTCCCTTTGGCATGGCGATAGTTAGCATATCGTTCATTTGACAACCTCCATTCCTTTTTTCCCAACTAATAGCGTAATTTCACTGTATTGCTTCGTACAAGCATCTACATCTTTTACCCCATTAATATCTTGCGTAATGACATGGATTCCTGCTTTCCTCTTCTCCTGAGCCAATTGGAAAGCTTCTTTTCTGCGCTCATTACTAAATAAAATACACTCTATTGTTGCTGTTTTTTCCACTTTCCCAAGTGCTTCTAATAATCGGTCAACTCGAATAGCAAAACCAGTTGCTCCCGTTCTTTTTCCGAATTTCTCTAATAATAAATCATAGCGGCCACCACTGCCGATATGAAAACCTACACCCTCAGCATATACTTCATACACAATCCCAGTATAGTAGCTCATATGACTAACAAGGGATAAATCAAATGTCACTCTATCTGCCACTTCATAATCAACAAGGATTTCCCAAAGCTGCTTTAAGTCGTCAATTGCTTTCGCCCCTTGACCGCCTTCAATCAATTGATAAGCAAGCTCAATCACTTCTTCTCCGCCTCTAAGCTGCAAGAAATCATTTAATCGCTGCTTATCAATGCTTGATAAAGAAAGCTTGTCCACATGCTGGCGATACCCCACATAATTTTTTTCATACAAATATTTCGTTAGACTCTCTGCTCTTTCTTTCGTTCCCAGGATTTGTTGAAAGAAGGACTGCACAAAGCCAATATGTCCTACTGAAACTTGATACTCCTTCACACCTGCTTGTTGAAGAGTAGAAACGAGTAAAGAAATCCCTTCCCCATCGGCACTAATTGTTTTATCACCGATATATTCAACCCCGATTTGCTCAAATTCAGCTGGTCTCCCACCCTCTCGCTGCTGTGCTCGAAAAACAGAGGCATTATAGGCAAGTCGCAATGGCAATTCTTCTGTTAGAAGTTTAGAAGCTGCTACCCTCGCTATTGGGGCTGTCATATCTGGACGAAGGACTAGTGTATGTCCTTGCTGATCTAATAATTTAAAAAGTTGCTGATCTAAAATGGCAGACGCCGTTCCGACTGTTTCATAATATTCCAATGTTGGGGTTTCAATAAATTGGTATCCCCATTTCTTAATCTCTGTGTCCATCGATTGTTTTACTTTATATTTTCTTTCATATATGGCTGGTAATGTATCTCTCATGCCTAATGGCTTTTCAAACATAAATAAGCTACTCATCACTACACCTCATGTTTTAAAATTCCGAATGCTTTAGTTCGCTAATATACTACCAAATTAAAGAGTTGTTTTTAGTGTACTCTTCGTCGTATCTTAGGTCAAGGGAAAAGTTGCATTTAAAAGAAAATTCGCTTAATCTTTCTATTTTTTATTAATTCTGACATTTTTTAAAAAACCTATCTATTCGTTACTCCAAAGATTATCAATCTTGGAATAACGGACAGATAGGCTATCTTCTATTTATTCATCTAGTACATAAGAAGGTTCGTTTTTTCTGCGCTCTTCCATTTGTTCTGCTGTATAAATAACTTGCATTGGATTTCCACCAACAAAGCTTCCTGCAGGAACATCCTTATGGACAAGTGTACCTGCTGAAACAATTGCATGATCTCCAATTTTCACGCCAGGAAGAATCGTTGAATTGGCACCAATCATTACTTCATCACCAATTTCAACCTTCCCTAGTCTGTATTCCTCAATTAAATATTCATGGGCAAGAATGGTTGTGTTATATCCTATCACACTATTCTTGCCAACCTTGATTTTTTCAGGAAACATAATATCAAGCATTACCATCAAAGCAAAGGAAGTATGTTCTCCCACCTTCATTTTCAAAAGCTTACGGTACATCCAGTTCTTTACTTTCAAAAAAGGCATATATCTTGCTGTTTGGATAACCATAAAATTCTTAATTACCTTTAAAAAAGGCACAGTCTTATATACATGCCATAAAGAATTCGGTCCGCTAACTGGATATCTTGTTGTCTTTCTCATGATGTTTGAACTTCTGGAATAGAAAGGATATCCTTCATATTATCAAAAATATAGTCAGGATGATATTCCTGCAAGAATGCCTTTCCTTTTAATGTCCAAGCAACCCCAGCAGTTAAGGTACCTGCATTTTTTCCTGACAATATATCATGTTTATTATCTCCAACCATTATTGCTTCAGCTGGTGATGCCTTCAATTTCTCGAGAGCAAGAAGAACTGGCTCCGGATCTGGCTTTGCCTTTTTTACATGGTCCAATGCAACTACTACGTCAAAAAACGCATCTAATTTTGTTAATTTCAAGCCCATTTCTACTACATCAGAAAGCTTTGTCGATACAATCGCGAGTTTAAAGCCTCTTTCCTTTAATTCTTTAATGGTCTCATATACTCCATCAAATATCGTAACAATATTATCATGATTCTCGATATTATAGGCACGATACATTGTCATCATTTCCTGTGCACGTAATTTATCAATGGATTCAAATGTTTCTAATAACGGTGGACCCATAAATGGAATTACATCTTCTCTGCCATATTTTCCTGGGTAATAATGATTTAATGTATGTAAATAAGAGGAAATTATTAATTCATTTGTATTAATAAGTGTTCCATCTAAATCAAATAATGCAGTATTAATTTTTCCAGTCAACCTGAACATCCCTTTCTATCATTAACCATTTGTATCTAAATAACGCTCACTTGCAAATCCAGCTTTTCTTCTATAAATAATGGTGACAACTGATAATACAATTAAAGCTAAAGAAATTAATTGAGCCATTCGTAAATCGCCAATCATTAGGCTATCTGTTCTCATGCCTTCTATAAAGAATCTTCCAATCGAATACCAAATGACATAGGATAAGAATATTTCTCCTCTTCGTAAATTAACTTTACGTAAAGCTAGTAAAATCACGAATCCAATTATATTCCATAATGATTCATATAAAAAAGTAGGATGGTAGTAAGTTCCGTTAATATACATCTGATCAATAATAAAGGTCGGCAAATGAAGTCCTTCTAAGAAGGAACGTGTTACTTCCCCACCATGTGCTTCTTGATTCATAAAGTTGCCCCAACGGCCAATTGCTTGTCCAAGGATAAGACTTGGCGCTGCTATATCAATTATTTTCCAGAAAGGAATTCCCTTTTTCTTTGTAAAAATATAGGTAGTGACAACAGCTCCAATTAAGGCACCATGAATAGCGATACCTCCATTCCAAATTTTTGGAATATCACCAAGGTGATCTTTATAATAGCTCCATTCAAAGATGACATAATAAATTCTCGCACATATAATAGAGATTGGAATAGCCCATAACATTAAATCTGGAAAGTCATCCTTTCCTAGTCCTCTTCTATTTCCTTCTCTCATTGCAATAATAAGAGCAAGAATTAATCCAGAACCGATAATAAGTCCATACCATCTGACATCAATTGGTCCTAATGAAAAAGCAATTGGATCGATTGGTTGTATATCTTCCATCAGATTTCCTCCTATTTCCCATGTGTTTCTTTTAAAGGCTTGAGAAAAAAGTGTATTTTCACTTTACCATTCATTCCTTTAGTTACATTTCTTTAATTTTTTTCGTCAGAAATAACATTATTCAATTTATTGGTAAACTGTTCTGCTGCATTTACACCCATTCGTTTTAATCGGAAATTCATTGCTGCTACTTCAATAATGACAGCTAAGTTTCGACCTGGACGGACTGGAATCGTAAGCTTTGTTACTTCCGTATCAATTATTTTCATTTTCTCTTCGTCTAGCCCTAAACGGTCATATTGCTTGTTCTGCTCCCATAATTCCAATGACATAACCAAGGAGATTTTCTTATGTGTGCGTACAGCACCAGCTCCAAATAAAGTCATGACATTTATAATTCCTAATCCGCGAATTTCCAATAGATGCTCAATTAGCTCTGGTGAACTTCCAACAATTAAATTCTCATCTTCTTGCCTAATCTCCACACAATCATCAGCAACTAATCGATGACCACGCTTAACAAGCTCAAGTGCTGTTTCACTTTTACCAACACCACTTTTCCCCGTAATTAAAACCCCTACGCCATAGATGTCAACGAGGACACCATGAACCGCTGTAGTAGGTGCAAGTTTTCTTTCCAGGAAATTTGTAAGTCTACTAGAAAAAAGTGATGTTTTATGCTTGGACCGCAATACTGGTACAGCCAGCTCTTCAGATGCCTCTATTAACTGTGGTGGCACTTCCATATTACGAGTGATGATAATACCTGGAGTTGTATCACTACATAATTTTGTTAATCGATTTGCTCGATCTTCATCACTTAAACGTTGAGCAAATGTAAGCTCTGTCTTTCCTAGCAACTGAACACGCTCAGCTGGATAGTAGTTAAAGTAACCTGCCATTTCTAAACCAGGTCTTGATATATCACTAACCGTAATCGGTCGATTAATTCCTTCTTCTCCACTTACAATTTCTAAATCAAACTCTTCAATAACATCTTTTATTAATACTTTTGCCGCCATGAAGCTCCTCCTTTAAAGGTCATTGCTGTTCGTTTTATAAACAGAACAAAACTGTTTAATTTTAGTCATTATTTAGAATTCCATATTCACTTTATTTTAGCATTAAAAGATAAATATATGCCAGAATTCAATCAAAATATTAGGAAAACAAGACTACTTATAGGTCAGCGTTTACATACTGTTAGTGGAAATGGGTAGCAGTTATGCTATTATGAAGCCAATAATGTCCATTATTATGGCTGTTTTCATAATGAATGTGCTAATATCTGCAGATTAAATCTACTTCCCATTCATTAATTTGGAACATAAAAAAACTGCCAATAAAGCAGGAAAATAGTTTTCCCCCTTTACTTAGCAGCGTTTACCTTTTTTCTCCACGAAGGACAGTATTTTGAACAATTATATTACAAATCGATAGGAAAATGCTAAAAAGTAAGCACATACTAAAACTTGATATTTCAAAACTGCTCCCCATCAATCTGTCTGTTAATGACAGTGTGATCGCATTAATGACAAATAAAAATAGTCCTAGCGATAATATTGTCACAGGTAATGTCAATAATATTAAAATTGGTTTTACAATAATATTTAGCAGAGATAAAACGGCACTAGCACCAATTGCAGCACCGATTCCTGATAAATAAAAGTAATCCTGAAATAAACCGGCTAATGCCACAAAGAAGATAGCATTAATTAATATCCCTATTATCCATCTCATTCTTATTGCTCCTCATTCTGCATAGTAAAAACCGATAAAGAAACTTCCCCACTGAGGGTTAGTTGAACCAATCGGACCTTTACGGACAGTTGATTTCCCGCCTTTCTCCCATGAATTCTTCTCAGTCGATAGGAGGTAATGGTACTGACCGTTAAGAGTGGTAAAAATACGATAAGTGATATAATTAGCATTCGCACATTCTTTTATTCTCTATATCAACTATCGATTAATTAATTATCGGTTTTTCCTATAAAATTAATTGCCTGCTTTTTCAATTTTTTTAACCTTTATCGATCCAGTTTTTGTGTTTGCTTCCATTTTTGTATGATGATCACTTGATTGTATTGATTTAAATTGTAACGTTTTTTGAAGTACTTCACTTTTCTCTTCAATTATTTGAATACCCTCTAACTCTACATTAAAGCCGCCAAAATTCGTTTTTAATACACCACTAACGGCTAATGCTTCTGGCAAGCTTACCTCAATACTCCCTGTAGTCCCTTGGAACTCTAAAACTTCACAATTTTCGGCATGATTTGTACATGAAATACTTCCATTAAAGGATTGTAAATCCACTTTATTAAAGTACCCATCCACTGCAATCGAACCATTAATCGTTTCTGCATCAAGTTTCTGGATGTTTCCTTTATCAACTTTTATACTGCCATTCGCTGCATCTGCTTCTACTTTTGTATTTTCACCTGCATTTAGCGTTATTTTACCATTAGCCGTTTTAGCATACAATTTTTCCGCCTTTATATCAAATGTTGTAATCGGTCCATTAAATAAGCGAATGATGGTTGATTCATAGGACTTTTTAGGAACATAAACTTGAGTTTTTACCTTCATCCATTTATGATTTGTTTTGACTACTAATTGTTCATCATCTACAATCACTTGTATTTCCTTTAAAAACACCTTTTTTGCTTCTTCCAAAGAATTAACTCTATATACCTTTGCTTTACACTCAATACTAACTTCTTCTTGATCCCATGGAATGAGCTCAACTTCTCCATTAGGAATATCAATATCCAGTTTCTTTGGTGAAATATTATTGTACTGAAATATGTGAGAAACTTCTTCAAAATGACCAAAGTTCAAATCAAGGTCTACTTCTTTTACCTTCTTTATCGTTGTATCAACAAAATCAAAAAGTTTATCTTTTGCTGCTTGAAAGTTAAATCCATAATTTGAATTTGTTTCTTTCTTTTTTTCATGGAACTTTGCTTCTTCATGAAAATCTTCTAATATCTTCTTTTCTTCTTCATTTAAGGATTTCTTCTCACTTACTTCATCAACCTTTTCCATTAGCTTTAATGCTTCATCCACTGTCAATTTTCCACTTTCAACTAACTCTAAAATTCGTTTTTTCTCGTCAGCCACTTTAAATCCTCCTCAAAATTAACTAAACTGTTTTATTCTGTTTTCAACATTTAAAAATAATTTGCTAATGCTTAGCCATAAACTACAAAACGGTTTTTAATGATACTCTGTGAATTATGAAATGATTGGCTGTATTTTTAAGATATTATTTAAGATTAATGATGGAAATTACAATTAAAATTGTGATAAAAATGCTGTTTGCATAATAATTTCATTTTTTTGCAATAGAGTCCGTTGATGTCTACTCTAATTAATTCTGGATATCAACCATTAGCATTCAAAATTATCATCTCTTCATTCTAATACGAATTATCCCTCCGAAAAGTTTCAATCCTTTTATTTATCTATTTACTTAAAGCTAATAATCTTTTTTATTTTATGTCATTATTTTTCATTTCAGAAGAATTCTGTGGAAGAAATAAAAAAGGGACAGGGCCATTTTATAGGAAGTCTGCTTTGCTATAAACTAATCGACTCTTCTACTGTCCCCATCCCTTTATCCTATATTAACTCAACTTTCGCAGAGTGATATCGGCAAATAAGCCTTGATATAATTAGGAAGGCCAGCGATCCACTGTTCAAGTTGACTTTGAATTATTTTTTTGATTTTCTTATTCGTTTGTTTAAGTGCATCTTGAAGAAGCTCGATCAATTGCTGTAATGCGACAGCCCAATCAAGTTCATTTACTTCATCGCATAATTCGTAAAACAGACCACCTATTGTGCGTTGATCGGTATTACAGCGATTCTGCCACGACAGAACGATAAAACGAGAAAACACAATCGTTGTATGGCAAATAAGCGCGTCATATGAACGGCTTTGGAATTCTTTTTCAAGTTTCAAAAGAGATTTGGCCGCCTTAAAGAATACCTCGATATCCCAGCGCATTCCATAGATTCGGACGATCTCCTGTTCTGAAAGAGTGCAGTCTGTGCTGAGGATGGCAAGCCAGTCGCTTTTCTTATTTCTGTTTTGAATGAATACCACTTTAATTGGTGTTCCATTAGCCATGATCGTATGGATGGAACGAAGAATTCCTTTCTTGGATTGAATGGGTCCAGCTAGGCGGTATAGTTGCTTTAAAGAAACCATCTCCCCGTTTACGTTATAACGTTGTTTTGTTTCTTTGACCATACCAATTACGTCTAATCCTTGATCCACAATAGACTTTACAAGTGGTGGCAATGTAAACCAAGAATCCATAAGGACATAACTTGCATCTATCCCATTGGCTAATGCACGTTTAATCATGTCAGGAACTTGTTCAGGCTCAGTTTGTAATGCATTTTCTCGACGCTTGTATCCACAAGTACGTTTATCAATTTTTTCAGAGATACCATTGATTTGAGACTTTTTTGAACTGACTAAAGAAAAGTCAATTGGCATAAATGTATAGCCATCTGACCAGCCCAAAGTGAGCATACGAAACCCCTTAAAGAAACGCATTTTCAGGGAAGCATGATCAAAACAACGAGCGAGAAGCTCTACCTTTTTACTACGATTTCGGTCATACGCAGAATCATCGATAATCAGTACTTTTGGACGCTCTTTATTCGTAAGGCGAGTCACCTTTTGAATAGTAAAAATGCTCAACAGTAGTAAGAAACGGCGCCAATTAAAAGTTGATTGGTTTAAAAAGCGATAGACGGCATCTTTGGCTGGAAACTGATCGGCTTTCTTTGAATCAAGAAGTGAAAACCAATTTTTGTGCTGGAAAATCAAACAGAAAACAAGCTGAAATAAGTAGGAACAGCTGAAACCGAAGGATTTTTTAATTCCTGCTTGGCGCAGGTGTTTATTCATTTCAAGCTCAGAAAAAACCGAATTAAGTTCTTTTGGTAGTTGATTGTTTTGGCTATTTTGGTCTATCATATAGGGAGCACCTCTTCTGTATGGTAGTGTTTTCTCTACAATTACACTATACCAAAGAATGAGGTGTTATTTCATTTTATTAAACACTGTCAAGCAACATATTTAATAGACCATAGACGCAATACAACTAACGATTTGCACTTATTTTTTTGGTGCGAAAGTT
>NZ_JVDT01000244.1 GCF_001076885.1 Bacillus sp. 522_BSPC
CCCCCACATCTCTGTAAAGTTTTATCCATATACCATCTTATGAAGCATTAAGAATATTTAGTTATGAATTATTAAAAAGGATTTTAATTGTATAAAGAAAGAAACCATATAAAGAAACTGCATTTCCAATTTTACAAGTAAATAATTCATCTAATTTAATCTGCTTATTGAAAAAAGCACGGTAGAAAAAAGCCTGCCTTATCCTTTTTTTCAAGACAGACCGGAATAGTTAAACAATGAACATTTGTAGAATAACAGTCGCTCCACAAATAGGAACATCCTCTGTTTTTAGACAAATCATTCCCTTTTTCACTTCGTAATTTTCCTTTGGTTGCAAGACAGCATTAATAAATAAATTCATATAGGATACCTTCGATGGATCTAGAATTTTTTGATTTCCTAATTCCTTTACACCATCTTTCTCTGTAAAAATATTCGTTATTCCATCAGCGATAGCAAAATACTCTATAACCATCATTTTCTTAGGGATGTGCACATAAATCTCTGTAGAAGGAACGTCAGGAAGTATCAAATAAGGCTTAGGCAATCGTTGTTTTTTTTCCATTTCCCCCACCTTTTTTGCCATAATATTTATTTTATAAATAGAATGTCAGATGGTGCACATATTGTGATTAATTCCATTACGTCTAGTCGTTTTCGTTCTATTTTCATATCATAAAGTATAAATGGATTAAGGTGGTGATACTATGCCTTTGCAAATCATGAAGCTTGCCGTGAGTGCAGCGCTTGATATTGATACGGTTCCAACTGTTGATCGTTTTTTTAATATCGTTACCGAGCCAGTAACTGGAGCAGGAACACTTACAATTGCAGCAGATGATTTTATGACAGATACTGGTGCCGATGGCGCAACGTTACCAGAACTTACTGCTGATAACAGTTATTTAAATGTGTATGTAAATGGAGTACTCCAAATGGATGATCTTATTGCTTATACACCTGGAGGTACTGGTGTTGGACAATTAATTATTACCGTTCCTGCAGATTCTACCGTTATTGCTGATACTCCTGTTGTATTAGAAATTACCAACTTTGCACCAACCTCAGAAGCAACCATTACAACGTAAGAATACGACAGGCAGAAAAACTATCCATTTCTCTGCCTGTTTTTTTCTTGTACATAAAATATCTAACCTAATTTATAGCCACTACATACTTCTATCGAGCAATTTAATGAAGTTGTAGGTGCAAATGGTTAATAGAAAGCATATTACGATTCCATTAAAAAAAGGTAACCTATATTGAATTTCCTCTAATCATTTGGATTAATAATCGCCAAAATCTGATGATCTTTCCACTGTCCATTTATTTTCACATTACTTTTTGCTATTCCTTCTTTATGAAACCCCGCTTTCTCTAATACGCGAATCGATCCTATGTTATGTGGCATGACTCCTGCTTCTAGACGATGTAATTTCAGGGTGTTAAATGCATAATCAACTAACTGTTTCACTGCCATTGTCATATATCCTTGGCCATTTTGCTCTTTATCCAGTACATAGCCTACAATTGCGTTATGAGCAGGTTCTCTTCTTACCATATATAGATTGACACTTCCAATCAAAACATCCGTTTCCTTTAAAAATATCCCGAAATGATAATCAATATCCTTTTTCTCATTTTCTTTCCATGTTGTAATAAGCTCACGTTGGAATTCTAATGTATAAAATAGTTCTTTCCTTGCAATTGAATATTTTTCAAAAAACTTTCGATTCCTTACCTCTAATTGCCAAAGACTTTCTGCATCTTTTTCTTCAAATAACCTTATGTATATTTGTTCAGTCGTTTGTACCATTTAAACGCTCCTCTCTCTTCATAATTTTAACCCCCTTCCTTTATAAAAAACAACAGATTTTTCTGACAACAAGGGATATAAATTTTAGAAGCAAAACGGAGCTACAAGAAATTTTCTCATAGCTCCAACTTATCCTTATTTTGTAATATCAATGGTAAAGGCTTGATCAAAATAATACGTATTTGGACTAAAAATCGTATAGTCATCGTCCATAAGATTGCCATCCATCACTGCAATTGCATCAGAGTTTACAGTAGAAGGTACATTTTTTTCATAAATACGGTAGTAATCCTTCCCTTCTTTATCCCGAATAATAAATGGCATATACTCATACACTGGTACATCTGCATGATAAGAAAGATAGGTTTTACCATCTTTTTCTTCCACGTTTGTAATCGTAATATAATTCCCTTTACCAATTGGTAGATTTGTTTTGCCACTAGCATTAAATTTTGTAGAGTTCTCTGCAGTTATTTGTGGTTCTTTATGATATTCAAACGGTACAATGGTTAATGATTTCATTAATGGATTATTATTCTCATAATTACTTAATAATCTATCAGGACCATTATCATTCACATAAACAGATCCCCCTAAATTAGTTTTTGTTTCTCCACTATCATCTTTTATCACATAATCTAAGTTACTACTATTCTTTTCCTCTTGAAGTCCTTGTAAATATATTCGAATAGGTGTTATAACCAATTTTTCAACCTGCACATTATTTCCTAATTCCGGGATATTTTTGTTTAAGTCAATGACTTTACTGTTTTCCATTGCTTTTACCGTTTCTATTGGCAAGTCAAATTCCCAGTTCCCTTTTATTTTATTATTTTCACTTTCATTTTCTAAGCCTAAACCGAGCTCTTCCAGATTGAATTGTAAATGAAATGTTTTAGGTAAATTAAAAATATCTAGTTTATTTTCTTCAATAAACTTTTCTTCTGAATCTATTTCATGATTAAAATCAAACGAGCCATTATTTAATGGAAAAACCGTCACACCATTGTAAACTGTATTATTTTTATCTTCAAAATCACCATATTCATTTGATACCGATACAAAAGACTCTTTATCTCCTGCTACAATTTTTGCATTTTGCGGAAATAAGATTGGCTTATGTTTAAATGGGTCTTTCTGTTCTGCTTTATATGACACCAGTAGATAATACCCATCAAAAATGGTATTAGTAATCGTTAATTTAACTCCTTGACTTTCTTGTACTTCACTTGTTTGGAGAGACACTTTTTCATAGTCATTTCCTAATGAAAGAAATTTCTCTAAATAGGTAGGAATGCCAATATTTTGTGCTAATGATGGGTTCATTCGAAATGTTACCATGGATAAGACAAGAATTGCGGCCGCCGCTGTTGAAATAATCATTCGTTTTTTCTTACCATGCATTTTATGACTTGGTAAATTGGCTAGTGTTTCATTTATTTTGTTTTCTAGTTGCTCAGAAATCATATAATCATCTTTTACCATTTCTTTTACCTTTTTATCAAAGTGATCAGTCATTGTTATTCTCCTTCCTTCTCTTGTATATTAAGCTTTTTTTGAAGCTTTAATCTTGCTTTGGAAAGCCTTGAGCGAACGGTTCCTTCTGGAAGAGCCAGTACATTAGCAATTTCTTTTGTTGATAAATCTTCGTAGTAAAAAAGAATCGTAACAATTCTTAATTTTTCTCTTAAAGAATGAACTGCATGATACAAATCTACATTTGTATATGTATCTTCTGTAGTAGCTAGGTCATTAATGTTATTTTCCATTGGAACAACTTTTTTTTGACCTCTTAAAACTGTTGTACATTCATTAATTAGAATTCGTGTAATCCATGTTTTGAAATACTCTGACACCTTTAGTTTTCTAATATTCTCATATGCTTTTAAAATTGTAATTTGAATGACATCCTCTACGTCTGCTTCATTTTGCAATATTCCCTTGGCTACTCGATACAAACTTATTTTATTTTCTTGAATTAAATGCACAAATGCTTCTTTATCTCCTTGTTTTGCTAGTATTACTAAATTATTCATTTTCTCCACTTCAAAACTTTTCAATGCAATAATTTTCAACCTTTTCCCCTCCTTTCTAACTATTTGATAAGCTATCAGCTTAAAATGTTCCCTTTTTCGCAAAAAAATCTTACATTGCAATATGCAACATAAGATTTTTTGAAAGCTATGTACCTATTAGCAATTTTCCCATGATTATATGGAATGAAAGTTTTTTGCTTAATGCCTATTATTCCTGCTGAAAATTATTCCTTAATTACCGTTGAAATAGGAGTCTCTACAATTAATTCTTCATAATGCTCTGTATATTCGCCGCCGATGAGATGACGATGCCCGAACTATTGTGAAGTAGTTCGCTTGCCTCATCTGCCAAAACAGTTGGTTAAGGTTATATAGTGAAATTCTTTTATCCCCCGTTCTGTCAGTGCTAATGTATATCTAGGGCATATACATTTGCCAATTTGCTCTTTCTAAAATAAATAAAGATATTTTCCCACTGCGTGTAGAAACCAATTCTGCAAATTCCTTCACCAATCTACTCGTAAATGGAGGCCACCACCAAATAAGAAGAGATGTCTATCCATTATGATCTTCCCATATTCTTTGCACAGCCTGTAACTGTTGACCTTCAAAGGTTAGTTTATAAATATCAGGCATCTGTAAATTTCTCCAAAAATAAAAATCATATTCCTTAGAAAAGTATTTCATTATTAAGACCATGATATTTCCATGCGTACCAATAACAATGTTTTTATTTTCATATTGTTTTAGTAAATGAAAAAGTGCTCGTACTCCTCTTTTTTGGGCAATGATATTCGATTCCCCGCCGTCCCATGCAAAAGTTTCCTCTGTCCACACCTTTTCGATTGCCGTATTAAAATCACTCACTTCTCCTGATGCTAAGACACGTTCTTTTAATTCTTCGATGGCTTCAATCTCAACTTGAAAATATCCAGCAATACCCTCAACAGTCTGAATCGCTCTCTTATAAGGACTTGAGACAACAATATTGACTGACTCTTTTTCCATTCTCTTTGCTACTCTTTTAGCATCTGCAAGACCTTTCTTTGATAATGGCCTGCCTAATTCATCTGTGGAATACTCCGAGTGAGCATGTCTTACAAAATATACCGTTGTTAAAGAACCCACTTTTTTCCTTCTCTCTTTTACTAAATGTCTTTTATTATTGCATATACATTTGCATCATAAGTTCGACCATTTTGTACAAAATATGATTTGAGAATGCCCTCATGGTGAAATCCGAGCTTTTTAACAAGATTATTAGATGCAGCATTTTCTAAATAAACCAAAGCCCCTAAGCGGTTTAAATGAAGCTCTTCTAATGCATAGGAGACAACTCTTTCTACCGCTTCTGACGTGTATCCATTTCTCCAATAATCGGGATGTATTTCATATCCGATTTCAGCTCGTTTATGTGTGAGGACAAAATTATTTAAACCAAGCGTGCCAATTAGGCGCTTGCTTCCTTTCCTTTGAATTCCCCAACGAATTCCCTTATTATTTCGATAGCTATCTGAAAAGTGGCGGATTAATGTTACCGCTTGATCCATGTTTGAAAAAGCTTCTTGGCCATAATAGCGCATTACTTCTGGTTTAGAAAAGGAAGAAAATAAGTCTGCTGCATCTTCTTTTACTAGTTCTCTTAATATTAATCTTTCAGTCTCTAATGTTGGAAACATTTTAATCCCCTTTTCTCTGTTTATCCATCTAAAAAATTACCATTTTTTCCTATTATAATCAATTTCCGCTTATTATCCTAGGGTAATTAAAAGCTGTGTACTAATTTCCTACTATATCTAGAAAAAGGAAATGGCTAACAAAACGAAAGGCTGTGTTCGGAAAGCTTTTTGCTATGACCTCCGTTATCTTTAGTCTATAATTTACATATTGTAAAATACAAAGAGCTTTCATTATTAGTTAATTTTGCATAATAAACGGTAGAAATGCCCGTAAAGAAAATGATCTCATTCCTTATTATAATTCTTTAAAATAGATGCTCCATGGTATAATAATAGTCATATAGTGTCAAAAGGAGGAGTTACTTTGACAACGATCTTTTATAGCTTCCTGTCTGCCATTATCTTATTAGTAGTTCTTTCCCTATTATACTTTTGGTGGCGGACAGATAAATATGTAGAAAATCTCCAAGCAATTCGCAAGTCGTATTATGTATTATTCTTTCTTCTTATCTGCTTGGTTTTTTTTTCTAATCAGCTGCAAATAGTCGACTGGAAAACAATATTGTCTTTTGTTTGTGCTGCCGTCTTTCTTGATATTGCCGTTTTCCAAACTCCTGATATTCTGAAGATTTGGAACACTGAATTTCAGCACAGCAATTATATCCGAAAAACAATCCGCAAAAATGAGGAAGTTTTAGGGTATAATGCAAAAAAAGTTCAAAACTTTACAGAAGTTATTTCCAAAACAGCTGAACATTTTATAGATCGTAATCCTCCTCAGCATTGGAGGCAATATCGAGAAGAATTACGTACATATTTAAATCTTTATGCCGACACATTTCAATTTCATATCGCCATTTTTCCATTTGCGATTAGCACAAATGGAGAAGAATTAAAAGAAAATGTGAATATAGCTTTTAATAGTGTAGAAATTTGTTATAATATTAGCTTTCTAGATAACGAAAGTAGAACCAGCATTATTCAAGAGCTTCTCGAAGGAAAGAGTATTCCATTAAAGGGTCCAGGTACTGATTCAACAGTAGAGGAATTAACGAAAAATGTTTTTATCGTTGCATATTATGGGGAAAGTTACAATATGCTGATTGGTATCAGCTCTCATTTCGTAGAAGTTGACGGAATCGACGCTTCCCATATACTGAACCTCGCACAAATTTTCGATTGGTACATGGTTTAAGGCTCCATTTTACATATTCTGTAGTATAATAATATATAGATAAAGCATGAGCATTTCTAACAAACGAAAGTTTGCTAGTTTCCTTGCTTAATAGCTTGTGTCTTGTTCATTCAAACACTTTTCTTTAAGGAGGAATTGATATGGCAAGCAAAAAGAAAACGACAGCTGCTTCAAATCCTACTCCATTCAACAAACCAAATAAACAGTCGAAAAAGTCAATGAATCCGAATAGGAGAAAAATGACAGTAGCAGTATCAGAAACATTTGAAGATATTCATGACATGAATAAAAAAGCATTAAACTTACTAGCAAAACGTGCTTAATTAGTTATAGTCTCAAAAAAGGAGAAGAATTCTTTCCATCAAGAATTCTAACTCTTTTCCGAGACTCTTTTTTTACGTTTTAAAGGCTTGTATAAGAATATTGAAAAGATGGAAAACCTATAGATAAAAAGTAATCAAGAGGCTTATTTCTATGACAATAAAAAGAAAACAAAATCGCAATCCTAATCGTCGACATATGTGTGTACCATCTATGCATTTTTCTGCTTCTATTTACAATAAGAATGCAATAGAATTATTAGAATCCTTAGAAAAAAGAACGAAATTCAGTAACTGATTTTGATCTCAAAATAACTCGTTAACCGTTGATTCTCTATTTTATTTTAGGTTCCTTGTCGTTATAATAGGAATCCTGTTCTAAATACTTATCAATATAGGAATAAAACTTTTCCATCGTATCCTGTTCTTTTAGAATTTTTTGGAGTTTTAAAGGATCTTTAATAACCACTTTCTGCTTTTTTAAAAGCTGAATTAGCTCAGGAAAGAGACTTATATCTTCACTTTCCAAATATAAAATGGAATGGTCTTTTAAGTGGAGAATAATATTCAAATGCAAAGAGGATCCTAAAAGGTATAAGTAAACAGTTGGTACTCGTTGGACGTTAAACTCCACTGACATAATTTCTTTATATCGAACCGTTCGAATACTTTGTTTCTTCTTTTTTCTAAATAAACCACAGGGTGTAAAAAGAATTCCCAAATCACTAAAGCTTGTATAACATATTGGATAAAGCTTACTTGCATAATGTGGATATTTTTTGCCCAATACCTCTATAATGACTGGTAAGACTCTGTTCTTTCCATGGGATACAAACTCACTCCACTTCATTTTTAGCTCCCTCCTTACTTATTAACTGCTTTATTCAACTCCTTTTGCCATATACTCTCTGATAATCCGCTCTTTGTTTATTACTTTATGTCTATTCCATAGTAATGGAAAAATTGCCAAGTGATTTTTCTTACGGTCCAAGTATTGTATTTAATCTAGTATATTCATATTACATGAAATGGTCATAAATGATAATATTAATACCTATCAATTCGATATATGAACGCAATTTTCCTGTATTTTCTCTGAAAAAAATCAATTTTCTACAATCAATTTCGGTCTTTTAAGAAAAGTCATTCTTACTGCCAAATGGTGACATACAAGATAAATGCTTATGTCGTTGTATTATCAGAGGGAGCGGAAGGAAGACGGTAAAGTAATTGGCTCTCGGAGGAATTCATCTAAAACCTTCTGATGAATAATAATTTCTTACCTATTCAACAGGTTCCTTCCCATAGAAATAAAAACTAACCATTAACCGGAGGGTTCTATCCTCTTCCGCTAATGGTTAGTTGAAGCAATCGGATTAATACAGACAGATATCTCCTACTACTACTGAAGTTTAAAAGTGAGATACTAGTGAAAAAAAGCTAAGCGAACTGTCAGAAGGCTAGCCGTTTATCACTCCATCTTGTAGTATTTTTAACTCTTCTTCGATTAATCCTAAATCCAATCTTTCAAATAAAGGGGTGACATACAATATTTCGGATGGAAGTGTGTGTTGTAGCTTCCATTCTATTTTGTTAATACCAAGCATGTCTCTAATTCTCTGTGTAGAAAAAGGAACAAATGGTTCGAGAAGTTGGGCTAAATTTATAATAATATATGTACAATTAGCTAAAGTAATTTCTGCATCTTCCACCTTTCCCTTTATCTGTTCCCATGGTTTTTGCTTGTCAAAATAACGATTTCCATAACGAATGTAAGAAAAAATTTCTTCTAACGCTTTTTTTCCACTTCCCTTTTCAACCCATTCTCCTGACTTTTTATACACCTCTTCTGTAAACGCTATAATCCTTTTTGAAATCTGCTTTTCTGGAATCTTGCTATTCATCGCTTTCTGAATGAATTTTAATGTTCTATTTACAAAATTACCGTATGCTCCTAATAGTTCACTATTATGACTATAGATGAATTCCCGCCATGAGAAGTCTGTGTCTCTTGCTTCAGGAGCATTCATTGTTAAGAAATAACGAATGGAATCAGGATTATATTTTTGTAAAATATATGGAACCCATACAGCCCAATTTTGGCTGGTGGATAATTTCTTCTTTTCTAATGTTAAATACTCACTAGAAATGATATGTGTCGGTAAGGATTTTTTGCCCAGCCCAAGCAATATACTCGGCCAAATAACGGAGTGGAAGGGAATATTATCTTTTCCATGCACGTAATAAGAAATCGTCTCTTCCTTCCAATAATCTTCCACATTCATGCCTTCCTTTTTACATACTTCTATAGTAGCCGTTAAGTAGCCTGACACAGCTTCAATCCAAACATAAATTTTCTTCCCATCATAGCCTTCTAATGGAACATCAATTCCATTTGGTAAATCTCTTGTAACTGCTCTGTCAGGAAGTCCTTCCTCTAAGTAACGTTTTGTCAAAGAAAGAGCATTTTCACGCCAAAGCTGGTTTTCTTCAGCATGTTTTAAGTATGTCTCCATCTCTTGCTGAAACTTGCTAAAAGCAAAATAGAAATGCTCTGTTTTTTGAATGACTGGTGTTTCACCACAAATTTTACAGCGTTTGTCTTCTAACTCTAATGGATCTAATATACTAGAGCAGTAATCACATTGATCCCCTCTAGCTTTTTGTTTGCAGTGAGGACAAATGCCTTCTACTAAACGATCAGGTAAAAACTGGTTGTCTTTTTGACAATATGCCTGCTCAACTGTTTTTTTATATAAAAAATTATTCTTTAATAAAGTAAGAAATATCTCTTGAACTGATATGTGATGATGCCGTGCATCTGTTCTTGTATAAAAATCGAAAGTAAATCCTAACTGGGTAAAGCATTGATAAAATTCATTGTGGTAGCGATCGGCAATTTTCTCAACAGTTGTTTGCTCCTGTTGTGCTCGTATCGAGATTGGCGTTCCATTACAATCACTTCCTGAAACGTAAAGTACATTCTCTCCCTTTTGGCGAAAATATCGTGCCAAAATATCTCCTGGCAACAATGCCGCCACATGTCCTAAATGCAAGGATCCATTTGCATATGGCCAAGCTCCCCCGATAAATATTGTCATCATTTATTCCTCCTTCATTCATCTCTCCATTTTGTTTTGCTTATCTGAATTTCGATAACGCACACTCTTACTGCCTATAAAATCCTCCTATCATTTTAAAAACCATAAAAAAAACGCCCTAATCTAAAAAGATTAGGACGAGTTTACCCGTGGTACCACCTAGCTTTACAAATAATTTGCACTATTTGCCTCTAATCAGTACGTCTTTTTGAAAGAGATACTGCCGCTGTTGTAACGAGTGCCTGTCTCGTCGTAGTCTACTCACACATAGTTTTCGGTACGAAGCTCAAAGGTCATTTTCAATAAGGTTCATTTACTTCCTTTCCACCCTCGGAAGCTCTCTAAAAAAAATTGCCTTATTTACTTTTCCTTATCTACGCCATCATTTTTATTAAGATTTATTGTAGATTTTTCTTCGTCAATTGTCAATATCTTTCGAAAAGTCCTTCAACTACAAAAGAAAACTTCCATTATCATAGGGGCCTTTATCCCCTCAGAAAAGCTTAGTGAACATTCGGAATCTGATCTTGCTCCCATATTCCTAAATAAGGGGTGAGAGTCGTATAAAAGTTTCTTAAAGGAAATACTAGTATTCTTCGAAACACTCAAATGATAGCGCCTACATAAACATGCAGGTCATTCGGAACTAGGATTGTTTCGTCCTTACTGTACTTTTCAAAAAGAAATTCTAGTTCACCAACAAATTCCTCGTAAAAAAAGTCATCTTCTTTTGGTGCATAGGAAGCAGACAGATTTCTGCCTATAAAATGTTCTTTATCCATTTTTAATGGATTGGAGACAGCATAATGCTCATAGCCATGCGTGAAAAATTGCTGTAAATCCAGGCGCTCAATATTAATTCCACCACTAAACCCCTGAAAATCAGGACAATATTTTTTCGATATTTTTGCCGTTTCCATATTTAAGCTACTCGTATGATCACGACTATTCCATATAAGCATGACAAGACCATTGTTCTTCAGAATTCGTTCGCACTCTTTTTTAAAGGCAATTGCATCAAACCAATGATATGCTTGAGCAACCGTAATTAAATCCACACTCTTATCAGCAAGCGCTGTTTTTTCAGCTGAACCGTTTACACATGTCACCTGTGTGAAATTTTCCATTCTTTCTTTTAGAATAGATCTCATATCGTCATTTGGCTCTATCGCTATAATATCTGTTCCAAAAGTAGCAACTAATTCTGTAAAAATCCCCGTACCAGCACCGATGTCAGCAATGACGAAATTATCTTTGGCACCAATATACTCTGTAAAAAGCTCAATAAAGAAACGTTTTGGATAACCTGGACGATAACGATCATATAATGTAGACTTCCCTGTAAATTTCGCTTCTGAATGCATATTATTCCCCCTATTCCACCCAATCTTTCCTTCTCCACCTATCTTTATCCTATAAGCACCATACTAAATAAATATTCCACAAAGAACATTACATTCCTTCTATATTTTTTTAAGAGAATGTCCCATAACTGTCTTTAAACAGTCAGGGACTAATTTCCAATTATCTTAAGCCTTTGCCACATAACTTGCAAGTGCTTTTTGCACGTCATATATGCTACTATCTTTTTTGAATTGTTTGGATATAGCTGGCAATTCTGCACCAGAAATCCAAATTTTTAATTCAGCATCTAAATCAAAGTGACCAGCAGTTTCGATACTAAACCGAGAGATGCTTTTATAAGGCACTGACAAATACTCGACTTTTTTACCAGTTAAACCTTGTTTATCAACGAGAATTAATCGTAAATCAGTAAATACAATTAAGTCTCGAATTAATTTATATGCAAGCTCTATCTGTTCATTTGATCCGATAATCTTATCTAATTCCTTTTCTAATTCTTTCACATCTGTTGAACTTGCATTTCCCATTAAACCATTTAAAAAACCCATAAAAATCTACCTCCATTTTTTAATGTATATACGAATTAACAGCTATAAAAGTTTCCTAATTTAACACTTTTCCATAAGATTGTAGTATTTATTGCGAAAAATACGAAACAACTTTATGTGATAAGCCATTGCTTTTTATTCTATTCTTATTTCCCTCCTTTTTTAATATACTTTGCAAAAAAAGTTCAAAATTGTTCTTGCATAACATTTACACCTGTAATAAAATTATTACATATGAAAAGTATAAATAACGGTGATCAATTACTCCTAGTACTTGAAGCATTGTCTAATCCGTATCGATTAAAAATTATTGCAATATTGCAAAAAGAACGAAAATACGTAAGTCTGTTAGCTCGAGAGCTTGGAATTAGTAGACCATTGTTATATTTACATCTTCAAAAATTAGAAAACGCAGAAATTGTTAAGGGACACCATGAAATTTCGAAAGATGGAAAAGCAATGAAATACTATGAATTGATTCCTTTTCATGTTCCTTTATCAGAAAAATTCATTACAGACTTGGCTAAAACCGTGTCGATAAAAAAAAGAAAGGAGTAGCATATTACATTTTAGGAGGTAACAAATGCAATTATTTAGTATGATCAATTTACTCATTTTTATTCTGCCTATAGTCTTGATCCTTGGGTTTCTATTCTATTTAGCTAGATATATGAAAAGAGCGGAAGCACGAGCAGATGAAAAGATTATTATAGAAAAAGAAAATATTGAAAATCAAAAAGAACAAATAAATGCTCTTAACAAAATCAAAGAAAGAATTGTCCACATTGAAAAAATCTTAGATGAGACAAATTAAAAGGAGAAATAATATGACTATAGCCATTATGGTTTTGCCAACTTTATTCCTTTATATTTTCATTCCTGTTTTACTTATATTTATCGTTGTTCGCTTTCTTAAACGGAAAGAGGCTAGAGCCATCGAAAGATTAAAGTTGGAAAGAAGCAGCCTATCTATTCATAAGCAGCAAATGACCATGATAAATGACCTAAATAACCATCTTAAATCCATTGAAAAAAAGCTAAAGGAAGTCGATTAATCAACTCCCTTTAGCTTTTTCCAATTATCACCATACATATCCATTCTCTTTCGTAAAAAAATAGTAATACTATCTGAAAGGAATGGAGATTTTTATGAAAAAACAAACGAATTTATTTATTCTTACGTTATCTGTCTTACATATACTTATTTTTACTATTCAACCAATACCTGCATCTGCGATTAAAACACCTAATGTGGTTATGACAAAACAATATAAAAATATCGAAAATCTCAAATATCCTACGCTAATAAGCGCACCAAATAACAAAGCTCAAAATCAAGTAAACAAAATTCTTTTACAGCATATCAAACATTCTTATAAGAGATATTTTAAATGGATGAAAGAAATGGAAAAAATGAAAACAGATCCAATTTGCAAAGAGTCACCATCTGTTTGTAAATTCGAATACATTACCAATTACAAGGTGAAATTCAACAGTAATAATAAACTTAGCATCATATTTAATGATTATCAATTTACTGGTGGTGCACATGGAAACACGGTTATTTCGTCATATAATTTTGATTTGAAATCAGGAAATCAATTGACATTAGATGACTTTCTCACATCAGAGCGAGAATATGAAAAGGTAACAAATTATGCATTAGCATATATGAAAAAACATCCTGAAATATTTTATTCAGATTCTACTGAATTTGCAGACTTTAAAGTAACAAATGAAACGAATTTCTTTTTATCTGACAAAGGAATAGTCCTAATATTCCAGCAATATGAAGTAGGTCCATACGTTTCTGGCAATCCATCCATATTGATTCCTACTTCCGTATTTCAATAATTTGAGTAGTAAAAATGGGAAGAACTTTGGTGGCCATTATTACTTTTACAGTATTGACCAACTCTCAGTTCCTCCCATTATTTCTATTTATTTTTTCTTTGTTTTTCTATTTCCGCTTTTAATCTGCCTTCTGGTGCAAAATCTGCCTCCCAATTCGGTGGCTTAATAATCTTGCCATCCCCTTCTCTGAAGCGTGGTTTGCCATCTTCAAATAATTTTCCCATATTCGCTTCTTGCACTATCTGAAAGAGAGGAAATGGCTCAACACCAGCAATGACAAAACTTCCTTGATTGAAATATTCAACATCTGTTAGTGCATCCATCTGTGCTACTAATTTATCATCGACTGGTTTCTTTTGGGTAAGTATTTTATCAGCAGCTTTATCTAATCCTTGTAAAAACTGTTTATATAATACTTGGAATTTCTGTTCATTTCCTTCAGCCGTAGCATATAGAAATTCAACTAATTCTTCTCCTGTCCAAACCGCTCGATTAACAGCTGTTTTTTCATCAATAGCAGTAGGTTCTTTTGCCACTTCATGTCCAAATGCTTCATGAAAATTTTTCACCATATGATACATCTTATTATTATCCATTACTACTCCTTTTCGAAATAAACGTAAATGTAATTAGAAAACTTCCATTAAATATGAATTTTCCCTTTAGTCCTCTCGCTGAAATTTATTATACTTCTCCTATTCTAATATGGAAGAGTTTAAAACACCTATCTTCCTCCATTTATGTAGTTATAGGCTTTTCCCGTTCGGTATGGACTAAAGACTATTGTAACATTTTGACTTTCTTTTTGTAGTACTTTCCTTTATTTTAGGAATAACGATGGAGTTAAAATAGGAAAAAAAGCCTTCCTAATCTTTCTTCTAATCTTTTATATAACACCACTGAAAGACTATTAAATCAAGCTTTTTCAAATAGTGTAAAATCATCAATTTACTACTGTTTAATAGCCTGTTATAATACTAGAGGGAAAGAGGTGTATAATCAATGGAGATATTCAGTATTCAAGAATTAGAAAAAGTAATACGTCATGTCGAAATTGAAGGACAAGGAGGAATTTTTCAAGAGGAAACTGGTAAGCAGCCAAAAGATTACCCGAAGGAATTCCTTGATCGTATCGTTAATTACATTACTGATATTCAACTAATAAAGAAAATCCAGAAATTAACGGATGATGAAGCATTACACTTATTTGTAAAATCTGTTTACGTAGTCTGTATTAAGGATTTACATAATTCGGACGATATTCAAGAAGAAGTTCTTGTACAAAAGGTTTTTTCTGATTATTTAAAAGAAACATCCATGGCATAATAGAAAATATAGCTAAATGATTTTGAAACATAACAAAGACTAGGATGCGTCTCACCCTAGTCTATTATTTTTGTTCATTTTGTTTTTTTGATTTTAAACGGTACATATTAAGATATATCATTTCTGTCGCATTTTTTTTGTATAAATTTTCATATTTTTTGTGTGCAGTTAAATTATCCTTCCAATTATGCATAAAGATTATCTTGTCTTTTAACTGGTGAAAAATGCTCATGATGTTCACACCTTTCTTAAGTTGATAATCTACTTATACCACATCCATTTCCCATTTAAACTTAAAATTACTCCGTATTTATATATAAATGTGTCTCTAATTATTTTCATCAATTCCATCAGTTCCTACAAGCTGTTAGAAAGAAGTAGCACTTTAAAAATGAAGTTGTAAAATAAATCATTTCTTAATGCGAATAAATTTTTTCTTCTAACCGAATGAAATGATCCGAGTCTTTCGTGTAATTTCCTTTCAGGCTTGATAAAATCGCCGATTAAATTCAGCCCTTTTTACCAGTATTGTGTTAGGAGCTGAACGAATACACCACAATTTTCGACAAACTACTAGCCAATAGTTGTGCTTCGCTTCTAATTTGCGTAAAATAGGTAATTATTAATACATTTTATTTAAAGGACAGGAAGTTTATTATGACTAAATTTGGTTGGTTTTTATCGCTAATTGGTTTTTTCGCAATCTTAGGCAGTGTACTGTATCCACTTGATGTTATTAGCAAGCAAACAGTATTAATACTTCTTTTTGGAGGAGCTGGCACGATGTTTGTCGGTTCGATGATTAGAAATTTATCCTTGCTAAAAAAAATACCGAAATAAACACTATTCGGCAATTATAAGGAGTTTATTACAACATAATGAATTATGGTCAAAAAGGCTGTCTCCTTGATTAGAGGCAGCCATTTTCCGTAATGAAAGGAGGAAGAAAGATGGAAATAAGACAATTACATTACTTTGTAGAAGTAGTTAAGCAAAAAAATATGACAAAGGCATCAGAGAATCTTCATATATCACAGCCTGCACTTAGTAAAGCAATCAAAAGCCTAGAAGCAGAGATTGGCTTAACATTAATTCATCGGTCAAATAAAACACATGAGCTAACAGATGCGGGATCAGTCGTTTTTGAATATGGACAAAAAATCCTTGCACAAGTGGAAGAAATGTCATCCACACTCCATGATATGACCAATTTAACAAGAGGAAATATTAATATTGGGCTCCCGCCAATTATCGGAAGTTTATTTTTCCCGAAAATAATTGCCGCTTTTCATAAAGCATATCCTAACATCCAAATTAATATAAAGGAATACGGCGCTGCCAAAGTAGTTAAAAGTGTCGAAGAAGGCGAATTTGAAATGGGGGTTGCTGTGCTTCCTTTAGCGGATGAAGATTACCATGTGTTTCCACTTGTTAAGGAAGAATTAAAATTAATTGTCCCAGAATCGCACCGGTTTGCTAGTAGAAATAAAGTTCATATGAAGGAATTAAAAGAAGAAGAATTTATTTTCTACAGCGAAGAATTTGCTCTATATGAAATAATGAGGAAAAAATTCATTCAAGAAGGATTTGAACCAAATATTATTTTCAAAAGCTCCCAATGGGACTTTATGGTGGAAATTGTCGCTGCAAATCTAGGAATTTCCATACTACCGGAATCGATATGCAATCGAGCAAATAATAATCAAGTTCGGTTCATTGATTTAGAGCCTGTTACAAATTGGGAGCTCGTTATCATAACGAAAAAGGATCGCTATCTATCCGTTGCCAGCAGAAGATTTATCGACTTTGTCCTTGATAATGAATAATTATCCTTATATTCTTCAACTCTCTCGCTTTCGCTTTTCAATAACTTTTAGTTATATTAACTATAATAACTATGTATTTTACGAATAACGATTAGAAGCGTATGATATTCATATACCAAGGAGATGGAAGATATTATTCCATCAAATGAATAACAGAAGGTGAGCCCATTGAAGAATATATTGATAATCGCTGGTCAAATTTTATTCCTCCATGTTTTTCTTTTTATCGGCATGGGAATTAAATTGATCGTTTCTATACCAATTCCAGCTTCAATGATTGGATTAATTGTCCTTTTTATTGCATTAAAGCTTAAATTAGTGAAAATTGAATGGGTCGAAAAAGGCGCTGCTTGGCTGCTTGCAGAATTGTTGTTATTTTTTATTCCATCAGCTGTCGGCATTGTAAATTACAACGAAATTCTAAATGTTAAAGGAGTTGAAACAGTACTACTAATCGCGATAAGTACTTTTATCGTAATGGGGGCTACAGGTTTTACTGCTGAAAAAATTTATAATAGAAAGAGACGTTTTAGTAAATGAAAATTATCATAATCACCATTATAACCTATGTTCTTTATCGGATAGCTAAAGCCTGCTATAAAAAATGGAATATCCCATTATTTCATCCGTTGTTAATTACCCCCATATTGCTAATTGCGTTTATTAGTATCTTTCGTATTCCAGCAACGACTTATATGGAATCAGCACAACCATTAACACATTTATTAGGACCAGCAACAATTGCTTTCGCCGTTCCAATTTATAAAAACTTACATTTGTTAAAGAAATATTTTACGATTATTATGATTAGCGTTACAACAGGTACTTTGGTCGCGATTTTTTCTTCTTATTTATTATCCATTTTGATTCATTTAAACAATGACTTTATAATGAGTATCTTGCCGCGTTCCATCACTACACCTATTGCAATAGTCGTATCAGAGGAAATTGGTGGCCTGCCAACACTAACAACAATATTTGTGATTATCACAGGGGTTCTAGGAGGAATCATTGGGCCGTATACAATAAAATGGTTATCCCTTCACTCCCCGATAGCAAAAGGCTTAGCGCTTGGAATGGGAGCACATGGAGTCGGCACATCAAAAGCGATGGAATTTGGAGAACAAGAGGCAACCTTTTCTACACTTGCAATGATTTTAGCAGCGTGGATTACTGTTTTATGGGGAACTTCTTTGATCCCGTTAATGCTTAACTTTACTGCTTAAGAGTTCGCATGCACCAGTAACAGAATAAATAATGGCAGAAGAAATGTCTCTTTATTGGCATTTCTTCTTTTTTTTGCATTAAAAAATAGACAAAAAAAAATAGGACTTCTCCAGATAAGATTAGACCATACAAGATTTCTCAATCGATTACTATCAATCGAATGAACAAATCTTGTGAGGTCAATCCTTTTGGAAAATTCCTCTTCTTTTTATTTCGAATAGATGCTATTATTATTAACTACTTGAAGTTCTCTAGTTGTTTTAACCATTTCACTTCCGCATATTGGGCACTTTGGTGTCTCACTGCTTTTAAAATTATCACGAATCCAGCACTTACAAGTTTCTGATGTACAATCCCAAACCATCACTTCTTCTTTAACAATTTCTTCATTATTTCTTCTTCCAAATCCCATTGCCAAATGAAGCACCTCCAGGAAGCTAATTTTTTGTTAAATGAACTATGTGATAAAGGTAGTTTGCGCATTCTATTTCATGCTTCTACCCACATCTCTTATTACTATATTCTTCACTTCACATAGAAAATTTAACGCCATAAAATAAAAAACACTTGTAAACAAGAGAAAACACAAGAAATAATCCCTAAACAAGTGCGTGAGAAATATAAATCTAAACTAAAAACTAATATTAAATATAACATAAATACTTATGAAAGTCAAACTTTTCATTATGCCATACTTCCTACCATTAATGCAAACATTATTTTAATAAAATGTCGAGTTATCTTTCTTTCCCAAATTCTGAAAGGATTTTGGATATTAAAAATTCTTTCAATTAGCTATTCCCTACTTAATATGATATTATTTTTGAGGTGACCAAATTATCAATTGTTTTATCGAAGAATTATTGGAGGTTTATTAAGTGAACATAAAAGAATATACCATTGAGGAAATAAAAGACCCAACTGGCATTCTTATCGGAAAACGTTACGAATTTTTCCTAACTGTTGAGTTCGATGAAGACGATGAATTAGCAGAAGAAGACCATCTGCAAATAAAAGTTCTTTTCTCAGTAGATGAGGGTGTCTCTCGCATTCTTAATTATCATTTTTATAATAGCTTAGAAAATAAATACTTAGATTATGGCTTAGAAGACGATGAACTGGAAGAAATAAAAACCTTTTGCAACATGCATTATTTGGAGGAAGAAATTTAAGGCAGAAAAGAGAAAAGAACGGAAGGAATGCACTCCTTCCGTTCTTTTCTCTTTTAGCTTAAACTTCAACAGTTTTTCCATCTTCTACAATATGATGCATTAAATGCGCCAGATAGTGGATAGGACCAAACTCTTCTTCATCCTCTTCCTCATCTTCTTCATATTGCAAATCATTTAAGTGCAATGCTACAAATTGATAGAAATCTTTTAGCTGAAAACTATAGCAAGCAGATGGATCCTCATTTTCTTCTTCATACTGAAGAACTAAATAAGATTCTTTTCCTGCCTCATCCACTGCATCAAAATAAATAAAAAAACCAATATTTGTATCTAATTCAAATAATTGTCTAGTACCTCCACTCGTAGCACGATTAAAATCGTCCTCACTTAGTTTTTGTACAACCATTTGATCGACTCCATCTTCTGCATGGAAACTCACCTTAAATTCTTTCATATTATGCACCTCTTTCTTTACTTTATTATTTTATACAATTACAGTGAAATTAGCAAAGAGTTGTCCTTTCTTATTACATAAGCTCTTTCCTTAAGTGAAACAAACGACCAGTGGCGTTCGTTTGTTTCACCCATCATTTCTTTCGAACAGTTGATTTCCCAGTGTTTCTTCTAAGACATTATCACAAAGCTTGCAGATGCGTGTCTTGCTCTCCATTACTCACTTTTATTGAACTTTTCTTTTCACAAGCAACCAGTAAAAAACTTGAAAAATAAAAAGAGCCCCATAAAAGGACTCTTTATTACGATTATAGTTTTGTTACATTTACAGCCTGTGGTCCTCGGCTACCTTCTTCTATATCAAAATTAACTTCTTGACCTTCATCTAAAGTTTTGAACCCTTCTGTTTGGATAGCAGAAAAATGTACAAATACATCCTCTCCACCTTCCACTTCGATAAATCCAAATCCCTTTTCAGAATTAAACCATTTTACTTTACCTGTTGCCATTTCTTATTGCCTCCTAGATTTAAATAACATGGATATTTATGAAATACCCTTCATTTAACTAGTATACCCAATTTTCCATATTTAAAACGCTGAAATTTAAACGTCCATCTATTGTCGGAAAAATAATGTATTCTAGATAAAAGAATAGGATTTATTTGCTTCTGTTACGGCTTCTAGGTCTTCTGCTATCACCTGAAGAGTTTGGGCGTTTTCTATCATATCCGCCACGTTCTCCGCCACGATCATTGCGACGTCTACGGTTACCGCCACCGCCACCAGAACGATTATCTTTCTTTCTTGAACGCAATGGCTCAACAGCTGTTAATTTAACTGGTGTAGCATCTGGTTCTTTTGTAAGTAGCTTCAATGCAGCAGCAAGTAATGTTACTGAATCTGTTTCTTCTAATAAACCTTCTGCAACACGCTTATATTCAGAATACTCATTTTCTTCCACAGTTTTAGTAATTTTATTAATGGTAGCTTGTTGGTTACCAGCTAACACATCTGTAAGGGAAGGGATTGGTTTTTTAGACATTGATTTCTTCGTTACATTTTCAATAATACGTAAATGATCAAGCTCTCT
Organism: Bacillus sp. 522_BSPC; assembly: GCF_001076885.1. Classification (GTDB taxonomy): domain Bacteria; phylum Bacillota; class Bacilli; order Bacillales; family Cytobacillaceae; genus Niallia; species Niallia hominis. The sequence goes on from NZ_JVDT01000244.1 coordinate 21,011, forward strand.
AGGAGTAACAAACGTTATAGCAAGACCTTTTTTACCAGCACGTCCTGTTCTACCAATACGGTGAACATAGCTTTCTGGATCTTGTGGAATATCAAAGTTATAAACATGAGATACACCGCTAATGTCTAATCCTCTTGCTGCAACATCTGTTGCAACCATTATATCAATGCTTTGTTCCTTAAAGCGACGGATCACTTGGTCACGTTTCCCTTGTGGAATATCGCCGTGAATACCTTCTGCAGAATAACCACGTTTGATTAATCCTTCCACTACTTCATCAACACGTCTTTTTGTACGACCAAAAACAATTGCAAGCTCAGGTGATTGAATATCAAGTAAGCTACATAGAACATCAAATTTTTGACGCTCTTGCACTTCCATATAATGTTGTTCGATGTTTGTTACTGTCATTTCTTTTGCTTTCACTCTTACGATTTCAGGCTCTACCATGAATCTTTCTGCAAGGCTTTGAATTCTTTTTGGCATTGTCGCAGAAAACAATAGTGTTTGACGAGAATCTGGAGTTTCACTTAAGATTCTTTCGATATCTTCAATAAATCCCATATTTAACATTTCATCTGCTTCGTCTAGTACAATCATTTTTAAATCTTGTAAACGAATTGTTTTACGCTCTATATGATCAATTAATCGACCAGGTGTAGCTGCAATAATTTCTGGTTTCTTTTTTAATCCGCGAATTTGGCGATTTATATCTTGGCCACCGTAAATTGGTAATGTGCGGATTCCTTTTACAGAACCGATACGATTTAATTCTTCTGCTACTTGGACTGCTAATTCTCTTGTTGGAGCAATAACTAACCCTTGAACTGCCTTGCCAACTTCAATTTTTTCAAGTAAAGGCACACCAAATGCTGTTGTTTTACCTGTACCTGTTTGAGCTTGTCCAATCATATCTTTACCAGATAATGCAATTGGAATAGCCTGTGCCTGAATAGGTGTTGGCTCTTCGAATCCCATGTTTGATAATGCTTTTTCTAAACTGCTGCTTAATTTAAAATCTGAAAAAGTTGTCAATACTTTTTCCTCCTTGTAATTGTACTCCGTTGATTGATATTCCTTAGAATATAGGGCCATAAATGTCGTAGGATATGATCTTTATCATTTTAAATGAATGGATTCCACTAATTTTAGCGCATGATTACTCTTTAATATAAACCTTAAAACACCGCCCTATTATAAGGGACATTATTGTTTAGAAAATACCAACCTAGAGTGTATTGTTTTATTTTGTTATAAATATATACTCTCCATTTTATTTCACTTTTTTTCATTTTCCAAAACATTAAGGTAAATAGGATCAATTAAAAGCCTTTATACCATACTTTAGTGGGAAATTATGTGGTTTTTTAACGGATGAATATAATGAAGTTGATGGAGATTTTTTATATAAATGCTAAGTTAATTTAATAAGACAGTGAGTAAATCACATTATGCTTTCATTCTAAAATGATTTTTTCAAAGCGTTTATATGAAATAATCTTTGTTATAGAAGTTCTTGTAAACATCATTAAAAAAGGTGATGCATTTTGAAAGGCATCACCTTTTTTTAATTTTTTATTAAGCTTTAGTTACGTTAGAAGCTTGAGGTCCACGGTTACCTTCAACGATTTCGAAAGTTACGTCTTGGCCTTCTTCTAAAGTTTTGAAACCTTCTGTTTGAATAGCAGAGAAGTGAACAAATACGTCTTGCCCTTCAGAAGACTCGATGAAACCAAAACCTTTTTCTGCGTTAAACCATTTTACTTTACCTGTGTTCATTGTAAAACCTCCAAAAATGTGTTACACACTAAGCACCTAATATAACTTTTAGGAATCGATACCTCATTCAACATGAAAAAGCCGTAGCTGGAATGATGTAGAAGAAAATCGCCTACATACATTGCAGCTACGACCACCTTATCCATAAAACATATACCGAACTTAATTGCGTTACACTTATAATATAATCTTATTGGCTTTTTGTCAATAACGTTTTCAAAACTATTCTCGGAAATACAACAGGAAAAGCTTCTTTTTAACGAGATGCTATTTCCGCTGAGTCAACCGTGTGTTTTAAAAGCATGCTTATTGTAACAGGACCAACGCCTCCTGGTACAGGTGTAATCGCAGAAGCCTTCTCTATACAAGCTTCATAATCCACATCACCAATATTGCCTTTATTATAGCCTGCGTCTAAAATAACTGCTCCTGGTTTAATCCAGTCTCCTTGAATAAAGTTTGGTTTTCCTACTGCAGCAATAACTATATCTGCTTGTCTTACATAGCTTTCTACATTTACCGTACGAGAATGGCATGTTGTTACTGTTGCATCTTCATTTAGGAGCAATGCAGATACAGGCTTTCCTAAAATTGGACTACGACCTACGACAACCGCATGTTTCCCACTAACTTCTACTTCGTAATGTTCCATTATTTTCATAATAGCAGCTGGAGTACAAGAAGGATATTTCCCAAAACCAAGGGCCGTTTGTCCATAACCGAAACTTGTAACACCGTCGACATCTTTTTCGATATCAATTGCTTCAAATGCTTGTCGTTCATCTATTTGACTTGGGACAGGATGCTGTAGCAAGATACCATGGACATCTTTATCTTTATTTAATCTGTTAATCGTTTCTAACAATTCTTCTGTTGTTGTTTCTTTTTTCAGGTGGATTTTCCTAGATTCTATCCCAAGTTTAGCACATGCATTACCTTTCATTCTAACATATGTAGCAGATGATGGATCATCTCCAACTAATATTGTTGCTAAGCAAGGAGTTACCTCTTTTTCTTTTAGAGCACTTATTCTTCCTTTTAAGTCATCCTTTACTGCATTTGCTACTACATTTCCGTCTAAAATCAGTTTTTTCGACATGTATATACCTCCTGGTAAATTATAGAAAGAAGTGCGTTTTGCTGCTCTTCTGCCCAGACGACCGGCTATACATATACACAGCTCCCATATGGTTATTTCCATCTATGTCGTCAGTCACTATGTATTGATAAGTACTTATGTATCATATCATAGCTCTATTTTAAATGAAATAAATTTTCCGATCATTTCTGCTTTTTAAAGCAAATGAAAAAAGGATCTTCTAAACTGATTTTAAAGTCAGTTTTAGAAGATCCTTTGACTACTGTATCCATCATGATGAATACACATTAGCTATGCATATATTTAAGGGAAATACACGAATACTAGTTAATTGGTGTAAATGCCTAAAACAACGAAAGCCCTACCTCTCTTTCATCCTTACGGCTCCTAGGCCGTGCCAGTGTGAATTTAGGGTGAATTGTGCAGAACACAAAAATACATTTCTGAAAAAAATAATGGAAGGATTAATCCGCAATAGGAAGGATTTTAAATGTGTTTTTGAAGATAATTGGAGTGTAATTGTCATGAATGTTCTTATATAGCTGTTCCGTTTACTTATAAATATCTTAGTTACCTTACACATAATTCTACAAAATTCTTTTTAAACCTCAAATACATACAAGGAACATCATATCTTAGAAATGGATATAAGTCAACTTCAACCTTCCCTATTTTTGTAAAATCATTCATTTAATGGTTTTAGAATCTAAGCAAATGAACAAAAAGTATAGCAGGCTAAATACAGTTTACTTTAGGGCAAGCAACGATTCTATTGGTGTTGACTCGCCCTACTTCTTACTACATATTTCCCATTAAATTCCTATAATAAGATTTTAGACTTAAAAAAAAGAGAACCACTTACGAGTTAATTTTTAATCAAATTTCCTTCAAATGGTACAGTGGCTTTTTGGATTTCTTCTTCTAATTCAGCTGTTAATATGTTTTTCCTTTCGTCGCTCCAATTATAATAATTTGCCATATACTCTATAACGGCTTCCTTTATTTCTTGCACTTTATCTATATCAAATAGTAGCATTCCTGTTCGTCTTAAAAGAATATCTGTAGGTGTCATAGCGAATTCATATTCCATTGCATAGCGTATTCTTGAAAGTACTACTGGCGAAAGCTCTTCATGCTTTCCGATAGATTCTTTTGCCAGCTCATATAGAATTGGCGCATTGCTGCCATATAGCTTTGCGATTTTTTCTGCATCCTCTTTAGAGAGTCCTGCATTAATTCCCTTCTCTACTACCTCTTTGATATATGTCGAAAAACCTTTTGACCCTCCGACTTCACCGCCTGAAATTGGCAATGATTTTGTCATACAGTTTTTAAATGTTTTGCCTGTTTTTTCTTGCAATCTACTTGCTACTAGATTAACAACTGTCTCTGCCATTTTTCGATAACCAGTTAGTTTACCTCCAGCGATTGTAATTAATTTACTTTCCGATTCCCAAATTTCATCCTTTCGCGAAATTTCAGATGGGTCTTTTCCGTCTTCCAAAATTAATGGTCTCACTCCAGCCCAACTAGATTCTACATCTGCTGCAGAAACAGACACAGAAGGGAACATAAATTTTATGGCTCCTAAAATATAATCCCTATCTTCTATAGACATGGATGGATGGATAGGATCATCACTATAAAAGGTATCTGTTGTACCTACATAGGTTTTACCATCTCGTGGAATAGCAAAAACCATTCTACCATCAGAAGTGTCAAAATAAATGGCTTGTTTTAGCGGGAATACAGACTGATCAATAACTAAATGAACTCCTTTTGTAAGCTGAAGCGTTTTTCCTTTCTTGCTTCCATCAATTGTTCTTAACGTATCGACCCATGGTCCTGTTGCATTAACAATGGTATTCGCATAAATTGGATACACAGTACCAGCTATTAAATTTCTAACTTCCACACCTTCCACCATACCATTTTTATCATATAAGAAGTTTTCTACTTTCGTGTAATTAATGGCAGTCGCCCCATTATCTACTGCTTTTTTAAGTACTTCAACCGTTAAACGGCTGTCATCTGTCCGATATTCTACATAGTATCCGCCACCTTTTAGTCCATCTTTTTTTATTAAAGGCTCTTTAGATAATGTTTCATCCTTTGATAACATTTTTCGACGTTCTGATTTTTTTACTCCGGCAAGAAAATCATATACTCTTAAGCCAATATTCGTTGAAAATTTCCCAAAAGTCCCTCCTTGATGCAAGGGGAGAAGCATCCACTCAGGCGTGGTCACATGTGGTCCATTTTCATATACAACCTCTCTTTCTTTCCCTACCTCTGCAACCATTTTCACTTCAAATTGCTTTAAATATCTTAGTCCCCCATGCACTAATTTCGTTGATCTGCTTGAGGTTCCAGCTGAAAAATCTTGCATTTCTACTAGCGCTACTTCCATTCCTCTAGTTGCCGCATCTAAAGCGATCCCCGCACCAGTTATACCTCCACCAATAACTACCATATCAAATTTCTTATTCATTAATTGCTGTTCTATTTTTTCTCTATTACTTGGCTTCTTTTGCAAAGTAATAACCTCCCTTTAAGTGAAAACCATGTTGGTTAAATATTTTCCTGCTGTAACAAATGAGATAATTGAGTCGTAAGTAGTTTTTTAGGAAACAAAAAGAGACCACAAAGCTACATTATCATTATGATGACAATGGCTTGTGGTCTCTCCAATTCTCCAGACAAAAATTATTAACTTGTGTATATTATAACATATTTTTCTTTATATTCATAGTATTTATATTATTTTTATAATGTTTTCTTATTTAAAAGCCATCGTTGCTTTGACTGCTTTCTTCCAGCCAAGATACAATTCTTCTCTTCTATCTTCTTCCATTTTTGGTTCAAAGGAACGATCCAAACTCCATTGTTCTGCAATTTCACTTTGATCTTTCCAGTATCCAACAGCTAATCCAGCAAGATAAGCAGCACCTAATGCAGTTGTTTCATTTACAACTGGTCGTTCTACAGGAACATTCAGTATATCTCCTTGGAATTGCATGAGGAAATTGTTTCGAACTGCTCCCCCGTCTGCACGTAATGTTTTTACTTGAATATTCGAATCTGCTTCCATTGCAGAAAGTACGTCTCTTGTTTGATAGGCAAGTGACTCTAATGTTGCACGAATAAAATGTTCCTTTGTTGTTCCTCTCGTTACGCCGAACATCGCACCCCTTACATCACTATCCCAATACGGTGTACCAAGTCCTACAAATGCTGGTACTAAATACACTCCATCGGTTGAATCCACTCTGCTTGCATATGCTTCACTATCCTTCGCATCTTTTAGCATTCTTAATCCATCTCGTAACCATTGAATGGCAGATCCAGCAACAAAAATGCTCCCTTCTAGCGCATAATGCACTTTTCCATCTATCCCCCATGCAATGGTTGTTAATAGTCCATGATCTGATTTGACTGCCTTTTCTCCTGTATTCATGAGCATAAAACAGCCTGTTCCATACGTATTTTTTGCCATTCCAGCTTCAAAGCACGCCTGCCCAAATAATGCAGCCTGCTGATCTCCAGCAACTCCCGCAATCGGAATTCTGTTACCAAAGAAATGTCCTTCAACTGTATATGCGTATATTTCAGAAGAAGCCTTTACTTCAGGAAGCATCGATTTAGGAACTGTTAAAATATCTAATAATTCCTGATCCCATTTTAAATCATAAATATTAAACATTAATGTACGGGATGCATTTGTATAATCTGTTACATGTGCTTCTCCACCAGACAACTTCCAAATAAGCCATGTATCAATCGTCCCAAATAACAAATCACCATTTTCTGCTTTTTCTCTTGCCCCATCTACATGATCTAAAATCCATTTAACTTTTGTACCTGCAAAATACGCATCAATCAATAATCCTGTTTTATCTCGGAATAATTGATTATACCCCTGTGCTTTTAATTCTTCACAAATGTCATTTGTTTGTCTTGATTGCCAGACGATTGCGTTGTATACAGGAACCCCAGATTTCTTATCCCACACAACCGCTATTTCACGCTGATTTGTTATCCCGATTCCTTCAATTTGTTCTGGCTTAATATCTGATTCTGATAAAACGGTTGCAATTACAGCCAGAATGGAACCCCAGATTTCATTAGCATTATGTTCCACCCAGCCTGGCTTTGGAAAAATTTGTGTAAATTCTTTTTGCGCAACATGCACAATTTCTCCCTTTTTATTAAAAATAATCGCTCTAGAGCTTGTTGTACCTTGATCTAATGATAAAATATATTTTTCCATGTTCATTCCTCCCCAGTTAGTAAATATTCACGCTACTTTTTTTCTAATACTCTTACTTTCCCCTTTTGTCATAAAAAATGCAAGCATTAAAACAACTGCATTTATGGCTAACACTACCCAGAAACTGGATAAGATAATACCTTTAAAAAGATAAGTATACATAATTGCAGCTAAAGAACCACCGAGAATCGGTCCAACTACAGGTATCCATGCATATCCGAAATTCGATGAGCCTTTACCTGCTATCGGCAGTACAAAATGAGCAATTCTTGGACCAAGGTCACGGGCAGGATTAATGGCATATCCTGTTGTTCCTCCTAATGACATACCAATTACAACAATCAACAAACCTACAGCTATTGGGTTGAGACCTTCTGTAAAACTATTTGCACCAATGAATAACAATCCTAGCACTAACATAAACGTTCCAATCAACTCACTTAATATATTGGAAAAAGTATGTGGAATCGCAGGTCCAGTTGAAAACACTGCTAATTTTGCACCAGGATCCTTTGTTGCTTCCCAATGTGGGAGATAGTGTAAATAAACAATACAGGCTCCTAAAAACGCACCAATCATTTGCGCTAATATGTAAGGCCCTACTTGATTCCATGGAAAGTCCCCAGTTATTGCTAGAGCAATTGTCACTGCAGGATTTAGATGTGCACCACTAATGCTTCCTACAGCAAATACGCCCATTGCTACAGCTAATCCCCATGCAATCGTAACGACAATCCAACCACCGCCATTTGAGTACGCCTTTTTTAAGTTACCACCTGCTACGACCCCGCCACCAAATACAATCAGAATAAGTGTTCCAATAACTTCTCCCATAAACGCAGACATTCGAATCCCCCTTATCCTTTTTTCACTCTGTTTTAATTCGATGCTAAATACATTTTTTACATCTTCGTTAATACTTATCAACCTGTCTTTTCGATTCAAATCACAGAGTGTAATTGGTTAAAAAATGCGCAAAAAAGGAGAGCACAACAGAATATCGCCAATAAATAAATTATGGCTACCTGCGTGCATCTCCTTTTCTCCTACACATTAAATTAACTTGTAAATCTATTGTAAACGCTTACCAGTAGACTGTCAATTATTTTTTGATATTTCCACTATAAAAATAGTAATTATTAATTAAGTGTACATTATCTCTCTTCCCATAATTCACGCTTCGATGTCGTAATACTTGTAGCCCCAGCATCAATTGCTTTTTTAACATCTTCTTTTGTGCGAATCAAACCACCAGCGAGTATCGGTACATTCAAACTATCTTTTAATTCCTTAATCATCCAAGGCATCACGCCTGGAAGAACTTCAATATAATCTGGATATGTTCTTTTCACCAATTTAACACTTTTCGCTATCGCATGGCTATCGAGTAAGAAGACCCTTTGTATAGCAATGACATTTTTCTGTTTTGCTTTTAAAATAACGGATGATTTTGTAGATATTACTCCATATGGCTTAAACTCTTGACAGATAAACTCTGTACCAAAATCATCACTTTTTAATCCTTGAATTAGATCCACATGGTAAATCATTTTCTTATTAGCCTTTTTTGCCAGTTGGCTAATGTGCTTTAATTGAGAAATATGTACTTCTAAGAACACGCCAATTTCATAATCACTTTTTAGAAAAGCTTCAAATTCCTTCATATTTGATGATGCAGGTATGATATGCTGATTCATTTTTATCCCCCATAATTCACTTTATTGCAAAATTACTATACCTTGTATACGCTCTCCTCTTTATTAACAGCTTTCTTTAGTAAAAAATTACCGTTTCAATTCAGTTTGTCAAAAAAATGATTTTAAAAAAGTTAAATAGAATTTTTATGCGTCGCTTTTAGTGTAAGAGGTGAGACTCATTTGGGATTAGCGCGAGCCCTACTGAGGAAGGCAAACCCCAAAAACGGAAAGCAACATTCCAATCCTAAGGACCTAATAAATATCTATAGACAAACCTTATTTCTACAATCCAGGCGTTTGGCTACAGTCTAGATTTAAATTCATATAGCCGAAAAGCTAAAATACAAACGGCTGAATAGGCTATTCCTATTGAATATCCGCCGACAACATCTGTCGGATAATGAACTCCTAAATATATTCTGCTTATACCAATTAGAATGATAAATAGGCAAGCAACCACATATGCAATTATTTTATGTCCAGTCGATTTCACAATATGTATACATAGATATGCACATGAACCAAAGAATATAAGAGAGCCCATTGAATGTCCACTTGGGAAACTATAGCCTTTCTCTATTATAACAGGCAAAATATCTGGACGCTCTCTTTTAAAAAACCATTTAAGCAGTTTATTTAATAGTGCGCCAATACCATTTGTCAAAACAAAAAAGGTGGCTAAAGCATATTTTTTTCTCCATAGCAAAAGAGCTGTAATGAATAGTAAAGCAATTGTGATAAATGATACCGATCCAAAAAATGTCACCCGTTCCACCCATATTGTTAAATCATCGGAAATGAATGACTGGATAAAATCGATGATCATATCGTCAAAAGTAATGATATCCAAACTGGTAACTAGGTTTGCTATTAAATAAAATACCGTACTAAAAGTTACGATTATAGCAATCATCAGGATTATATACTTTAATGTTATATTTCTTTCCAAAATTATCCCTCGCTATTTTTCGGTGCTAGCTTGTCCATACAAGCATAGCACCTATTTAAATTTTAAGCTTCTTTTGCGACTTTCTTTCTCGTTGTCTTCTTCTTCTTTTCTTCTGTTTTCTTAGGCTTTGTATTATCAATAGAAGCTTGAAGAGCCGCCATCAGATCCATGACATTCGATTTCGGTTGCTTTTCTGTACCTGTAACTACTTCTGCTCCAGCTTTTTTTGCTTCAATTAATTGAAGAAGAGCTGTTCTGTACTCATCCGTGTATTTTTCTGGTGTAAACTCTGTTGTTAATTGATCTATTAATAAAATGGCTGTTTCTAATTCTTTTTTCTCTATTTGACTGGCTTCAGGTACATTTGGTACATCTTCTACATTGCGAACTTCATCTGGAAAATGTATCGTCTCCATCACAAGTGTATTTTCATACACTCGAATAATAGCTAATTGCTCCTTAGAGCGAATAATAATCTTAGCAATTCCTACTTTTCCTGTTTCAAGCAAAGCTTGTCTTAATAAAGCATATGCCTTATTTCCGCCCTCACCTGAAGACATATAATAACATTTTTCAAAATAAATCGGATCAATTTCTTCCATTTTCACAAAATCAATAATCTCTACCGCTTTATCCTCGTTCTCTTTGCGTAGATTTTCTAAGTCATCATCATCGAGGACTACATATTTTCCTTTTGCATACTCATACGCCTTCACAATTTCTTCTGGAGCTACTTCTTTTTCACAGGCAGAGCATTTCTTTTCATATTTAATAGGAGCATGACACGCTTTATGAAGTGTTCTTAACTTTATATCTTTATCCTCAATTGCAGAATGCATCTTAATCGGTATACTCACTAGTCCAAAACTTATATTTCCTTTCCACATCGTGTGCATCGTATAATCTCCATTCTCATTTAAATTACTTTCCCAAAAATTTTACTTTTTGATTCTATTAATACATTGTGTTTCCATGTCTTTTTCATACTATTTAATTATTGGTAGTGCACATCATTCATACATACCCATATCAATTGGATATACTACTATTATCGAATGATTATCAGGAGGATTACTTATGCCTAAAGCAGCATTTTTTATACATTATTATCATAAAAAATCAGATACATTTGGTGTGAGCGTTTGTTTAAATAAGGAAATAATAACCGTTGGGAGATTTAAGAAAGGGTTAAAGGAGGAGGAGAAAATCGCCTTGTTAGGCATTATAAAGGAACATTACAAAAAAGAAGAGGATGATTTTTATTATATGGATCCAGGAATTTGTGTAGAATTACATTTCTCTTCATTTGTACATGATGAAATAATCAATCCTACTTTCTCAAAATTTTTATATAAACATAATTGGCGCGATTGCAAATTGGAACAACTTATAACAGATCGCACTACTATTACTCACCCTGACAAACCACTTTTTCCCGATACTAATATTACTAAACTTAATTATCTTTTATATTTAAAAGAGGTAAGTCCCTATTTCCTTCCTTTTTTGCATAACCGTTTGCTGACAACCATTCGCTTTCCACATGGTCTATTTGGAGAATCATTCTATCAAAAACAATGCCCAGATTATGCTCCTTCTTTTGTAGAAACATATGTAAAAGAAGATATTGAATATATTTTATGTAATAATCAAGAAACCCTAATGTGGTTAGGAAATCAATTAGCTTTTGAATATCATATCCCATTCGAAACCATCCACTCCAATGGAATGCCTTCTGAAATTGTATTTGATTTAGATCCTCCTTCAAATGATCATTTTCATATGGCCATTGAAGCAGCTAAAGTTCTGCATGAAATTCTGAATAGATTGCAATTACAAGCCTTTTTAAAAATCTCAGGAAACAAAGGCATACAAATTTATTTGCCACTTCCCGAAAAAACTTTTTCATACGATGAAGTGCGGATTTTTACTGAATTTATCGCACATTTTATGATAGAAAAGAATCCAGAACAATTCACCATTGAAAGACTGAAAAAAAACAGAAATAATCGATTATATATTGACTATATCCAGCACAGCGAGGGCAAAACGATAATCGCTCCATACTCTATCCGTGGTAACAGAGGTGGATATGTTGCATGTCCAATTGAATGGAAGGAACTTACAAACACCCTCCATCCAAGTCAGTTTCCGATGAAAACTGTCCTTGAGAGATTAGAAAAAGGAATAAATCCATTTTCTACTTATTTTGAAGCCAAAAAAAGACAGCCGTTCCGTCAAGTGCTGGATATATTAACACAAATTAAAAATAAACAGGGATTCCTGTAAGAGGCTCATTCCATTAGGCACTCTTCTATAGGGACGGTTACAAAGGATTCAATTACTGGATGTCTTAAGGTTCTACCCTCTGTCCACTCTAAAAAGGTGATTTTCACAGTAAGAGCTGGCCTCAGCCAAACACTTCCCTTAACTTCAACTTGGTTAATAAACGGATTCTCTTTGATAATAATTGGTTCAATAGCATTTGTAACAGCAACCCAGTCTTTTGCCGTTAATTTTCCAGAACCAGCACTTCCAATATAAAATAATTGGCCGTCCTTATTAAACTGCCCAAGATGTAGGGAATGGACAGTCTTATTCTTCAACGTAACCCCGCCTACTACTGCGATTAAATCCTGCTCTTTTTTTCTCTTTCTCCATCTTGAATCTTTTCCTTCAAGTAAATATGGACTATCGAGATCTTTACAAACAATTCCTTCGAGCTGATGCTCCATGCATACGTTAAATAAACCTTCTGTATCGGAAAAGCTTTCCACTAGGCGAATCACTTCATTCTCAGTAATTCTTTCTCGTAGTATTTGTTGTCTTTCACGTAGAGGCTTCTCTAATAACCAATGGTCATTAACATAAAGGATATCAAAAATCATATAGGTAATGGGAATTTCCTGCTGCAATTGGCTTACTCTATCCATATTTCGTATTCGATCACGCTTCATTACTTCATAAAAAGACGGCTTGCCATTCTGTAAAGCGATTATTTCTCCGTCCAAAATGCAATTTTCAGCCTGTATAAACGTATTTGGGCGTAAGAGCTCTGGATATTGTTTGGTTCTTTCGTTTTTCTTTCTATTAAACAATTGGGTTTTATCTCCATCATAATAGGTGAGTATCCTTGTTCCATCCCACTTCACTTGGGCAACCCACTGATCACCTTGAGGAATTACATCTGTTAAGATTGGTTCAAATGGCTTTATTGGCTTCATAGTAGATATCCTTTTTATCCTTACCATTTGCAAATAGAAAAATAATATACAGTATTATTCCAACACATCCCATTATCTTTCAGAATTTAACTTAGCAATAAACTGTTTAATACTTTTTTAGACGAAAAGACTTGGGACATAAGCCATGAGGCTGTGTCAAAACTAAATAACTAATCTTTAAAGACGAACAATCTCTAATTTAGCTCTTATATAAGCTACTTTCTCATGATGGTTATCTATGATACAAATGTAGTTAAGTGTAAAAACTAAGTCGTTTTTTAAACTTGTTCTAAACCAATAAACACGAACCTTTGTGTAATTAAATTACATAAAACGTTCGTGTTTATTGTTGATTGAAATGCTTATGTCCCAATCTCTTTATACTTTTAAAATAGCCATTTCAATTACAATTACCTGCAACCTACTCACTCTGATGATATATCGTTTCATCTTAGTAAATATAGCTTACCTTTTCATCCTATCCATTTGGAAAGAACTATTATTATACTTACTTTAAATGAGCCTCTACATAATTTTGTGCTTCTGTTTGTAGTTTATTATATTGGATAGCTTCATCCTCAAAATAAATCTTATTCTTAACATTAAAATTTTCAATCGTATCCCACTCTAAAGCTACTTCTGCACGATATACATAACTAGCATTTCCAATTAAATCTATGCGGTATTGTCCATTTTGATGGTGAACAATACAGCGAACTTTCCCGCCATTATTATACACATCAACATAAGTATTTTCTTCATTAAATCCATTTAATATCGTAACGAGGGTAGATGCGCTCATCGCTGTACCGCATGCATTAGTAAAACCAACTCCTCGTTCATAAGTACGAACATAGATACTACCTTTATCTAAAATCGATACAAAGCTAACATTAACTCCGTCTGGAAAGTATTCATTTGACCCATTCACATATTTACTTAAAGTTTCCTGTACTTCAGAATCCAGTACCTCTTTATTCACTAACGTAATTAAATGTGGGTTTGGTACTGCTAACGCAGTAAATAACAAATCTTCATGCAGTCCTGGAATCTTCTCATTCAGTAGTGTATCTGATTCTAATTGTAATGGAAGATCTTCTGTCTTAAAGGAAACTGGAGATATTTCTACCAAATAAGTTGGAATGTTTGGATAAATATCCTCTTCATTTTTCACTTCCAGATTAGCTTTCATCGTTTCAATTACAGCCTCTTCTACTTTAAGCAATTCACAAACATAACGGGCAACACAACGAATACCATTTCCGCACATAGACGCTTCCGAACCATCTGCATTAAATACTCTCATTCTTGCATCGGCTACTTGACTTGACATTACATAAAGAATTCCGTCAGCTCCCAAGGAAGACTCTCTATTACAGAGCGCTTTAGCTAACGTCGCTCTTTCTTCTTCAGAAAACTGATAATCATCTGATATCTCATCTATAATTAAAAAATCATTTCCACTTCCATGACATTTTGTAATTTTTATATTCATTTCCCTATTCCTCCAAGCTGATATCAATCTTCTTCCATTTTACCGTTCCTGCATTTAACCTGCAATTAATTCTTATTAGTAAAAGAGAACAGAAAATAACAAAAGAGGCTGGGACAAAACTAAATAACCAACCTTTAAAGACAAATACTCTCTAATTTAGCTCTTAAATAAAGCTACTATCTCATGATGATTATCTATGATTTTAAATATAGTCAAGTATAAAAACTAAGTCGTTCCATTGCGC
>NZ_JVDT01000245.1:0-16461 GCF_001076885.1 Bacillus sp. 522_BSPC
ATCTTATAAAAAAGGAAGGGATATCCCTTCCTTTTTTATAAGATGTTTTTTAGAGAATGTGTTAATAGCCTGTCACTCTAAAAAGTTTTAAAGCGTATTTTAGGTAAGCCACAATCAAAGAATGGAAATATAATTGCTATTTTTTACAAATCCCACGCTTGTTTACTCTTCATTTATTAAATTGACAATATGTGTCCAAGTTTCCTTTTTAAAGGTATCGCTTGCTTTACCGTCTCCCATTACACTATACCCGACAAGCGCGCCTGCTAGAACACTGACAACCATTATTAAAACGATGGCAATTATGCGCAGCCATATAGGAAACAGACGAACTCTAACTTGTCGTTTAGGAGAAGCATTCTCTTCTGAATTCTTCTTCTCTTTCCGTAATTCTTTTACCTGTTCTCTTGTCTTAACCATTTCCTGACTACTGCTATTTAATGCCATCATTTTTCTCCTTTTTAACGTATTCCATTCACTAATCCCATCATCTGATCTGCTAAAGAGATGGATCTGGACTGAAATTGATAGGAGCGCTGTGTAGCAATCAGATTAACCATTTCTTTGCTTATATCTACATTCGATTGTTCCAAGGCATTTTGCTTCATCCCAATTTCATTTCTTCTAGCACCGTCTAGGTCTAAAATTGCTTGGTTTTCGTCCGCTGAGTCAGAAAGTCGGTATACATTATCCCCCGTTTTTTCAAGACTTTGCGGATTGTTGGCATAGGATATACCGAGATTCACCATTTCCTGTCCACCGTTATTCAACTGAACTGTTAGCGTTCCTGTTGATGAAAAAGAATATTCTTTACTATTATTATTTAATAAAATTGGGTTATTATTCTCATCAAGGATAGCATGGCCATCTTTTGTAACGAGCATATTTTCATTATCAGATACTGGAGATAAGTACATAGCTCCATCTCTTGTATAGCGAACTTCCGTTTCTCCACCGTCTTGCACTAGCACTCTGTATAATTGTCCTTCTTTTGTTAACGCCGTATCTAAAACACGATCGGATGCTTTTATGGTTCCCTGTGTCATCACTAACTGTGTTTGAGCAATTTTTGCCCCTACACCTTGTCTGATTCCGTTTGGAGTTTGACGATTGACTTCTTGCGTTTCATCAGCTTGGTTATTAAATTGCTGAAAAAGCATATCCGTAAAGGTTCCATTTTGTTTTTTATAGCCAGTTGTATCAACATTGGCCATATTATTACTAATGAGATCCATTTGCTTTTGTAGCTGTGTTAATGTATTACTAGCCGTTATCATCGTTCTATTCATAGCGATTCCCCTTTACTACCCTTTCTATCGAAAAGCTGCTTTCGGAAAGCTTTTGCATGTAGCTTACAATCAAAATGGTTTATATTCCCCTATTGAAAAAAGCATTTATTTTAGAGAAATTCCAAAATAATCTAATCTTATATTTTTCCAATTTCATTTGCAGCTTGGTCCATGCTTTTATCATATGCCTGCAGCATTTTCTGATTTGCTTCAAAAGCACGATATGCTGTCATCATATCTGTCATGGTTTGGGCTGTATCAACGTTGGAATTCTCTAAGAATCCTTGTTTTATCTGGAAATTCACTTCATTATTTGCGTATGCACTCGGAAGTTCTGCACCGTCTTGCGCTCGATATAAGCCATCGCCCTCTTTGGAAAGCTGTTCTGGTGTATCTGTGTAGCTTATTCCAAGACGATATGCTTCCCCGTTACTCCCAGTAATCACCCCATCAGATGTAACGGAGAAATCTGTGCTAGTTAGTTGAATGGGTTCATTATTTTCATTTAAAACACGTAATCCGCTAGCAGTGGTTAAATAGCCTTGTCCGTCTAAAGTGAAATTTCCATTCCGTGAATATGCTATTTCGCCATTTGCATTTTGGATAGTAAAGAATATGCCGCCACTAGGATTTGTACCATTCCCTGGTACATTGACATTTAATAATGCCAAATCCGTACTTAGTTCCGTTTGATTAAGGTCTCCCTGTGTAAATTTTGGTGTCGCTTCCTGCATATAGACTCCTGTTGCTAAATAGCCTACTTCTTCTTTGTCTACAACACCAACTGCATTCTTGCTAACACTTTGCTGTAATAATTCCGGGAAGGCTCTCATAGACGATTGATCTGTTTTAAAACCTGGTGTCGTACTATTTGCCATGTTATTGGAAAGCATTTCTGTCTTACGCTGTTGTGCAAGCATACCAGAGGCAGCTGTATAGAATCCTTTAAACATACTTGTCTCCAATCTATACAATATTTTCGATTCTCATATATATATTCTATTATAAAAAAAATATGGAAATATTACATTAAATTTTGTTGAAAAAAGTCTAAAAATGTTTGTATTCATCATTTATTATATCGGGTTTCCATCATAACAATCTACTGGTAGATATAGGGGGAGTTTTAAAGGACATTCACTTTCAACAATTCCTTCCTTAAAGCAAAAAAATCGGAACAAGAAAAAATTTTCTCATTTCCGATTTTTTAGGTTTAATGTTTCGTACAACGGGTATGAAATAACTAGATTTCATTTTCCTATGCATAAACAAGAACTTTTCGCTCTTGTTTATGCCCCCCCATATTTGTTAGCTTAATTTTCTTTTTGGGAGACGATCAATGTTATCTAACATAATCCCAGTACCTATTGCTACACAATCCATTGGATTTTCCGCCACTAATACAGGAACTTTAAGTTCATCCGCCAACAGTAAATCAATCCCATGAAGCAATGCTCCACCACCTGTTAAAATAACCCCACGATCAATAATATCTGCTGAAAGCTCAGGAGGTGTTCTTTCTAGGACACTTTTCGCAGCTTGAACAATTACAGACACCGATTCTCTTAATGCTTGTTCAATTTCATCTGAATAAACAGTAATCGTTCTAGGAAGTCCAGAAACCATATCGCGGCCACGAATATCCATTTCTTCTTTTCTAGATCCAGGGAAAACAGTTCCGATATTGATTTTTATATTTTCAGCAGTACGTTCTCCGATTAACAGCTTATATCTGCGTTTAATATATTGAAGGATTTCATTATCAAATTTATCTCCAGCCATTTTTATACTGGAAGATGTAACGATATCACCCATTGAAAGTACAGCTACATCCGTTGTACCGCCACCAATATCAACAACCATATTTCCGCTCGGTTGGAAAATATCCATTCCAGCACCAATCGCTGCAACTTTTGGTTCTTCTTCTAGATAGATTTTCTTTCCTCCGCTTTTCTCTGCTGCTTCTTTAATTGCCTTTTGTTCCACACTTGTAATATTTGTCGGACAGCAAATAAGAATTCTTGGCTTTGAAAGAAATCCTTTTACATTTAATTTATTGATAAAGTGCTTTAACATCGCTTCCGTTACGTCAAAATCAGCAATAACGCCGTCTTTTAATGGTCGGATAGCCACGATATTCCCAGGTGTACGTCCAACCATGCGACGTGCTTCTTCTCCAACTGCTAATACTTTGCCTGTATTGCGATCTAATGCCACAACAGAAGGCTCGTTTAATACAATACCTTTTCCTTTTACATGAATTAGAACATTCGCTGTTCCTAAATCTATACCAATATCTCTAGCAAACATTAAATACGCTCCTCCTTTGTCTTAGCTTATCCTTTTATTTGATTTAATCATTTCATTTTCCTTATAGAGACTAAGAGCTGGCTTTCACACTATATGTAACGATATCTTCATACTTAAGTTTCATTAAATGACACTACTGGCCAATAAATATTCATTTTTTCTTTATTCCTGTTTAAAATTGGTTTTATTCGCACAGCTTTCCGAAAAATGCCAGCCATTATTTTTATCGCTTAAATATGTCTTACTTATCGCTCTATATTAAATCAACCATTTTTTCTTTTTCAATAGACGAATTATGTATGTTTTTGGTTAAAATTTTGTATGTTTTTTCTCTATCTATTTATACCACTCTAATTTTTTATTCTATCACAAGGATGCAGAAATAAGTAACTTTTTGTCAAAAAAATGAGTTTTTTTTCACAAAAAGAATTTATAATTATGTTAGGCAGCTCTTAAACGACCACCACACCATTTTCAAGCTGGTTATGTTTTCTTTACAAAAGAAAAAGGACATTGATTTCAAAGTCCTTTAAAGCTATTATGTACCTTTTCTTAGCATTTCAATCAGCGTCTCTTTTTATACAAATCTTTTTTTCTATCGATGAAGTCACCTCCATCGATAGACTGTTGTAGCTGCATTTCACAAACTTTCCTTTCTGTTTTAAAAATCACTAGGGCATTTTTATCCTTATTTTTTTGCCATGCTAACAGTGCTGAAAAATTGCCCCATTTGCTTTTTACTGTACAGTTTCCCCTTCTAACTCTTCTTTTTTATACTTCATTTTAGTTGCTTCCCCACCACGCAAATGTCGAATTGATTTATGATAATCAAGTATCTCTTTTACTTCATTTGCTAAATCTGGGTTAATTTCAGGAAGTCTTTCTGTTAAATCTTTATGGACTGTACTTTTGGATACGCCAAACTCCTTCGCTATTACGCGAACCGTTTTTCTCGTCTCCACGATATACTTTCCAATCTTGATAGTTCTCTCTTTGATGTAATCGTGCACACCACTCGCCCTCCCTAAATTGGATGTGAGAAGTGTGAAATGAGACTCGCTTTTCGCTTCATCGAAATTCTTCATCCCGCACGTTTCCTTTCCTACAAAATACGATTCTTCATGCGGCAGAAAGTCAAAGGCTTTCTGTACTTATTATGATTAAACATGTCCTCGACTACATATCCATTGTCTTCAAACGACCCCTCACTCCAAACTTCCTCTTTGTAAGGTTTGTAACATTTTATTAGCTTGGATGATACTTTATGCAGAAAAATATGAATAGGGACAAGGTTTGTCTAATTTTTTTTATGATTTCTTTGATTTTAATGAGTTTTTCAACTAAAATTCTTTATTTTGCTGAATGAAAGGAAGGTTTATATGGAGAGCACATGAGGAATTTAAAATGTGGATCGATTATTTGAGAATGAAATACTACTACCCTTTAATAAGCTTATTTATCCAAAACTGATTGTTTCCTAAGGACAATTATTTCCCGAGAAATTTGTCAGTTTCCGCACCTAATTGGCAACTTTCATCAAACATTTCTTAAAACATGGAAATAAACCTATTACTTTTTACCTAATAAAGATTTGAATAGGTGAATTAATGGAACTAGCACCATCATGAAAGGAAGGAGGAATTTATCTAAAGCTTAGTTGTTTACATAAACGCGGCTTCTCATTTCGACATTTCCCATGCTAAAAATATTTTTTTCGCGTAGAGAGTTATATAGACATAAAAAGGAGTGCTATAAAGGACTTCTTACTTTGCAAAAGATGATATCTCATGCATGTAAGAGACCGATTTATAGCAACCCCTATTTTCACAGTTTTTCAATTATGCGTTTGGATCTGTAGTTCCTTCTGCATCTTCATCCTGATTAGAATTTATTCCATTTTCTAATGAGTTATCTGTTGGCATTTCTTCATCAGCAGATTCAGACTCTTCCACCTCTGAATCAGCTTCTGATGTAGCACCAGAAGTATCATCACTTTCCAAAGCACTTAATGGCTTACCAAAATAATCAATTGGGTTTACCGCAACATTGTCTTTTCTTACTTCAAAGTGAACATGAACACTTGCATCTTGATTTAACTTACTTTTTCCAGCAGTGGCTAATGGTTGACCTTTTTCCACTTCATCTCCAACTTCTACTTGGAAATCCTTCACAGACTGGTAATATGTTTTAATCCCATTTTCGTGATCAATTTCAATCGTGTTACCTAATAGAGAATCTTCCGCCACTTTCGTAACGGTTCCGCTTAAGGCAGCTACCACTTCGAATTCGCTATCATCTTCCATTTTTAAATCAATACCTGTGTTTGGCTGATATTGATTATTATAAAACACTAATGATTCAGCTTGTTTTTCCTTACTAGCCGTATTATCGTAGAATTCCTTTTGTGTAATAAATGACTCTTCATCTACTACTGGCCACGCAAAGTTTTCAAATTCTTTTGCTACTGGTTCTGCAGGTTCATCGATTTGCTTTGTTGGCATATCAGCATCATATTTATACTTATCTGTTTCTGATGCGCTATTTTGATACCAAAGAACACCTGTTAGAATAATAGCAGCACTTGCGATATAAACGGCTGGAAATGCCCAACGCTTTTTAAAAAAGCTTTTTACTTTTGACTTTTTTGGAGAAGTACGTTTGTTTTCTTCCTCTCTCATTTTATCATCACCTCAGCAATCATTCTGAACAGATAATGATAAATATATACCTATTAGCAAAAAAATTTTTTTAGACTTATTTTTCGACAAAGTTCTTTATTATATACATGGAAATTTATTTTTTATTTGTAGCGTAGAAAAAAGCAAGTCTCGGGATGGAGACTTGCTTAGTTTGAGTTTGGCTGATATTCTCGTTGCTTTGGCTGATTTATTTTTTGTTTGGCTGATTTCCTCTTTGCTTTGGCTGATTTCATCGCTGCTTTGGCTGATTTTTCATTATTTCGGCTCTTTCCCTCGCTACCTTCGCTGATTTATCATTATTTTGGCTCTTTCCCTTGCTACCTTCGCTGATTCATCATTATTTTGGCTCTTTCCCTTGCTACCTTCGCTGATTCATCATTATTTTGGCTCTTTCTCCCGCTACTTTCGCTGATTTCCTTATTTCTGAGCTGTATATTTCGTCAGCATATCATCTGAGGCAGTGACTTCAACCCCTTTATAATAGTATTTAACGATTTCATCATATGTTTTTCCGTTCGCTGCCATTCCATTTGCTCCATATTGGCTCATTCCGACACCATGACCATATCCCTTTGTGGCAATATATACGGTCTCTCCTTTTCGTTCCATAGTAAAGTCAGTTGATTTAAGATTTAACTTTTCTCTAATATCTGTTCCTGACATCTCTTTTCCGTTAATTTTGGCACTTGCTATTCTTTTTCCCTTTGTATATTTAACATCTTCTAATACTTCACTACCAGTCCCTAAAGACACTCCTAGCGTCTTCTCAAACTCCTTTACAGTCAATGTTACTTCCCCATTAAACTTAGGAGAATTAACATCCCACGGGCTTTCTACGCTTTGTAAATAGGAGATAGAATTTGGCCATATTGCATCTGAGTTTTCCGTGTAGCCATTGCTTGTGGAGAAGAAAGTGGCATCAATCGGATCACCTTTATAGGTTAAAATTTGTCCCTTTGTAGCAGCTACAGCTTCTTCGATTTTTTCCATATTCTTTTTCCAATCATAACCGGCATTTTCCCAAATTTTCTTTAACTCGTCTTGATTGTTGTATACTTGATAATCAATTGTGTCTCCAACAAGGGCACCGTCTGGTAAATCTGATTTTTCTTGATTCATCATTCTTTTTACAATATATGTTCTGGCTGTTAAGGCTTGTGCTTTCAATGCTTCCATTTCAAACTTTGCCGGCATTTCAGAAGCAACAACCCCAACTACATATTCTTCTAAATCTAATTTCTCAACTTCTTGCTTATTCTGCCTGTATACGGCTACTTCTATAGCTGGCTCTTTGGCTTCTGCAGATTCTACATTACTGTTTGGCTCATCCTTTTTTTCCTGAATAGAGGGTAAAACAAGGATTGTGGGAACAAGTAAAGTGATAGCAAACAGAATAACTCCTAGTACGATGAAAGGTTTGATTTTAATCATGAATGAAAAGCCTCCATAAAATAGAAATAAGACCTTCTAACTGTCTCTAAAACATTCTTATGGAGGTGGACAAGCTTTTATTCCTTCTTTTTCTGTTTAAATCGATAGCTTTTCACTAAAAAAATTGTTCTAAATATGTCGGTTTTGCATACTATTTTAGCAATCCTGTTATTTATGCACCTCTTGTTATTTCCCCATTACATAACACCTTTTCCATTAGCCATTTTTAAAGGAAGCTAATACCCATTTCGATTTGTTTTTAAAATATTTTTTACATGCTATGTATAATTTTGCCCACAAAAAAACAAACTTTATTTATCTGAACGTAAACGATAAATAAAGTTTGCCCTTTGTTTTATGCATTTAAATCCGCAACATAGCTTGCAGTTAATGTTAATTCACTTTCTACCGTAATTCTTTCGATATCAGCACCTAAGGCAGCTAATTTCTGATGGAAATTTACATAGCCACGATCTAAATGCTTAAGCTCTGTAACGCGCGTGATACCATCAGCTACAAGTCCAGATAAAATCAGAGCAGCAGCGGCACGCAAATCTGTAGCAGCTACTTCTGCTCCTTGCAGATTAGTTGGTCCGTTCATTACAACTGAACGACCTTCAATTTTCACATCGCCATTCATGCGTCTGAATTCTTCTACATGCATAAAGCGATTTTCGAAAACTGTTTCCGTAATCATACTTGTTCCTTTTGCACGAAGAAGTAATGCCATCATTTGTGATTGCATATCTGTTGGGAATCCAGGATGAGGCATTGTTTTAATGTCTACAGCTTTTAAATTCTCAGCACTAACAACACGAATACCATCTTCTTCTTCTTTGAAGATAACACCCATCTCTTCCATTTTTGCAATTAAAGAAGATAAATGCTCAGGAACTGCACCCTGTACAAGTACATCTCCGCCAGTGATAGCAGCAGCAATTAAGAATGTACCAGCTTCGATTCTGTCAGGAATAATAGTATGTTCTGTACCATGTAGCACTTCCACACCTTCGATACGAATTGTTCCAGTACCTGCACCTCTTACTTTTGCTCCCATTTTATTTAGGAAGTTTGCTAAATCCACAATTTCTGGTTCTTTTGCTACATTTTCTAAAATTGTTGTACCTTCTGCTAAGGAAGCAGCCATCATAATATTTTCAGTAGCACCTACACTTGGAAAATCAAGATAGATTTTTGCTCCTTGTAAACGGCCTTCTACTGAAGCTTCGATAAATCCATTACCAACCTGAACCTTTGCTCCCATTGCTTCAAAGCCTTTAAGATGCTGATCAATTGGTCTTGAGCCAATTGCACAACCTCCAGGTAATGCTACTCTTGCATGGCCATTTCTAGCTAACAATGATCCCATAACTAAAACAGATGCACGCATTTTTCGTACATATTCAAATGGTGCTTCCACACTTAAGTCCCTTGATGCATCAACGGTTACTTCACCATTTTCAAAATGTACATCTGCATTCAAATATCTTAATACTTCATTAATCGTATATACATCTGAAAGAGTCGGAACTGATTTAATTATACTTTTTCCATCACTTGCTAATAATGTAGCGGCGATCACAGGCAAAACGGCATTTTTTGCGCCTTCCACTTTAACCGTTCCATTTAACCTTTTTCCGCCGCGGACGATGATTTTATCCAAAGTCTATTCCCCTCCGCGTCCAATATCTCTATATTAATATTCAATCGTTATGATGGGTGTGCCAACTACGAACGTAGTTTTTCCTCCCATATCTTGTGTTCTCAATCCTATTTGTACGTTCATTTCCTTTTCGCTATTATCAATTCGTTCTTCAAATAAGGGCGAATAAGCGGAGGTGGATATAAAATCATCCTCTTCCAACGCCTCTACTTCTTTTGCTTGAAATGCATTTAGCAATTGGTTAACTTTATAAGGCAAAGTCCCATTCATCTTATCACTGAATTCGCCTTTAATACAAGAGAAAATTGTCGGTTCCCCACGAAATATGTTAGAAATTTTTTCGTTAATTTCCATATCTAACCTTTTCATTTCTTTATCCTCTAACTTTTTCCCTCTCACCTCATAAATAATATATGATTGAACGGTATTAGTTGTTAAAGAAGTGGTTATAATAATACTTTCTTCCGTTTGGTTACTGGATGGAACGATCATTTTTGCTTGCCAGTTTTGATGTGTTTTCATTTCTACCCAGTCACCATTTGGGAAAACTTTTTTCAATTTTGACTGATATGCTTTTGCATCTTCTATACTTGTAACATTATCCAGCCTTTCTCTTGCATGCAGAGACCATTCATTTATTGCTACGTTTTCTTGTTTTTGTAAAATTTCATTTATTGTTATTAAATCTGACTTTGTTCTCGCGATAGTGATGTTATTCCCAAATGTTAGGCAAGCCAAACCAATTATAATTATTATAATAATTAACGTTTTATTTATCTTCATTTCAATTCCTCCCCCATACTACCATTGTTTCCAGAGAGAAGAATTGCATACTAGTGATTAATCGTCACTTTTTGACATGAATAAAACATTAACCAAGGAACAAACTATTTAAGCACACAAAATGAATTTTACTGAAAAAACGAAGCAATGAAAACATGTATGAAGACCTATCTTTTCTTATTAATTGTTTCTATTTTTGGTAATTAATTCAATATTAATGGTAATTGTTGTGACCAACTTAAGTAGTCTAGTAAAAAGTTACTGACAATCGAACCCATAATAATGGCTAATAATACATACAATACTCTTGCCTGGAAAACTCGATTTTTACGAAGAAATTTCTCGAAGTTTAGTGACTGTAACGCCCACCACGAAAGAGCTATAAACACGATATGTATTAATATACTTAGTAATGCCTGTTGTCCAAAAGCATCAATCATTTTTTCCTCCAATCTATCCTTTCAGATTCAACTATTATTTGACGTATTTACCTATCAAAAGGTTTCACTTTTGATTCAGGTATTTTTTTTGATTTTTTGTCTGTTTAACCACAGCTTGATATTCTCTTTTTCAAAGCACTCCACAGATTAAAAAAAGCCCCCTTAGGGACTTTTTAGTATTTTTTCTCAACAATGGATATACGATTCATTGCACGTTGAAGAGCAAGTTCTGCACGTCTAAAGTCTACATGCTCTGACTTCTGAGCATGTAATCTTTGTTCTGCGCGCTCCTTAGCACGTAAGGCACGATCATAATCAATTTCTTCCGCTAATTCAGCAGATTGAGCAAGTACTGTCACCTGATCCGGGCGAACTTCTAAAATTCCACCATTCACCGCTAGATATTCAGAATCTGAACCTTTTTTCAAATGAACAGCTCCTATTTTCAGTGGAGCAACCATCGGAATATGTCCTGCTAAAATTCCAAGCTCTCCACTTTCTGCTTTTGCGATCACCATATCTACATCTGATTCATGCACCGGGCCATCAGGAGTTACTACATTGACTTTAATCGTCTTCATTACTACCCCTCCTGATTAGTTTATACTTCCACACCCATAGATTTCGCTTTTTCAATTGCTTCTTCGATACGTCCAACTAAGCGGAACGCATCCTCTGGAAGATGATCATATTTTCCATCAAGAATATCTTTAAATCCTTTTACGGTTTCTTTTACAGGTACATAAGAACCTTTCTGACCTGTAAATTGCTCCGCTACATGGAAGTTTTGAGATAAGAAGAATTGGATTCTTCTTGCACGGTGAACGATTAATTTATCTTCGTCACTTAGCTCGTCCATACCTAGTATACTAATGATATCTTGAAGCTCTCTATATCGTTGTAGTGTAGATTGTACACTTCTTGCTACATTATAGTGCTCTTCGCCAACAATTTCAGGAGAAAGGGCACGAGAAGTAGAAGCAAGTGGATCTACTGCTGGGTAAATACCCATCTCTGTTAATTTACGCTCAAGGTTTGTTGTTGCATCCAAGTGAGCAAATGTTGTAGCTGGCGCTGGATCTGTATAGTCATCCGCTGGTACATAGATAGCTTGGATAGATGTTACAGAACCTACATTTGTTGAAGTAATACGTTCTTGTAATCTACCCATTTCTGTTGCTAACGTCGGCTGATAACCAACCGCTGATGGCATACGGCCAAGCAATGCAGAAACCTCAGAACCAGCTTGTGTAAAGCGGAAGATGTTATCAATGAAGAATAGAACGTCTTGTCCTTGTTCATCACGGAAATATTCTGCCATTGTTAATCCTGTTAAGGCAACACGCATACGAGCACCTGGTGGCTCGTTCATTTGTCCGAACACCATTGCTGTTTTCTTAATAACGCCAGAATCTGTCATTTCATGGTAAAGGTCGTTTCCTTCACGTGTCCGTTCTCCAACACCTGCGAATACAGAAATACCACCATGCTCTTGAGCGATGTTATTAATTAATTCCTGAATTAAAACAGTTTTACCTACACCGGCTCCACCAAATAGACCAATTTTACCACCTTTAATATAAGGTGCTAATAAGTCTACTACTTTAATACCTGTTTCTAAAATTTCTACTTGTGTTGATAATTGTTCAAACTTAGGAGCTTCTCTATGAATAGAATCACGTCTAGCACTCGCTGGAATTTCGGAATCTAAATCAATGGTTTCTCCTAAAACATTAAATACACGACCTAACGTAACATCACCAACAGGAACAGAAATAGATTTTCCAGTATCTATAACCTCTGAGCCTCTTGTAACGCCATCAGTAGAAGACATTGCAATAGCTCGAACTGTGTTATCACCTAAATGAAGGGCCACTTCAAGTGTTAATTCTACGTTAGAAGTACTATTTGGACCTGGAACAACTCTTAATGCGTTGTTAATGTCAGGCAGACTTCCTCCATCGAACTTCACGTCAACAACTGGTCCCATAACTTGAAGAATTCGTCCTGTGCTCATTATTTTCCCTCCTAAACTTTCTTATAAGCAGGTTCTGCTAAACCTTACGTCAAGCAGAACTTATTAATCATCGTTATTCTAATGCTGCAGCTCCACCAACGATTTCTGTAATCTCTTGTGT
The DNA here is from genome assembly GCF_001076885.1 of Bacillus sp. 522_BSPC. GTDB lineage: Bacteria > Bacillota > Bacilli > Bacillales > Cytobacillaceae > Niallia > Niallia hominis. The sequence goes on from NZ_JVDT01000245.1 coordinate 12,754, forward strand.
AATCGCAGCTTGTCTTGCACGGTTGTACTGTAGACTTAATTCACCTATTAATTCTTTCGCATTATCAGTAGAATTCTTCATCGCAGTCATACGTGCAGAATGCTCACTTGCCTTACTATCTAGTAAAGCACCGTATAGAAGACTCTCTGCATACTGCGGTAATAGCACATCAAGAATCTCTTCTGCTGATGGCTCAAATTCATATGATGTCAATGTAGTATTCGTAGCATCCATATCCGTTAAAGGAAGAACCTTCTTCTCTACTACATCCTGTTGAATTGCACTTACATAATGACTGTAATAAACATTGAGCTCATCAAAAGTACCATCATCAAACATGCCTACTGCTTTACTTGTTACATCTTTAATATCTAGGAAATCTGGTAGGTCTGGTATTCCAACTACATCCAAGATGACATTATGTCCTTGTTTTAATAGGAAATCTCTACCGATTCTTCCAATGACAATAATGGCATACTCCTCTTTTGATTGATGTCGCTCATTAATTGTTTGATTCAATTTTCTAAGTACGTTACTGTTGTATGCCCCTGCCAGTCCGCGTTCGGAAGTGATGACAAGATAGCATGTTTTTTTAACAGGACGCGTTTGAAGCATTGGATGGCTAACGCCTGAGCTGCCGAGCGCTACTGAATGTGTCACTTCTTCCATTTTAGACATATACGGAATAAATGCTTTTACATTAATAACCGCTCTATTCATTTTAGCCGAATATACCATTTGCATGGCTTTCGTAATTTGGCTAGTCTTTTTAGTTGATTCAATACGAGCTTTTATATCACGTAAAGATGCCAAAGATTCTCACCACCAATCTTTAAGTTTGCCTTCTTATTCAGAAGCTACAAACGTTTTTTTGAAATCGTTAATTGCTGCTGTCATATCATCATCAGATGGAAGATCTTTTGTTGAAACAATCTGTTCTACCACATTTGTATGATTGTGATCTAGCCAATTTAAGAATTCTTCTTCGAAACGTCTAATATCAGTAACAGGAATATCATCTAAGTGACCACGTGTTAGGGCATATAGAATCGCAACCTGTTTTTCTACTTTTAACGGTTTATTAAGATCTTGCTTCAATACTTCTACTGTGCGAGCACCACGATTTAATTTATCTTGTGTCGCTTTATCTAAATCAGAGCCAAATTGAGCAAATGATTCTAGCTCACGGAATGATGCAAGGTCCAGACGTAATGTTCCTGCAACCTTTTTCATTGCTTTGATTTGTGCAGAACCACCAACACGGGAAACAGATAAACCTGCATTTATCGCTGGGCGTACACCAGAGAAGAATAAATCCGATTGTAAGAAAATTTGTCCATCTGTAATCGAAATTACGTTTGTTGGAATATAAGCAGAAACGTCCCCTGCTTGTGTTTCAATAAATGGAAGAGCCGTAATAGAACCTCCACCTTTTGCGTCGCTTAATTTAGCAGCACGCTCAAGAAGACGAGAATGCAAGTAGAATACATCCCCTGGATATGCTTCACGACCTGGAGGACGACGAAGTAATAGGGACAATTCACGATAAGCGGATGCTTGTTTTGTTAAATCATCATATACAATTAAAACATGCTTACCGTTATACATAAATTCTTCACCCATTGCTACACCAGCATATGGAGCTAAGTATAGTAGTGGTGCTGGTTGAGAAGCAGAAGCTGTGACAACGATTGTGTAATCTAATGCACCATTTTTACGTAGTGTTTCTACCGCGTTACGTACAGTTGATTCCTTTTGTCCAATCGCAACGTAGATACATACCATATCTTGGTCTGCTTGGTTAAGGATGGTATCAATCGCAACAGATGTTTTACCAGTTTGACGGTCACCGATAATTAATTCACGTTGCCCACGACCGATTGGCACTAATGCGTCAATCGCTTTAATACCTGTTTGAAGCGGCTCGCTTACAGATTTACGATCCATAACGCCAGGTGCTAAAAATTCGATTGGACGTGTTTTTGTTGAATTAATTGCTCCTAGTCCATCTACTGGTTGTCCTAAAGGATTAACTACGCGTCCGATTAACGCATCTCCTACTGGAACTTCCATGATTCTTCCTGTACGACGAACTTCATCGCCTTCGCGAATATCTGTGTAAGGACCAAGAATAATGATACCTACATTGCTTTCTTCTAAGTTTTGAGCTAAGCCCATTACTCCATTAGAAAATTCAACAAGCTCCCCAGCCATACAGTTATCCAGGCCATGTACACGAGCGATACCATCACCAATATTAATTACCGTACCAACTTCGCTTACTTGAACTTCTGATTGGTAACTTTCAATTTGCTTTTTTATAAGAGCACTGATTTCTTCCGCTTTGATGCTCATGCGTTTCACCCCTATCTAAAGAATTACTATCCTAATAATTGTCGTTGTAGACGGTTTAGCTTCCCTTGAAGACTACCATCAAATATTTGATTACCTATTCTTACTTTAATTCCACCTAATAGGTTAGAATCAATGATATTTTCAATATTTAGCGATATTTTCCCAACTTTTGCAGCGAAAGTAGCTGAAATAGCTCTTTTCTCATCCATAGTTAACGGTTTGATGGAATATACTCTTGCATCTGCAACCCCTTTTGCTTCATTTACAAAAGCAATAAATTGATCACAAATACTAGTAATCATCTCTTCCCGATGGCGATCAATCAGTAGCATCAAAAGATTTTGTATATACTCACTTGCTGAAGCAAATGCTACTTTCACCATTTCTTTTTTCTTTTCTAATGAGATATTAGGAGATTGTAGAAATGTATGAATGTCTGGTGAAGAGGTTAAAAGTGATTTCACTACGCGAACTTCTTCATCCAATTGATCTATCTGTCCGTTTTCTTTGGAGATTTGGAAAAGGGCTAAAGCATAACGCTTTGCAACACCTGTATCCATCATCGTTTCTCGCCTACCTCTTGAATGTAATCATGAATTAATTTTTCTTGATCTTGCTCATTTAATTCTTTTTCGATCACTTTAGAAGCGATTAATACAGAAAGAGAAGTAACCTGATCGCGAATTGTTGCAACAGCTTTTTCTTTTTGTTGCTCAATTTCTACTAAAGCAGCATTTTTTAATCGTTCTGCATCTTTTCTAGCATCGTCAATGATTGTTTCTCTTTGAGCATCTGCTTGTTGTTTAGCTCTATCGATTAATTCTTGTGCGTCAGTACGCGCTTCTTTCAATAACGCTCTTTGTTCTTCTAATAGTTTGGCAGCTTCTAGTCTGCTTTTCTCTGCATTATCTATTTCATTTGCAACGAATTCCTCGCGATCCTTCATTATTTTCATTAAAGGACCCCAAGCAAACTTTTTGATTGCCCACAATAATAATAAGAATGATCCTAATTGAACAGCTACGTCGCCGCCCGCGAAATTCATTACGGCACCTAATACTAATCCATTTGTGAACACGCTTGATTCACTCCTTTCAGGTAATGTGTTTTATCACATACAGGAAACCTTTATTCGCTTATGGAAAAAAGGTGAATATGCTTATTTATAAAATAATAGGAACAATTTTTAGCTATCAATATACTCAAATTGAGTATGGTATTGTAGGCTGCTTTGTCTTCCCTAATAGTTAGTATTTCTATTGAAATAACAACCATCTTCAAGGAAACAGCCCTTTTTTAAGAATTGTTGGTTTTAAATAAAGGAATGGCGAAGGTTCTTATCGAATGATCTTC
>NZ_JVDT01000245.1:16561-21235 GCF_001076885.1 Bacillus sp. 522_BSPC
AATTTATTCTAAATCTATTAAAGAACCATAAATGCGATAACAACCGCCATGATAGGAATCGCCTCTACGAACGCAACCCCGATAAACATTGTTGATTGAAGCATACCTCTTGCTTCTGGTTGACGAGCAATCCCTTCTACTGTACGAGAAACGATTAATCCGTTACCTAAACCTGCACCTAGTGCTGCTAAACCAATTGCAATTGCTGCTGCTAATGAACCCATTATTAAAATCCTCCCTAAATTGTAATTATTATAAAGTTTGTCCATTTTCTGAACTGGGTATATATATTAATGGTCTTGACTTACTTTATGAGCCATATAAACCATTGTTAATAAAGTGAAAATAAAAGCTTGGATACTTCCGATAAAAATAGAGAACCCTTGCCATACCATTGTTAATGGGAAGGCTGCTATTGTACCAATAATATTTGTCTTAGCTAAGCTATTCACTAGTAAGTCTAGTAGAACCTCACCCGCAAAAATGTTTCCGTATAATCGAAGACCAAGTGTGAGTGTATTAGAGAATTCTTCGACAATTTTTAATGGTAGTAAAAATCCTACTGGCTGTACATACTCCCTAAAGTATCCTTTTGTACCACGCATTTTGACACCGTAGTAATGAGTTAAACCCACTACCATAATTGCCAACGTTAAGGTTATACCAGGATCGGCAGTTGGGGATTTCCACCAAAGCGTATGATCCACTGTAATAGCGAAAGGCAGTCCTAACATGTTGGAAATAAAGATGTACATAAGAAGGGTGATCCCTAATACGTGAAATCTTCCACCATCTTTCCAATCCATGTTATTCTTAATAATATTTCGGACAAAGTCCATTATCCACTCCATCAAATTTTGTCTGCCAGTTGGCTTCATTTGAAGATTTCGAGTAAGGAAAAATGCGATTAAAAACACAATTAAACTTGATACAACAATCATTAAAACATTAGATAGGTTAAAAGTTAATCCTAAAAACACTTTGGTAGGTGCTTCATGATGCAATATTACTCACCTCTTTTCTCACCATTCTTATGTAAAATAAAATAACGCACTAAATAATCTGCCATAATGACAATATAAGCTGTCATCAATCCAATTACAACACTTATTAAGTGAACTTTTTGTGGATATTCTACGGCAATTAAGCAAACAATTACTGCTGTCGCCATTCGAGAAAGAGTTCCTAAACCATAAACCTTCCCTTCATCTTCAATGGCTTTATCAAATACCTTTGCTCTTCTAACCAATAAGGTGAGATTGAATACACTGGCACTCGTTCCGACGAAGAGACCAAGAAAAACAGATTGATAGGGGGTAAGCGCCCAAGCAAATGCACAAAATGATAAAAAGAAATAAAGATATTTTTTAACCCTTATGTATATCTCAAATAATTGTTCCAAATCTCTATCCTCCTTTATTTTCAGGGCATCACTCTAAACCCGCGAAAAATAAAGCGAAGCAGAGAAAAAGCACATTCCTTTTGTATCATTTTACGGGTGTCAATCCAGATAATTTATCTTCAATTTCCAAAGATAAACTAGTAAAATTCACTTTTGCCCGTTAACTCTATTAACACTATCTCTGTGTTAAAATCTTGATACTCCGCGGGTGAAAACCTATTCATACCCCTTGTAAGCATACAATAGGGTATTGTCAATGTCAATGCATTTAAATACAAAAAAAAAATTCATTGCTCACCTTTTAACAATCTCTAACTTATAGCTTATTTTATTTTCAACATTTTTTCAAGCATGTCCTCTTTTCCGGCTTTTTTCGCAAAAACTTTGATTCGATAGTTTCCTGATTCGTCCAAATCTCCAACACTAAATACCCCTTTTAACCGTCCTCTTTTCACTTCTTTTTTCCAATCTAAAAACTGAATAAATTGTAATGTATCTTCCCGAAAAAGAGCTATTCCAAATTCTTCAGCGCCTGTCGGTAAATACGTCTCATATTCATAACTATTTTCTCCAGTCTTTTTAAGGAGATCAAACCCCATAATTCTAGGATAGTCGGGTTCCTCTAGTACATATAAATAAGGAAGTTTTATTAATTGCTCACCGGCCCTTACCTTAATTATACCATCTTGAAGTTTTTCATTAAAAAGATTACTGTCAATATTCATTATAATTGGGACATTTTTCTTCTGACCCGGTTTTAGTGTAAATGAAAGAGGCAATCGCCAGCTAATCCCCCTTTTTCCTTTTGGAAAATCAAAGGATATTTTTTCCATATTATCACCGACATTTTTAACCGTAATGTACGCCTTATATTGGTTTTGTTCTTTCACCAATTTGTATTTACCAAAACGAATACTTCCAGGCGTAATTAGAACATTAGCTTTTATCGCTTTATCAACTTGAATTCGACCTGCCCCTTGTTCATATACTTTATATGTCACATTTTGTCTATTTTTGACCGGCTTTGCTGTATTCATTAAAGATGCTTTCACTTCTTCTGGACCCCAGTCTGGATGCGCCTCTAATAACAATGCACAAGCTCCCGCAACAAAGGGAGCTGCCATACTTGTCCCTTGTAATGACATATAACCATTAGGGACTGTGCTATTTATCACTACTCCTGGCGCAAGCACATCTGGTTTAATTTCCCAAGTGCTTGTAACAGGGCCTCTAGAGCTAAAATCTGCCAATATATCTTTTTCCCATTTTTTTACTATTGTTAAATATGTTTCTTTTTTACGAATAGACTCCTTTATAAATTCTCCCTCTGCCTTCGTAATTCCTGCCACTGGTATAGCTACTTCTTTTTCTAGCATCCCTTGAAAAGGTCCTTCTATGTTGTTGTATATAAGTACACCAATCGCTCCCATTTCATATGCGTTTTGCACTTTTTCTGTAAAGGTTAGTTCGCCTCTTTCCATTAATACAAGTTTTCCTTTTACATCGGTTAATTGATTTTTCTTCCCTATTCCACCACTTACTAAGTGAACAGAGCCTGTATCTGCCCATTTTTCACTATTTTCCATATTGGTTAAAGGGATTTTATGATCATTTATAAGGATAAAAGGTGTATATATATTAGGAGTGGAGGCTCCAACTGAAATAGCTTTAGAGGCTGTACCTGGAGAACCGACCGTCCATTCTGCTGGACCTGCATTCCCAGCAGCCGCAACGGCAATAATCCCCTTCTTCACTACCTCATTTAAGGCAAGACTAATCGGCAAATCTGGACCATTTACATCACTGCCTAATGAGAGGTTAATAATATCTACTTTATCTCTTACAGCTCTATCAATCGCAGCCAATATTTGCTCTGTTGTTCCAGAGCCCCCCGGACCTAGTGCTCTATAGGCATAAATAATCGCATTAGGAGCTACACCTTTCATCTTTCCATCTGCTGCAATAATCCCAGCGACATGTGTACCATGAAAAGTATCTCTCCTGCCTAATCCCTTTGTTTCCATCGGATCCTGGTCCTTATCTACAAAATCATAGCCTTCCTTATAGTTCTTCTGTAAATCGGAATGCTGATAGTCTATTCCTGTATCTATGACACCTACCTTTATTCCTTTGCCACTTAGATGCTCTAATGATTTTCCTAAGGAATTTCTTATTTCATCTGCTCCTATAATTTCAACAGGGTCATCTGCTTCTGCCATATATGTTTGCACCTTTGATACTTGATTTACGCTTTCGCTTTGTTTTAACTCTTCCAGTTCACGTACAGGGCCTTCTACCGAAAAACCACTGAATACTTCTTTAAATATAAATCTTCTTTCTAAATGAGGGTATTCCTTAAGGAGCTCATCTATTTCTTGTTCGGTATAATTAGTCTTCGTATGCACAATGGCAATTTGTAATTCGTTTGGATTTTGCGAGGGTAAGTCTGGAGTTTTTAAGGATGCAGCTAATGTTGTATAGGATATGAATAGTGGGAAAATGAGGAGTATTCCAAGCGTTCTTTTTAACATACCAATCACCCCTTGCAAATCATTATGCTTTTTATTCTGACCGCAAGTTGTTATTTTATGTATCCATGAAATCAGGTGTGACTTTTCTCACACAAACAAATGCCAATACTAATAATTTCGTTCAAGATGAATATAAATTAAAAAGGGAAATACTGCTTTTTTTATAAAGTTTGGTGCAAAAGTAAAAATAGGGTGGTTCTGTATGGAAATGGGGTTTGTCCATCTATCAGCCATTATCGTAGCAATTTTTCAAGTATTACTTTCAGTTAGTTATCCATTAGGAGAGTATGTGATGGGTGGTTCTCATAAGGGTTCTACCAAAAAAATTGCGGATTTTGAGTATATTAAATGCTATCATTCTCTTATTTATTAGTTTGATTTTTCTAACACATACAAATGTGTTAACCACCTTTCATTTTTTACCAACAAACATATTAGTCTGTGTTATTACCTTATACCTTGGTTTAAATACAGTAATTAATCTACTGTCTCAAAGTAAGAAAGAAAGGTTTATCATGACGCCATTATCATTCATTGCTTTTCTCTTATGTTTATTTGTCTTTTTATCTACTTTAAAACTTTGAAGCCCACTAAGAAGCTTGCAAGTCTTTTTCCTTATTTATCGAGTGTTCGAGAGGACCCGAACTTATCGGTTGGGGTATAAGACAAAGCATCTGAGTTGAAAAATAGACGGAAGAATTTCGCTTATTTAGTAATTATTATTAAAAAAGGCTTAAATAG
>NZ_JVDT01000246.1 GCF_001076885.1 Bacillus sp. 522_BSPC
TATTCATTCATATATTACATCATGGTTGGAATTGTAACTCGAGCTTTAATACTAAAACTAGCCTCTTTATCTAAACCTCAAGATCTTACAACTAAGTAAAATTTAAATTGGAGGAAAAAACGTTGGAAGAAGTCAATATTGGTTTACTGACGATCAAAGTCATCGTTGGTTTTGCCACTTTATTTTTTATCATTATCATAACAGGCAGAACATCCATCTATCAGTTAACCCCGTTTCACTTAGTTTTTGTGTTAGTACTTGGAGATCTTTTAGGAAATACCATTTATGAAGATAAGGTAGGGATTTTTCATTTTTTATATGCCATCGGATTGTGGACGTTTCTTATGTTTGGAATAGAGTTTATGACTCTAAAAAATAAATCGACACGTTCTCTCTTATTAGGCAATCCTAACATCATCATTCGAGATGGTGTTATGGACAGGAAGTTACTTACAAAGAACAAATTGGATGTAAATCAAGTATTGAGTATACTCCGTCAAAATAATGTCTTTTCAGTTCGCGAAGTCAAATACGGTATATTGGAAGCTAATGGGCAAATAAGTTTATTATTAAAATCCAAGTATCAAAAACCAGACAAGCAAGATCTCAATCTTCCAGA
>NZ_JVDT01000247.1 GCF_001076885.1 Bacillus sp. 522_BSPC
CTAGCTGTGGAATATTATTGGATATTGCTTTAAGATAAAGAGACAAACAGTTATCAATACATCGATTTAAATAGTGGAGGAAAAACGGATGAATACTTTGTATGAAAAAATAATTGATGTTTTGCAGCTTAATGGACCAACAACCCTTTCCGTCATTTATAATGAATTAAATCGCTATTTAGGAGAGGATGATACACCGATTTCAATGTCCTCCATTAAGTCTGTCCTTTCTCGCAAGAAAGACTTATTCGAGGTTTGTGATGATATTGTATCGATTCATCCAGATAAAGAAATTACAAAATTAATTGTTGAATATAAGGTTAATCAAGAACACTCTTTTAGTATTCATATCGATTTTGACCTTCACAATTATTTAATTCAAGAATGGAGTCAATTTCCAATTGTCATTCCACCAGTTTTTAATAAAATCGAGCCATACGAATACGATGCTTTAAAGATGGAATTATATCGATTGAAAATTTGGAATTGGGAAGAAGAGCTCTTGGGAATTGATTCAGTTAAATGTACAGTTCGGTTAGTTACTGTAAATGCCTCTTACACTGTTGATTTAGTAAATATACAATCAAAAGAATGGAGACATTTACAGAAAATCATTTCCCTTTTTACAGATTTAGAATTGCTGCTTAAGTAGTGGAGATAAGCATATCAGTGGGGAAATTGATGTTCTTATTTTTATAAAAGGCTGTTTTCTAAAGGATTATTGTTTTTTCAATAGGAAAAAAAGAATTAGTTGGAAACAATTAGCAGCCGGAATACATGAAGAATCCTGTGGGATTAGCGAGACAGTCTGAGACCCCGGAGGCTTAAGCTTAGCCCCACGGAAAGCGAAGTKTATTCCGGCTGCGGGTAATCGCAACAAACTTTACGAAAACAGCCTTATAAAATTAATAGGAAATTACTGAGAAATCCCTTTTGCTTTTTAACATCAGCAAAAGGGATTTGTTGTTATTTATAATTTAACGATACATCGTCCATAATCCAATATCTTCAAATCCGATTTTTTTATAAATCTTTCCTGCCTCTGGATTGTCATAAAACAAGCAGACATATTGTTTTTCAGCTAATACATCATTAATAAGTGCTGTCATTAACTTACTAGCATACCCATTATTCCGATAATCTTTGTGTGTGCATACACCGACTATCATTGCCGATTGGGAATTTTCGGCTGTAGTTGAAACAGTTGAAATAATATTTCCTCTATCATTTTCAAGAAAATATGTGCGTCCGGTTTTAAATTCAATTGCTTTTTTTAACATTTCTTTTGTTTCATCTGTCGTGCTAAATTCATCGATGGAATGCTGTAATGCTACAATTCTGTCAATATCAACAATCGTTGCGTTTTTGATTGTTTCGGTTGCTTGTAATTCTCTTTTTGTTCCACATTGTGCAAAATATGTGACTCTTTTCTTTCCTAATGTAATGTTAGGGTGATTTTCAAATTTCTCCACTAACTCAGCTTTACCAGACAAGGTAACAGGCTTGTTATTAGAATACATAATTGTAGCAAAGCCGTTTACATCAAAATTGTCCTTATCTTGACAATAAAATATATAGCTTTCAAAGTATTTTAGCAGAACTGCAGTTACTTCCCCATTTTTAAATTCTCCCCAAAGCTTTTGGAATGTTGCATGGTAGCCGAACGCTTCAATATCGCCAATAATAAATAGATTGATTGAAGGATTCTGGAACAAAAATTCCATGACAATGGAATGATCTTTCTCTGTAAGTTCTCGAATCATTTATGTAACCTTCTTTCTGTCTATAAAATAATTATTTGTAAGTTTACCATAATATTTAGAATTTAAATAGAGTTAAGAATTGTTTTATTAATGATTTTGTAAAGAGATTGGATAGTATTGCTTGGATGAGGGAAGGAAAGTGGCGTCAAGAGGGGGGGATGAAAACTACATTAGCAGTAGAAGCGTGGAAAGTGGTGTTCATTAGGGAGATGAACACCATATTAGCAGTAGGAGTCAAAGAAAATGGCGTTCATCCGCAAGATGAAAACCAAAACCGCAACAATACCAACATAAACTAATATTAAAAACAAGCGATAAAATCCACATGCAAATAAACCAACGAATATAACATCCACATCAAAAAAATTACAACTCCAAAGATATATTCTAAAAAGGGAGTTTAAAAAAGTCTAGACAAAACACAAATAAAAACCAGCTGAAACAACAATATCAGCTGGTTTTCATTACCGATCATATCAAATAAAGAAAAGGTCATTCTACTAAATTACAGTGAACTAGATAATACATTAAAATATCTTGCATCTGGATGGGCAAATACCATTGCAGAAACAGATGCTTCTGGTTCCATCATACATTCCTCCGATAAAGTAATGCCAATATCCTCTGGAGAAAGTAGTCCAAATAATTTTTTTTGGTCTTCTAGTTCAGGGCATGCTGGGTATCCAAATGAAAATCGTTGCCCTTGATATTTCGCAGCAAAGCGTTCCTTCATCGTAAAGGTTGCTGGATCAGGGAATCCCCATCTATCTCTAATTTGGCGATGAATTAATTCTGCCAGACCTTCTGCTGTTTCTAAGGCTAGTGATTGTAGGGCATGGGATTCAAGAAATCTTCCATCCCGCTTTAATTGTTCTGCTGCTTCTCGTATTCCTGTGCCAGCTGTAACTGCAAAAAAGGCAACATAGTCCATCATTCCGCTTTCGACTGGCTTTAGATAGTCTGCGAGACAAAGATATGGTTCTCTTTCTTGTCTTGGAAAGTCAAAGGTTTCCAATAGCTTAGATGCATTCTCTGGATCATAAATATATATTTTATTTCCATCCGATTGAGCAGGATAGAAGCGGTAAATGGCTTTAGGATATATCCAGTTATTTTGTTCTGCTTCCTGTAAAAGCTGTTCAATCATATTGTTTAGTTGGACCGCTCTTTCATCTTTAGCAGAGAGTAGCATTTCTACTTTTCCTTTTAAACCTAGATGGTGTCCTAGCAGCATTTGTTTATTAATATATGGTTTAATATGCCCAAGTGTATAATTGGTTAATAAATGCCTTTTGGTATCCTGTGGTATGAAGATAGGCGCATTTTGATTTATTGTTTTTCTTTTTATGCCTGTGATAATAGGTTTTACAGGGTCCTTGATTGGCTTTGTTAAAAGTGCTTGTTTTTTTCTGTTATGTTCTTCTTTAAGTAAAAGCACTTCTTCATTATTTGTAAGTTGATTTGCAAGTGAGAGTCCATTCATGGCATCTTTTGCATAAAGTACTAATCCATCATATTCCCTTGTAATTTTCGTATCAGTAAATTTTCTTGATAAAGCAGCCCCGCCGACTAATATAGGGATATCTATTCCTGCTTGTTTCATATCGGCTGCTGTTAAAACCATCTGCTGGGCTGATTTTACAAGGAGACCAGATAAACCAACAATGTTTGGCTTTTCCTTTTTAATTGCAGAAACTAACTCTGCTGGTGGAACTTTTATACCTAGATCAATGACATCATAGCCGTTATTTGAGAGAATAATATCGACAAGATTTTTCCCAATATCGTGAACATCTCCTTTTACGGTGGCTAAGATAACTTTACCTTTCGTTGAGGTTGAAACGTTTTTGTCCATATAGCCTTCTAAAAAAGAAACAGATGCTTTCATTACTTCTGCACTTTGGAGAACTTCTGCCACAATTAACTGATTATCATTAAACAAGCGACCGACTTCTTTCATTCCGTTCATTAGCGGTCCATTAATAATATCTAATGGTGCACTATAGTTGTTTAGCGCAATTGCCAAATCATCTAGTAAACCTTCCTTTGTTCCTTCCACGACATAATAAGCCAATCGTTCATCTAATGTTAAATGTTCTAGTGAATTAACCTTTTCTTTTTTCTTATCCCGATAGAAATCGGTAAAAACTGCTAATGTTTCATCTGTTGTTTCAAATAATAGCTTTTCAGCTAACTCAATTTCTTCTTTACTAATGGACGCGAATCTTTCTAGCTTTTCCGTATTGACGATGGCGTAATCTAGACCAGCTTGCGTACAGTGATAAAGAAAGACGCTATTTAGTATTTCTCGGCCAACAGGAGGGAGACCAAAGGAAACATTGCTTATTCCAAGAATCGTTTGAACATCTGGACAAGCTTCTTTAATTTGTTTGATTCCTTCTACAGTAGCTTTAGCAGAACCAATATATTGTTCATCGCCAGTACCTACAGGGAAAACAAGGGGGTCAAAAATAATATCCTGGCCATTTATCTTATATTTGTTCGTTAATAATTCATAAGAGCGTTTTGCTACTTCTAACTTTTTTTCCACTGTTACTCCCATTCCATCTTCATCGATTGTTCCTACAACAACAGAGGCACCATATTTGTGGATGAGAGGGGCAATGGCTTGAAATCTTTCTTCCCCATCTTCTAGGTTAATACTATTAATAATTGCCTTACCTTGTGAATAGGAGAGGGCTTTTTCAATTACTTTTTCATCAGTTGAGTCGATGACAAGAGGCACCTTCACTTTTTTTACAACCTCTTTCATAAAAAGCTCCATATCCTCCAGTTCATCTCTATCAGGATCTGCTAAACATATATCGATAACATGTGCTCCGCCCTTAACTTGGGCTCTTGCAATTTCTGATGCTTCTTCAAATTTCGCTTCATTTATTAACCGCTTAAATTTCCGGGAACCGATGACATTTGTACGTTCTCCAACCATTATCGGTCTTAATGTAGGGTCATCATAAATGAATGGCTCAATTCCAGAAACCATATGATAGTTTGTTTCCGCTACTTTCCGAGGGGAAATCTCCTTCATTTTTTCCGATATTGCTCGAATATGCTCTGGCGTTGTCCCACAGCAACCACCGACGATGTTTAGCCAGCCTTCTTTTGCAAAACCGCTTAATTTATTCGCAAGAGAGGATGCTGTTTCATGATAATGTCCTTCTTCATCCGGTAAGCCGGCATTAGGATAGCAGCTTACGGCATACTTTGAAAGACCAGAAAGAGAGCGGATATGATCCTGCATAAACTCCGGCCCTGTCGCACAATTTAATCCGATTGCAATTGGATTCATATGTTCAACAGAAATGTAAAAAGCTTCGATAGACTGGCCAGCTAGGGTTGTTCCCATTGGTTCAATTGTGCCTGAGATCATTAACGGTAGTTCTTTTCCTGTCTTTGAAAAGGCCTGCTTAATTCCGAGAAAGCCAGCTTTTACATTTAACATATCCTGACTTGTTTCTAGGAGGAGAATATCTACGCCTCCATCAATAAGACCAGTTGCTTGTTCTTCATATGATGCGATAAGCTCATCAAATGTAGTGCCACCAGTAACACTTAATGTTTTGGTTGTAGGTCCCATTGCACCTGCGACAAACCTCGGCCAATCGGGAGTTGAATATTTCAAAGCAGCATCTTTGGCGAGTTTTGCTGCAGTTATGTTCAGTTTGTAAGCAAGATGTCCTAGATGATATTCATCTAGGACAAGTTTAGTTGCGCCAAATGTATTTGTTTCAATAATATCAGCGCCAGCCTCAAGATATGCTTCATGAATTTTGGAAATGATTTCTGGTCTTGTTAATGTTAGATTTTCATTACAACCTTCTAATTCCTCGCCACCAAAATCGGAAGCTGTTAAATCCTCTTGTTGGAGCATTGTGCCCATTGCGCCGTCCATAATCATGATTTTTTGTTTGAGTTTGTCAGCTAATGATATTTGTTGCATCACATTTCCTCCTAGTTGCAGCAGTTCGTAACTTAGTATAGCGAGCCAATTCGACTGAAAGCTCATATCGTAAAAAAGGCGTTATTAAATAGATACCGTTAAAGAAGGTGGATGCAGTATCAATTAGCGACTTTGTAATAGTTAAACCTTCTTGTGTTGCTTTTTCTGGATTGTCTTTTAAATTTGCCATTGCCTGACGAATCGAATCCTCTATTTTTATACCAGGTACTTCATTGTGAAGAAATTCGGCATTATTGCTGCTCGTCAAAGGCATTAAGCCGATATAAATTGGTATATCAATATGTTTAGTAGCTTCATATAACTCAACTATTTTTTCTTCTGAATAAATTGGCTGTGTAATAATATAATCAGCTCCGCAGGCAATTTTCTTCTCGAGTCTTTTAACAGCCTTATCCACTTGGCGAACATTTGGATTAAATGCCGCAGAGACAGAAAAAGCTGTCTTTTGTCCTAAGTTTTTTCCAGAGAATGAGAGACCTTCATTTAACTGCTTGATCATCGAAATTAAATCAAAAGATGTCATATCATAAACGGAAGAAGCACCTGGAAAATCGCCAACTCTTGCAGGATCGCCTGTAATTGCTAAGACATCATGAAGGCCAAGTGTATGTAATCCCATTAAATGAGACTGCAATCCAATCATATTCCGATCCCGGCAAGCAATGTGAATAAGGGGACGTAGGCCAATATTCTGCTTTACTAATGTACCGATTGCTGTATTGGAAATACGAGCAGATGCTAAACTATTGTCTGCAAGCGTAATGGCGTCAATGCCTTCTTCTTTTAATTTTTTTGCTCCTTCAAAAAAACGTGTTGTATCTAATTTTCTTGGCGGATCTAATTCTACAATGACCGAAGCTCTTTCCTTTACAATTTCCTCCAAGGGTGTGAATTCCCGTGGGGGAGGGGAGTGAAGGACAATAGAATCTACCATAGCTTTGTTAGATGTAACAGGTTTATCTGTAATAGGGGAAGCATTTTTCAATACTTCCGCGAAGTTTTTTATATGTTCAGGTGTTGTTCCACAACATCCTCCCAATAGCCGAACCCCTTGTTTACGGAACTCTTCAGCTGATTTTCTGAAATATTCCGCATTGTCCTTATATTCGAATTTTCCGTCAATATAAGTTGGTAAACTAGCATTTGGATATGCTGATAAATAGGCATCCTTTGGCAGTGGAATCTGCTCGAGTGATGCAATCATATGGTGTGGGCCCAATCTGCAATTTAGCCCAATGACATCTGCTCCTAAACCTTCTAATCTCTCAAAGGCATTCTTTAGTGGCGACTGATTTTGCAACACGCCGATTTCATGTATGGAGACCTGCGCTATGACTGGAAGGTCTGTTTCTTTTTTTGTAATTTGTAATACTGTTTCTAATTCTTCCATATCATAAAATGTTTCTAAGAGAATACCATCGACACCTTCTAGAAGTAAACAATAAAGCTGTTCTCGAAAACTTCGCTTTAATTCTTCTAAGCTAATGGCTTGAGGCTTCATTCCTCTATTTCCGCCAATTGTGCCTAAAACACTCACATTCTTATCTTTTGAAGATTGTTTGGCAATTTTAACGGCAGTACTGTTTATTTCCTTTACGCTATCCTCAAGCCCATATCTTTGTAACTTTAAATAGTTGGCAGCATATGAATTTGTTTGAATAATATCTGCACCTGCATGGATATATGCTTGATGAACCTGTTCAATTTGTTCTCGATGAGAAATATTTAATGCTTCGAAGCAAGTATCCTTTCCGTAAGAATAGAGGAGGGTACCCATAGCACCGTCCGCTATTAAAATTTCGCTTTTTAGTCGATCAAGAAAACTCATCATATTCCTCCATTAAATATAATGTAGCTCCGCTGTTTTTTTCAATGCAGCCTCAAAGTCATTGATTAAGTCTTGAGGATTTTCTAGTCCAACGGAAAGGCGAAGAAGAGCATCTGTAATTCCACGTTCTGCCCGAGCAGCAGGATCCATTGCCGCGTGAGACATTTTTGCAGGATACGAAAGAATTGATTCGACTGCACCGAGACTTACAGCAAAAACCGGTAGTTTCACATTTTCAACAAATGTCCGCATTGCTTCTTCTGAATGTAACTCAAAGGAAAATACAGCACCTGGATTTGACGCTTGTTTTCGCTGGATGGCATATTGTGGATGGTCTTCAAATCCAGGATAATGTACTTTTTTGATTAAAGGATGATTTCGTAAATGCTCTGCAATAATTCGAGCACCATCACTTGAATGCTTCATGCGGACATGTAAAGTCTTGATTCCTCTAAGCAGTAACCAGCAATCCTGTACACCAAGAACAGCACCAAAGGAATTTTGCAAATAGCCAATTTGTTTGGCAAGGGATGGATCCTTTACAACTGCAACGCCGGCAATAACATCACTATGTCCAGACAAGAATTTAGTTGCACTATGTAAGACGACATCAGCTCCAAGTGTTAATGGCTTTTGTAGGGCTGGTGTTAAAAAGGTATTATCAACGAATGTCCACGCATTGTACTTTTTTGCTAGAAGGCTAATTGCCTCAATATCTGTAACCTTTAACAACGGATTAGAAGGAGTTTCTACATAGAAAACTTTTGTATTTGGTAAAACCGCTGCTTCAACAGCTTCTAAATTTGTCATATCAACAAAGGTATGGTCTATGCCAAAGCGATTTAACACAGTTGTAACCATACGATAAGTACCGCCATAAACATCTTCCGAAATCACAACATGGTCACCTTGTGATAATAAGAGGAAGGCAGTTGAAATAGCAGCCATTCCAGAAGAAAAGGCAAATCCATGTGTACCATCCTCTAATTCTGCTACGACTTCTTCTAGGGCTTCCCTTGTTGGGTTCAAACTTCTGCTATAATCATATTTGCCAAATTCATCTATATCCTTTTGATGGAAGGTAGAAGCGTGCTGAATTGGCACGCTAACGGCTCCTGTTTCTGGATCGAATTTATGCTTATTATGAAGTAGTTTCGTTTCAAATGTATATGGTGTGCTCATATTGTTACCTCCTTGGCAATTCCCTTTGCAATGGAAAATGCTTTATCCAAATCTTTTATTAAGTCATTTACATTTTCAATACCTACAGAAAAACGCAATAGCTGGTTATCAACACCTGTTTCTAATCTTACTTCTAATGGAATATCAGCATGGGTTTGTGTAGCTGGATAGGTAATAAAGCTTTCCACACCACCTAAACTTTCTGCAAAAGAGATGAGAGTTAAATTTTGCAGAAATGGATTTACCCAAGATTCGTTTTGAATTCTAAATGAGATCATTCCACCTCGACCAGGATAGAGAACATCTACAACAGCTTCGTGTTCTTGAAGGAAGGAAGAGAGTGTTTTTGCATTTTCTTCATGTTTCTCCATTCTTAACGCTAATGTTTTCATTCCTCTCATTAATAACCAAGAATCAAAGGGACTTAAAACAGCACCAGCGGAATTATGATGTAAAAAAAGCTCCTTACAAAGTGCTTCTCCTTTAGCTACAATAAGACCTGCAAGGACATCGTTATGACCGCCCAAATACTTTGTCGCACTATGGATGACGATATCAGCTCCTAAGCGAATCGGCTGTTGGATAATAGGAGTATAAAAAGTATTATCTACAATAAGTAAAATATCGTTTTCTTTTGCAATGGAAGCAACTTCAGAAATATCCGTTTGCTCCATTAAAGGATTAGTAGGAGTTTCAAGGAAGATCGCTTTTGTATTAGGGGATATTGCCGCACGCAGGGCATTTGTATCTGAGGTATTGACGTAAGTACATCGCAGACCCCATTTTTTATAGCCTTGTTCTAGCAGTCTGTATGTTCCTCCATATAAATCTTTGGAAATAATCCACTCATCACCACTTTGGAAAAGAGAAAGGATTGTTTGAATGGCAGCCATTCCTGAACTACAAGCGAATCCTTGATCTCCTTCTTCTAAATCAGCAATCGCTCTTTCTAAAATTTCTCTAGTTGGATTTCCAGTACGAGTATAATCGTAGCCAGTTGACTCTCCAATACCGGCATGACGATAAGCGGTGGAAAAATAGACAGGTGGATTTACCGCACCCGTTGTTGTTTCACTGCGATTTCCAATTTGTGCTAACTTCGTTTCTAAATTATACATTCTATAACTCTCCTATTCTTTTATGTGGATTTTTTATGTAATAAGTACGTACCAAGAAAGAATAGAAGAAAAAATCCATAAAAAAAGTCTCCTTCGTTTATAAGAAGAAGACTTTGATTATTTATTGGTCCTTCTTCTTATCTTTCAAGCCATTATGCTTGATGGAATTAGCACCTTTTCAGTATTTTGTAGGGTACTGAAGGTTGCTGAGGTTTCTTCGGGCCATTCCCTCTACCTCTCTTGATAAGAATTACTTATGTAATTGTTTCTTAATTTACTATATATTTTAAAAGTTAGCAACAATTATTTTTTATTTCTGAAAAGAATCTTTATTCTTCTTATTTTAAATAAGCGGAAAATAAAGTTATATTTCTTCAATAAGCTGATATACATCTACATCTAATTCATAATCAGGATTGGCTTTCGTATATATTCTTGCTTTTTTCGTTTTCTCATCAACGTTTTGAATGATTATCTTTTCTCCCTGATAACTAACATCCACAATATCCGCCGCATTCATAATTTCAATCGCACGTCCAATATTCATTGTGAAACCTCCTAAACTTCCTAATAATACTTTCATCTTAAATAATAAATTAAAACAATAGACATACGAGTTTAAAAAAAACCTATTTTCTTATGCTATTTTTTCCAAATTATTCTAAAGAACGAATAATACTTTCTTTATAATGGCTAAATTTCTAAAATTTTATGCCCGATTTTTTCTTCTCATCATATTTTAATGTTTCTTTCATGCCTTTTTACAAAAAGAGGTATACCATTTGTTTTATTCACTTAAGCACATTGAAAAATATGTTTATATTATCAACAGAAGTAATATAGTTGCTTAATTATCCCATTGCAATGGGTAAATAGGAAATATCCTTATTGCATTAAGCAAAAATTTCATTAAAAGGAGAGATGAAACATGAATTTTCTTCGCATCGCAATGATCGTATTTAGTTCCATAACTGCTGCGTCTTTATTTGGCTTTCAATTTGTTGAAATAGCGCACGCAATTATGGATTCTATGTTTTCAAAAGAAAATTAAATGTCGTAAACAATTTTTGTATATCAAGCTTCTAACATGATAAAATAACGATATCTTTAGGTAAGTTAAAGCTGTTTTGTTGAAATTTTTTTCTCCCAAATTTCAACATTACGCTTATAACGATACCTATGTACATATAGAGAGCGTGGTATGATGAAAAAAATTTTGATAATTGAAGACGAAAAAAATCTTTCGAGATTTATTGAATTAGAATTAACGTATGAAGGTTACAAAACAGAGGTTTGTTCAGATGGTAGAAGCGGTCTTCAAAAGGCATTAGAGGAAGATTGGGATATCATTTTATTAGATCTTATGCTGCCAGAATTAAATGGAATTGAGGTATGCAGAAGACTCCGCCAAACAAAAAACACCCCTATATTAATGATAACTGCACGAGATAGTGTTCTAGATAGAGTATCTGGATTAGATAGTGGCGCAGACGATTATTTAATTAAACCATTTGCTATTGAAGAGCTACTTGCAAGACTCCGTGCGTTGTTTCGCAGAATTGATCCACAAAGTAATTCTTCCAATAAAGTAGTGACAAAGCTAACATACAAAGACATTACGCTTGAGGTGGAGTCGCATATTGCCAAAAAAGGCGAAGCACTTCTATCCTTAACGAAAAGAGAGTATGATTTACTTTATATGTTTATGACCAATATAAATATCGTTTTATCTAGAGATAAATTATTAGAAAAGATATGGGGATATGAATCAGAAGTAGAAACAAATGTGATTGATGTATATGTAAGATATTTAAGAAATAAGCTTGATCCATCTGGACAAGAAGTATATATAGAAACGGTCAGAGGAATAGGATATGTGATGAGATGAAATTTATAAAAAAAGTGTCTCTTTTACCTTGGAAGTGGAAATTAACACTAGCATTATCTGTTAGCATTTTTTTAACTTATTCTATTTTTTCTTTTTTTGAGTTCCATACTGTTTCTTCTTGGTTATTAAATCAGGAAGAAACAGATATGAAGCAAGCGATGGAGCAAGTCGTCCAACAGCTGAATATAAAGGAAAGAGATCTTACAGAAGAAGAACTGACAGATAATATTGCTTTATTGGAGAAATTAAATAATAACAATCAGCTTATTCGTGTATTGGATGATGATGGACATGCCATCCTTTCTGATATGAATGGTGATTTCCCCATCATTGAACCTAATCAGATATACAATGATGAGCAATTTCATTATATTTCTATTGGTGAGCAGAACTCAATAGTATACAGTAAGGAATTAAAGCTGCCATCATTTAAAGGAAGAGTTGAAATCATAAGATCTCTGCAATCATTAGATAAGGTTCGTGAACATTTACGTTTTGCCATGATGTTGTTTACAATTGCTGCGTTATTAATAAGTGGACTTATTGGGTACTTTATTTCCTATTTATTATTAAGACCTGTCAACTCCATGACAAAAACCATGAAAAAAATTAAGAATACTGGCTTTAAAGAAAGAATGCCTGTTTATCGTCAAAAAGATGAAATATCCGATTTAACGATTATTTTTAATGAGATGATGGATGTGATTGAACAGTCCTTTCAGCAACAAAAACAATTTATTGAAGACGCTTCCCATGAGCTGAGAACACCAGTTTCTGTGCTAGAGGGACATCTTTCTATGCTAAATAGATGGGGAAAAAATAATAAAGACATTTTAGAAGAGTCCCTTGTGGCATCTACCGAGGAAGTAACTAGATTAAAAAAATTGATCATCAGCTTATTAGACTTATCGAGATTAGAACAAAATAGAGGAGAATCCGATTTAACGCCGGAAAGAGTAAAGTTGGTTTTAGAACACACAATCCGTGATTTTACAATGCTCCATCAGGATTTTACCTTTCAAATGAAGCTTGATTCCCTTCATCTTTATAAAGTGTCTGAACAGCATTTACAGCAAATCATTACAATTTTAATGGATAATGCGGTGAAATATTCTTTTCAAGAAAAAAATATTTTTCTTCATACGTATGAAACAGACCACCATTTTGTTCTAGAGATTAGTGATCAAGGAATTGGTATCCCGAAAGAAGACATTGATAAAGTATTTGATCGGTTTTATCGTGTAGATAAAGCCCGAAGCAGAGAGCAGGGCGGAACAGGTCTTGGATTGGCTATAGCTAAGAAAATTGTAGAATTGTATAAAGGAACGATAACGATTAAAAGTAAAGTTGGACAAGGGACAAAAGTCATGGTTCGATTTCATATATAGAAGAAAAGGAAGTTCTACCGTGTAAAATACGTGGTTTGAACTTCCTTTTTTCCTTTGTCATGTAATGATGAAAGCCGCATAAGATTACTAGTAAGATTGTTTTTTTTGCCAAGATAGGAGCGGCAAAAAATATTTTTAATTTTTTTACTATAAAAATGTGTAAAACTTTTGAAGCTGTAATTAAACCATGATAGAATAGTAATGTAAACGTTTTAAAAAAGTTTTTTTAATAAAAGGTGTATTGTGCAATAACAAAGGGAAGATAAAAATGATATTAAAAGTGGTGGAGGGAAATTTTCATGGAGAAGCCATCTGGTGGTACAGTCTCATACCAACCAAAGTTTTACGGGCCCAATTTAGGGCTTGTAATGGAGCTTTATGAGCAATATGTTCAAGATCCGAATTCAGTTGATGAAGAAATGAAAAAGCACTTCGATCAATGGGGTCCCCCGATTGATCATCAAGAACAAACTAGCACAAATCATTTATCTTTACAATCCGAGGTTCAAGTTGAGAAAATTATTGCAGCGGTTACATTAGTAAATAAGATAAGGGCTTATGGACATTTAGCCGCAGATATCTACCCTTTAAAGGACCATAAAAGAGAATATGATTTATTTGAACTATCGCGCTTTAATCTTACAAAAGAAGATTTAGTAAAAATTCCAGCCTCTTTAATTTGTCCAGACGCACCAAAGCATGTATTTAATGGCTTTGAGGCTGTTCAGTATTTAAAAGATATTTATATGAAGACGATTGCGTTTGAATACTATCATGTTAATGATATTAAAGAAAAGAATTGGCTGCAGGCAAAAGTGGAGTCTGGAAGCCTAAAGCCTGCGTGTCATAAGGAATTAAAAAAGAAATTATTAAAAAGAGTAATTGAAGTAGAGGAATTTGAGAGTTTTTTACATAGAACGTATGTAGGGCAAAAGAGATTTTCTATTGAAGGTCTTGATGCAATGGTACCGTTGATTGATGAGATTATTTCAAAATCAGTGATCAATGGTGCACAAAATATTAATATAGGAATGGCACACAGAGGTCGATTAAATGTTTTGGCACATGTTTTAGAAAAGCCATATGAAATGATTTTTTCTGAATTTCAGCATGCTCCAAATAAGCAATTAGTTCCTTCTGAAGGATCCATCGGAATCAGTTTTGGATGGACAGGAGATGTTAAGTATCATTTAGGCTTAGATCGCCAAATTAAAGCGAATAATGTGTCGAATGTCCGTTTAACACTTGCTAATAATCCGAGTCATCTCGAGTTTGTTGGTGCAGTTGTAGAGGGCTTCACACGTGCTTCACAGGATGATAGAACGAAACCAGGATTTCCAGAAGAAGATTCAAACAAATCTTTAGCTATCTTAATTCATGGGGATGCAGCATTTCCAGGGCAAGGGATTGTTTCTGAGACATTAAATCTTACAGGATTAAAGGGATATCGAACTGGAGGTACCATTCATATCATTGCCAATAATACCATTGGCTTTACGACCGAATCGAGTGATTCTAGATCTACTCGCTATGCAAGTGATTTAGCAAAAGGGTTCGAAATACCGATTATTCATGTCAATGCAGATGATCCAGAGGCTTGTATTAAAGCTGCGAAGCTCGCATGTGAATATAGAGCAAAATTTAAAAAGGATTTCTTAATCGATTTAATTGGCTATAGAAGATACGGGCATAATGAAATGGATGAACCAATGACAACAAATCCATTAATGTACAAGTTAATCCATGAACATCCTACTATTACAAAGCTGTATGGTGAAAAACTAGTCACAGAAAATATTATGCAAGAAACGGAAGTTCAAGCTATCAAGGATGAAGTGATTGGAAAATTAAAAGAAGCACATGAACGAGTGCCGAAACAGCATGAGGATCCAATCATTACAAATCCACCTAATTCAGTGGAACGACAATTACCACAAATAAACACAGCTGTTTCGATTGAACAACTGAAACATATTAATAATGAATTGCTTTCTTATCCTCCTCCATTTCAAATTTTTGATAAATTAGGAAAAGTATTAAAACGAAGAAATGATGCGTTAGAGGGAAATGGCAAAATTGATTGGTCTTTAGCAGAAACATTAGCATTTGCTACGATTTTGGAGGATGGGACACCTATTCGTTTATCTGGTCAAGATTCGGAACGTGGTACTTTCGCTCATCGTAATATTATCCTACATGACTATCAGACAGGAGAGCAGTATTCACCATTACATACCTTATCAACTGCAAAGGCATCGTTCGCTGTTCATAATAGTCCATTGTCAGAAGGTTCCGTCTTAGGATTTGAGTACGGTTACAATGTTCATGCACCAGAAACGCTTGTGTTATGGGAAGCACAATTTGGCGACTTTGCAAATGCGGCTCAAGTAATGTTTGACCAATTTATTGCAGCAGGCAGAGCGAAATGGGGACAAAAATCCGGTCTAGTTATGCTTTTGCCACATGGATATGAAGGGCAGGGTCCAGAGCATTCCAGTGCAAGACTAGAAAGATTCCTAATTTTAGCAGCAGAAAACAACTGGACAGTGGCAAATTTATCATCATCAGCTCAATATTTTCATATTTTAAGAAGACAGGCAGCTATTCTAAAAAAAGAAGAAGTTCGCCCACTAGTTATTATGACACCAAAAAGCTTGTTGCGTAATCCAGATGTTGCTTCAAATAGTTTAGAATTCAGTGATGGAGCTTTCCAATCTATTTTGGAAGTAGAGGATGGATTGGAAAATCAAAAAGCTGTTACTCGATTAGTTCTGTCAACAGGGAAAGTTTCCATTGATTTATATAAAGCATATCAGAATCTTGAAAACGCGAATGCCATTCATCTTGCAAGAGTAGAAGAAATTTACCCATTCCCGGAAGAAAGACTAGCAGAAATTATTCAGCGTTTTCCTCATTTAAAAGAAATTGTATGGGTGCAAGAGGAACCAAAAAATATGGGGGCATGGAGCTTTATGGAACCAAGAATTAGAAAGCTGATTCCAAATTCTGTTTCCTTGCAATATGTTGGTAGAAGAAGAAGATCAAGTCCTGCTGAAGGGGATCCAAATGTTCATCGTAAAGATCAAGCAAGAATTGTAAATGAAGCATTGACAATGGAATGAATTGAGGGGGAAAAATAAAATGGCAGAGATTAAGGTACCAGAATTAGCTGAATCCATTACAGAGGGAACAGTAGCACAATGGTTGAAGAAAACAGGGGAGTACGTAGAAAAGGGAGATTATATTGTTGAACTAGAAACAGATAAAGTAAATGTGGAAATTATTTCGGAAGAAAGTGGCATTATTCAAGAATTAAAAGCAAGTGAAGGAGACACTGTCCAAGTTGGGGAAACAATTGCGATTGTAAATGCACAAGGGGCAGCAGCTGAACAACCAAAAGCAGTAGAAGTAGTAGAAGAAAAGCAAGTTGCAGAGGAAATAACAGAAGCTCCACAAGCAGAACAGCCTAAGGTACAAGAAGATTTATCGGGTACGAAACAACTTCCGATTGCTTCTCCAGCAGCTCGCAAATTGGCACGTGAGCGAGGAATTGATTTAGCTGCTGTAAAAACAAATGATCCGTTAGGAAGAGTTAGAGCACAAGATGTAGCAGCATTTGAGCAAAAGCAAGTTGAAGTTCCAGCAGCTCAGCCATCACAAGCTCCCAAAGCAGCTACATCCACTCCTGCCGCTGAAATGGATAACCGAGTAGAAAGAGTTAGAATGACAAGAAGAAGACAAACTATTGCTAATCGCCTATTAGAAGTAAAACAAAATACAGCAATGCTGACTACTTTTAATGAAGTAGATATGACAAATATTATGGCACTTAGAAATCGTCGGAAAGATACGTTCCAAAAAGAGAATGATGTGAAGCTCGGATTTATGTCTTTCTTTACAAAAGCTGTCGTAGCTGCTTTAAAGAAAGCGCCGCTACTAAATGCAGAAATTCAAGGCGATCAAATCGTATTGAAAAAATATTATGATATTGGTATTGCCGTTTCAACAGACGAAGGACTTGTTGTACCTGTATTAAGAGATGCGGACCGAAAAAACTTCGCAGAAATTGAAGGGGAAATTTTAGGTTTTGCTAGTAAAGCTAGAAATAATAAACTTTCCTTGAGCGATTTGCAAGGTGGTACATTTACCATTACTAACGGTGGTGTGTTCGGCTCCTTGTTATCTACTCCAATTCTTAATGGGCCACAGGTTGGAATACTCGGAATGCATAAAATTCAATTACGCCCTATCGCAATTGATGCAGAAAGAATGGAAAATCGTCCAATGATGTATCTTGCGCTTTCCTACGATCATCGAATTATCGATGGGAAGGAAGCCGTTACCTTCCTAGCCAGAATTAAAGCATTACTAGAGGATCCAGAATCTTTATTATTTGAAGCATAAGTAATGATTTAAATAGATACAAGTGGTTTTCACATAAGAAACCACCTGTATTCTTTTTATACTTGAATAATTTTTCATCTAAAATTTTAAAAAGAAAGGAGTAGATTATGAAAGACAATGACACCGTACTAGTTTTTGTATATGGCTCTTTGTTAAAGAATGAATTGAATCATTCTATGATGACAAATTATACATGTGTTGCTGAAGACGTTTGGATTTACGGGAGATTATATGATGCTAGCTTAGAATATCCTTTTTTAATCATAGATAATCATAAAAAAGTATATGGCGAATTATACGAAGTCCCAGTAGAAGAAGTATCTTTACTTGATGCATTTGAAGATTATGAGCCTGAAGGAAAGGATAATCTCTATGTACGGAAAGAAGTGACAGTATATAGGGACAATGAAACTTGGCAAGCATTTGTATATGTCTGTAATCAAGAAGAAATGCTGCAACAAGAAATAACAGAGGAAAGTTGGCGAGCATATAGAAACAAACAGTCAAAAAAATGTTTCTAACATAATAACTCTTTTGGTTTAATGGATACTCCTTCTGTGGTATAGATTATTATCGACATCATAGAAAGAAGGTCATAATATGTATATTCAAGAACATAATAATTTATATGTTATCAAGTATGATCATACATCCTATTATGCAATGGATTTCAAACGCTTAGATTGGATAAATGGCGTTTGCTATGTGACTTTTTTACAAGCATATACAGGAAAATGGTTTACTTTTGAAAGAAATAAGATTAAGTGGATGGTAAAGGAAAAAGAGAATTTAGTTTCATAATGAGAACATGTTGCACTATGTATCGGTTTCCCTTTATACTAGGATAGTACTAGAATGAAAGGAGCAAAGAAATGATACATCAAAATTGGGAAAATAAACAAACCATTAAAAGAGTAAAATGTATACATACCGATGCAAGCAAATACATTGTTAATAGAGTGTTAACTGTTGGAAAAGAATATGAAGTGAAAAACGAAACAGAGGAATTTTACTTTGTAGTTGATAATACCGGTAAAGTCGGCGGATTTTACAAGGATTACTTTCAAACAATATAAGAAGATTAGATGTCTTAAATGAGCAATTCAGTTATGAATAGGAGGACCAATTCGCTAATAGAATCCCTCTCCTTAAACATAACGAATATCATTTTAGAGACATCTTTTTTGTTTTTCATTACAACCCTTTTTATAATTTATATAATAGTCAAGAGGATGAATAAATCATGAGTTATTTTTATGTTGGGCTTGGTGGAGTAATTGGAAGTATATTAAGATATGTAGTTGGCCAAGTTCCTTTTCCGTATGAATTTCCCTTTCAGACAATGGTGATAAATACTATTGGTTCTTTTGTTTTAGGATGGTTCACCAGTGCAATTATCAAAAAACAAAAGATTAAATCAGTATATGCAACAGCGATTGGAACAGGAATGATTGGTTCTTTTACAACTTTATCCACACTTAGCATGGATGCTGTACAGTTAGTAGCTGTAGGGAATTATTTACTTGCAACATTTTACGTAGCTGGTAGTGCTGTATTCGGATTTATGTTTGCAGTTATAGGATTAAAATTGGGAGAAAGAAAGTGGAGTCGATCAAATGCTTAATAACCTTCTATTAATCGGGTTGGGGGCATTTCTTGGTGCCATCAGTCGATTTGCACTTATTAATGAATTGAAAAAAAGAATACAGTCAAGTATCCCTATTCCAACAATGATTGTAAATATTAGTGGATCGTTCCTATTAGGATTACTAGTGGGATTGAAGGTATATACAAGTATATATTTTATTATGGCAGTTGGTTTTTTGGGAGCATATACAACCTTTTCAACATTAGCAGTTGAAGCTGTAACATTAATGAGAGAAAAGAAAAATGGAGCTTTTTTCCTTTATTCTTTAGGAACCTTTTTTGGAGGGATTTTATTTTGTCTAGCAGGTTGGAAACTTGCTTTAATCTTATAAATAAGTCTTTCAAATAGGAAGAAAGAAAAAGGACAAATTTTACTAGAATAGCTTTCAGTAAAATTTGTCCTTTATCATTATTTCTCTGTAACTACTTTTGCGTTAATGGGTTGTGGAGGATATAGCTTTCTCCCTAACAAGGATTGAAAGGTTAGAAAGATACCGCCGACAGTCCAATAGAGCGGTAAAGCTGCAGGTGCATTTAAAGAAACCATAACGATCATGACAGGAGATAGTAATCCCATTATGCGCATTTGCTTTTTTTGTTCTTGTGTCATAGTACTTTGAGAAACTCTAAACTGCAGATAATAAACAATTCCTGCTAATGCAGTTAAAATAAGGTCAGATTGACCTAAATTAAACCATAAGAAAGAATGGCTAGCTATTTCATGAGAACCGCGGATTGCATAATAGAAACCCATTAAAATTGGCATTTGAATCAGCATAGGCAAACAACCGATATTTAAGGGATTAATATTATTCTTCTTGTATAAATCCATCATTTCCATTTGTAGTTTTTGCTGCTCTTTTTGATCTTTTGTGCTTTTGATTTTTTTCTGGATAGCATCCATTTCAGGTTTAATAAGTTCCATTTTTCCTTTCATATGCTGTTGGTTTTTATATTGCTTTAGCATTAATGGCATAAGGACTAAGCGGATCACTAATGTGATAAGAATAATCGCAAGACCATAGCTTCCAGCAAAGACATCAGCAGTCCCATGAATAATCGCTATGAAAGGTTCTACAAATACTTTATGGAAAAACCCATCATTATTTCCTGTTGTTGAAGATGAACATGCACTCAGTAAAATAGTTGAAAAACTTAACAGCATAATTAATAAAGTGTTTTTAGATAATTTTTTCAATGTAATTCCTCCAAATTGTTAGTTAAATATTAGATAACAATGGAGAAATTAGGTTTTTCAGGATCATCATGAGAACTCTCTATTCTTTTACGGATATTTTTAACAATCCAGTGCAAAATAGGAGTATTATATTTTTGAACATTCATATTTATTGTTGTGATTGAAACATCTAGCGACAATTTCTGTTCTGTCGCAAAGAATTCCTGTTGGATGGTAGTCTTTATATTCCAATCCCATAAGTATTTCAGTACTAGACCTACTAAAAATGTATAGTAAACCGTTTGATAACTAGGAAAAAATGTAAAGTCTAATAATAAATCAATCATTTATACACCTCATTATTAGTGAACAATAAAATTATATCGAAATCACCGTTGAAAAGCAATTTGCAACTGGGACTATAGTAGAATTTTAAAGAGATTATGAAATATTTATGACAATTTATTAGTAACACAAAAACAATGTGATTATTTACCATTTTATAAAAAGCGGAGGATTTCCTTTCAATAAAATCAGAAGAATTGAGTATTTACAATAGGAAAAAATAAAATGAATGGTATAATAAAGGATAGTTTAAATAAAACCGCGGATGTTTCATAAATTCGTTTATTACTGAACTTGATGTAATAGATGTAACTATTAAATAGTGCATCAACTATCAGCAATTATAAGATATACTCCCATTTGTTCAGATAAAACAAAATTTGCGAAATCATCTTATTTTATTATCATAAGTGGAAGATGAAGGGGGATTTAATGAAAGCTCTAATTAATATTGATTATACTTTTGACTTTGTAGAGGGCAATTTACCATGTGGGATACCTGGCATTGCGATAGAAAAAGAAATTGTGAGTATAACAGAGCGTTTTATCGAAAATGGAGATTATACGGTGTTTGCCATTGATTTGCATACATTAAATGATAATTATCATCCAGAATCTAAGCTTTTCCCACCTCATAATATAGCTGGAACCAAGGGAAGAGAGTTGTATGGAGCACTTCAAAAAACATATGAAAATAATAAAGAGTTAACCAATGTTTATTGGATCGATAAGACTAGATACAGTGCTTTTGCTGGCACAGACTTACATATTAAATTGCAAGAAAGGTCAATAAAAGATATCTATCTAGTTGGCGTTTGTACAGATATTTGTGTATTGCATACTGCTGTTGATGCTTATAATCATGGGTATAATATCCATATATATGAAAATGCCGTAGCAACATTTAATGAAATTGGCCATCAGTGGGCATTGGAGCACTTTAAAAATGTACTAGGAGCAAGGATCCTTTAGTCGTTTAAGGGTAGCAGGAGGATTATAATGAGTTTTAATTATGAAGATGACAGTTTAATGTTACATACCGATTTATACCAAATTAATATGGCAGAAACATACTGGGAAGATGGTATTGCAGAAAAGAATGCTGTCTTTGAAGTTTATTTTAGAAAATTACCATTTCATAATGGCTATGCCGTATTTGCAGGACTGGAGAGAGTTATTCAGTATTTAGAGAGTCTCCATTTTTCAGAAAATGATATTGACTATTTAAGACAAGAAGGGTTTAAAGAGGATTTTCTTGCTTATTTAAAGGATTTACAGTTTACTGGCAGCTTGCGTTCAGTTAAAGAAGGCGAAGTTGTTTTTGCAAATGAACCATTAATGAGAATAGAAGCACCTCTTGCGCAAGCACAAATCGTAGAAACAGCTATTTTAAATATTGTGAATTACCAAACATTGATTGCGACTAAAGCTTCAAGAATTAAAAATGTGATTGGTGATGAAATAGCAATGGAGTTTGGAAGCAGACGTGCCCATGAGTTAGATGCAGCCCTCTGGGGTACACGCGCTGCCTTTATTGGCGGTTTTAGTTCCACTTCGAATGTTAGAGCAGGGAAGCTATTTGGAATACCTATTTCTGGAACACATGCCCATTCCATGATTCAGGCATATCATGAAGAGTATATTGCTTTTCACAAATACGCAAGAAGACATAAGGACTGTGTGTTTTTAGTAGACACCTATGATACTTTGCGTTCTGGTGTGCCAACTGCAATTAAAGTGGCGAAAGAATTAGGAGAAAGCATTAATTTTCGCGGTGTTCGCTTAGACAGTGGAGACCTTGCTTACTTATCGAAAGAAGCAAGGAAAATGCTCGATGAAGCAGGTTTTACAGATGCAAAAATAGTTGCAAGTAATGATCTTGATGAATATACAATCATTAACTTAAAAGCACAAGGTGCAAAAATAGATATTTGGGGAATTGGCACGAAATTAATTACTGCATATGATCAACCAGCTCTTGGTGGTGTTTATAAACTTGTTTCGATAGAAGACGAGGATGGTACGATGCAAGATACGATAAAAATTAGTGGCAACCCAGAAAAAGTGACTACACCTGGGCTAAAAAGGGTATATCGAATTATAAACGATATAAATGGGAAGTCAGAAGGGGATTATATTTGTTTAGAATCGGAACATCCAGAAACGGAAGAGCGTTTAAAGATGTTCCATCCAACCCATACGTATATCAGTAAATTCGTTACGAATTTTACAGCTGTAGATATTCACCAAGATATATTTATAAATGGAAAATTAGTATATGATACGCCTGATATCTTTGCGATTCAAAAGTATTCACAGCAAAGCTTAGAAATACTATGGGATGAATATAAGCGTTCTTTAAATCCAGAAGAATACCCTGTAGATTTAAGCCCATTATGTTGGGAAAATAAAATGAATCTTTTAGAAAAAGTAAAGGTAACTATTCAAAATCGAAAATAAGGAGGAAAAATCATGAGTAGCTTACAACAAAAAATTATGAAGGATTTAAATGTCCAACCTGAAATTAATGCGAAAGAGGAAATTGAAAAAAGAGTCCAGTTTTTAAAGGATTATGCAAAAAAAGCGAAAGCGAAAGGCTTTGTCTTAGGAATAAGTGGTGGTCAAGATTCATCATTAGCTGGGAGATTAGCACAACTTGCAGTGGAACAATTACGTGAGGAAGGATATGACGCAACCTTTATTGCGGTAAGACTACCATATGGAGTTCAGGCAGATGAAGTAGATGCGATACGTGCATTAGAATTTATCAAAGCGGACAAAGAATATGTATTTAATGTAAAAACGCCGGTCGATGGTGTAAAAGAAGTATTTGATGGAATGAGTGAAACATCATTATCCGATTATCATAAAGGAAATGTAAAGGCTAGAATGCGTATGATTGCTCAATATGCAATTGGCGGCCAGGAGAATCTACTTGTTATTGGTACGGACCATGCAGCTGAAGCTGTTACAGGCTTCTTTACAAAATATGGTGATGGTGGTGCTGATATTCTACCTTTAACAGGCTTGTCTAAAAGACAAGGGAAGCAACTATTAAAAGAATTAAATGCAGAAGAAGCAATTTATCTAAAAGTTCCAACAGCTGATTTATTAGACAATAAACCGGGACAAGCTGATGAAACAGAGCTTGGAATAACTTACGATCAACTAGATGATTATTTAGAAGGAAAAGAAGTTAGTTCAGACGTTGCTGAAAAAATAGAAGCACGCTATTTAGTAACAGAGCATAAACGACAAGTTCCAGTTTCTATGTTTGACGAATGGTGGAAAGCATAATAGAAAAAACGAGGAGTCGAATATTTATTCGGTTCCTTTTTTTATAAAAAGCTAATTATCCTATTATTTCTTTATCAATATAAGAACTTTGCACAAGCATGTCCTTAGATTTAGCATATTCTATAATGAAAGTACAAAATATGTAAATATGATAATATATTGTACGAAAAAATCAAAAGGAGGGAAATAAATGTTTAAAATTTTTGGTTTTGATGTTGATTTTGTTTTTTTAAATATTCCTGTATCCTTTGAATATGAATTTAAGATAGGAAAAAAACACCATGGTAACCGACCGCAGCCACCATTTCCGCCCTATCCTCCATATGCAAACAGAGATGTTTAATTAGAGGAATAATAAAGAGGTATGGTTTGAACTGACCTAGCCAAATGAGACATATATAAAACACCTATCCATATTAAATTTAACACTTTTTCATTAATTTGATATTGGTTCTTTACTGGAAATAGTTCAGGCACTTTGTCACTTTACTTGGAGCCTCTGCGGGCATAGATTCTTTAGCCAGGAAGCCAGATATCTCAAAGAGAATCTGGCTTAGCCATAATAGGCTATCATGCCCGCATCTCCAAATAAAGTGCATGTCTTTTCTACATGCAAAGTGGATAACCCCGAAATCCTTTAAGCTGCCTTTAATCCAAATTCTATTGGAGTTAAGTAGCCTAATTTTGCTTGAATCCTACCCTCGTTGTAATGATGAATGTACCCATCTATTCTAGAAATAACTTCTAAATTAGCTAGGGTATTAAACTTACAATATTGGAATTCCTCTGTCTTTAAATTTGAATGAAATGATTCAATCACCGCATTGTCCCAACAGTTCCCTCGTCTGGACATACTACCTACTAAATGATGTTCCTTCAAATAATTTTGAAAAGTAT
>NZ_JVDT01000248.1:0-73 GCF_001076885.1 Bacillus sp. 522_BSPC
AGAGGAGTCGTCTCTGAGCCCAAAATCAAGCAAAAGCGCCCTTCAAGGTAACAGAGGAGTCGTCTCTGAGCCC
>NZ_JVDT01000248.1:173-61355 GCF_001076885.1 Bacillus sp. 522_BSPC
AAATCAAGCAAAAGCCGTCTTCGAGGTAACAGAGGAGTCGTCTCTGAGCCCAAATTCAAGCAAAAGCCGTCTTCGAGGTAACAGAGACTCCTTCTCTAAGCCAGACAACATAAAAAATCCAACCTCTAGGTAACTGAGACACTTCCTCCATTTAAAATTAAGCCAATTCAATCCCACCGGTAATACCATATATTTGAGCAGTAACATAGCTAGATTCATCAGATGCCAGAAATACATAAGTACTTGATAATTCAACTGGCTGTCCAGCACGTTTCAAAGGTGCTTGCTGGCCGAATGAAGGAATAGCTTCACTTGGCTGTCCACCTGTAATTTGTAAGGCTGTCCAAATAGGGCCTGGTGCAACAGAATTTACTCGGATTCCTTTAGAAGTCAATTGTTTGGCAAGGCCTCGAGTAAAGCCGTTAATGGCGAATTTGGATGGGGCATAATCTAATAAGTTTGGACTTGGATTATAGCCTTGAACAGAGGAGGTTGTGATAATAGAAGCTCCCTTTGGCAAGTATGGAAGTGCCGCTTTCACTACCCAATATAAAGAAAATACGTTTACTTCAAAGGTTTTTCGGAGCTGCTCTGTTGATAAATCTAGAATATCATCAACAGCCTGTTGTTTTCCGGCTACTAAAGCTAATACGTCTAGTCCACCTAATTCCTGATAAGCTTTATCCACTAATTCTTTACAGAAGCTCTCATCACTTAAGTCTCCAGGTATCAGCACTGCCTTTTGTCCCTCTGCTTCGATTAATTTCTTTACTTCATCAGCATCTTCTTGTTCAGCTGGTAAGTAATTAATGGCTACATCAGCACCTTCACGGGCATAAGCAATGGCGGCTGCACGACCAATGCCAGAATCGCCACCAGTTACTAATGATTTTCGTCCTTTTAATCTTCCAGAGCCCTTATAGCTTGTTTCCCCACAATCAGGCTGGGGATCCATTTTAGCTTGTACACCAGGAGGCTCCTGATATTGTTTTGGAAATTCATCATTATAATATAGATCCAATGGATTTTTTGGATTTGCCATTTTATCAACTCCTTCGTTCATTTTATGTTATTGCATTTACCACCTTAAGGCATTCCTAAACATAAACAAGATAAAGGCCATCCGATATATTGGATAGCCCATAGCAATGTTTTATTTTTTCATATCGTCTGGAGAAAATATTTTCTCTGGACTAAACTGTTCCATCATTTCTGCAACTCCATGAGAGGAAGAAGAATCTTTTGCCTCGGAATCGTGGGAAGATGGTGATGGACTGTGAGAGCTTTGATTTTGCGTGTGTTTGTGCTGGAATTTAGGCATCATTTCATCCTTTTTTCCATAAAGCGCAACTAATGGACAATAACGGACGATACCTTCTGCGATTTTCATCCCAGCTAGCAATGCAATTAGAAAATATGATTGTCGATAAGGCTTCTTCGTCATTTTTGCCGTGCTCCATGCAAGGAATGCACAACCACAAGTAATACGAATAAGCGCATTAATTAAACTTATATTTTGTTTTGGATTCATAAGTTTCGTTCCTCCTACATAAATTTAACAAAACAGTAATATGAATTAATATTTTATATGGTAAAATAATGTTAATCTTAGGAAATTACATAGCAATTCCTAATATATTCAAAGAGAAATCGTTCCATTTTTTATATACATGAGACAGACCATGAAAAGGGAGGAAGCGTAGTGTTAGCTCAGCGATATCGATGGAAAAACAAAGTTTTGCGTGACCATGTATCCATTTTGAATGGTGAAAAATCCCCCACAATCATTCTAAAAAATGCAACTTATTTAAATCAGATATTACGCAAGTGGCTTATAGCAAATATCTGGATATATCAAGATAGAATCATTTATGTGGGCAATGACATGCCCATCCGAATAGATCAAGCAGAAATTGTTGATTGCACAGAACTTTTTTTAGTTCCAGGATATATAGAACCACATGCTCATCCTTTTCAAATATATAATCCCCTAACCTTAGCCCAATATACATCACAATTTGGTACAACTACATATGTGAATGATAACCTTGTTTTGGCTATGCAGTTAGAAAAAAAGAAAGCGTTTACTTTTTTGAACTTTATGAAGGACATTCCATCTACGATATTATGGTGGAGTAGATATGATGCACAAACAGAGCTACAAGATGAAGAGCAAGTTTTTTCCCATGGAAATGTAAAAAGTTGGATAGAGAATGATGCAGTAATTCAAGGTGGAGAATTAACAGGCTGGCCGAAACTTTTAGACGGTGATGATATGATGCTTCACTGGATGCAGGAGACAAAGCGTCTGAGAAAGCGAATCGAGGGACATTTTCCGGGAGCATCTGAGAAAACGCTCGCAAAATTAATGCTTCTGGGAGTAGATAGTGATCATGAAGCAATGACAGGGAAAGAGGTGCTGAATCGTTTGCTTCAAGGGTATAAAGTAAGTCTTAGGTACTCTTCTATCCGACCAGATTTGCCTAAACTGCTAAAGGAAATGAAAGAATTGGGAATTGATCAGTATGATCGTTTAATGCTAACAACAGACGGATCTCCGTCCTCCTTTTACGAAAAGGGGCATATTGATCAACTCATTCGAATAGCAATGAATCATGGTGTACCATTAGTAGATGCTTATAATATGGCAACCATTAATATCGCTAACTTTCATGGAATTGAACATTTACATGGCAACATTGCAACAGGGAGAGTTGCGAATATCAACTTACTGAAGGCGAAAGATAATCCAACGCCTCTCTCTGTGTTAGCCAAAGGAATTTGGGTGAAGAAAGATGGAAAAGAAATAAAGGAAGCTTATCCAACGGTTGAGTGGGAGCAATTTAATTTAACCCCCCTTGATATAAAATGGAATGTAAATAGCCTTGACATGCAATTTTCGATGCCCTTTGGAATAAGATTAGAGAATGCAGTGATTACCAAACCATATTCCATCTCGATTAACGTTTCTGATGCAATTCTTACAGAGGAACACGATGAATGTTATTTTATGCTCTTAGATCGAGAGGGAGAATGGCGAATAAACACTTTATTGAAGGGATTTACAAAGGAAATTGGCGGAATGGCTAGCTCTTATACAGGAGATGGAGATATAGTTTTATTAGGAAAAAGCCATGCTGATATGATAACCGCATTTAATCGCTTAAAGGAGATAGGTGGAGGCATTGTTCTAGTGAAAAACGGAAAGGTAGACATTGAAATTCCATTGCCATTAAGAGGAATGATGGCTGCTATGCCAATGGAGGAGCTTATTAAAAAAGAGAAGGAATTACTGCAGTATATTAAAGATAGAGGCTACCAGTATGAGGATCCTATCTACACCATTGTGTTTTTCACCTCTACCCATTTGCCATATATTCGGATTACGCAAAAAGGTTTATTTGATGTAATGAATAAAAGTATACTCTTTCCAGCGATAATGCGTTAAAATATAAAAGAGTTCTATTGTTTAATTAGAATATTCTGATATATTAAATAAGTAAGGATCTACTCCCTTAAAGGGAGTAGATGTTATAAACGACACAGACCATTTAACATCATGTTGATGGATTACTAGGAGGGGACTATGAAGAAAAGATGGTTTGTTTTTCTATTTCTGCTTCTTACCTTAACGGCCTGCAACAGCGAACCGAAGGATGTAGGAAAACATAATGGTAATCAAACCGGCAATGGTGCTAAGGAAGAAGAGGGATTAACAGACCTTGCTACTTTATATCCATTAACTGGTTTGCCTAGCAATACAGAAAGTACAGACCGTGCAGTTACTGTTATGGTTAATAATCATCCTGATGCAAGACCACAAACAGGACTGACAGATGCAGATATTGTGTATGAAGTATTAGCAGAAGGTGAAGTTACTCGGTTTCTAGCGGTTTTTCAAAGTACAAAGCCTACAGTAGTTGGGCCTGTCCGTAGTTCACGAGACTATTATATCGAGCTTGCAAAGGGTTATAATAGTTTGTATATTGCACATGGCTATAGTCCAGAAGCAAAAAAACTGCTTACAAACGGTTATATTGATAATTTAAACGGTATGGAGTATGATGGAACCCTCTTTAAAAGGTCCTCTGATCGAGTTGCTCCACATAATTCTTACATAAGCTTTGCCAACATTGAGAAGGGTGCAAAGGAGAATAATTATTCGTTATCAGGAGCACCAGAACCATTACTATTTTTAAAAACAAAAGAATTAGAGGAAATAGAGGGCGAAGAGGCAACCTCTGTCACTATTAATTATGGTACGAATCCAAGCTTTAATTCACAGTTTTTATATGAAGATGATATCCAGAAATATATTCGATTCTCTAATGGGGAACAAACAGTTGATTATGAAACAAATGCATCCGTGGCAGTAGATAATGTGTTTATAATTGAAACTAGTCATAAGGTTATTGATAATAAAGGAAGAAAAGAAATTGATTTAACATCTGGCGGCAACGCCTATTTGTTGCAGCAAGGAAAATGGCAGGAAGTTCATTGGGAAAATGTTGAAGGAAGACTTCTCCCATTTAAAGGAGATAAACAGGTAGGTTTTGTACCTGGGAAAACGTGGATTAATATAATCCCTTCGACTCCTGGACTAAAGAGCGCCGTAACGTTGAAATAATGATTGACTATTGGTAAGGCTGATTATTAAAAATGTTGCCTTTGATAAAAATAATGGATAAAAAATGGAGGTTTCCTATGCAAATTGATAAATTAAGAGGAAGAGAGTTGGATCAATTATTTGAATCCATTCTCTCCCTTGAATCATTGGAAGAATGCTATCAGTTTTTTGATGACTTATGTACAGTCAATGAAATTCAATCCCTTTCCCAACGGTTAGAAGTAGCAAGAATGCTAAGGGAAGGAAATACGTATCATACAATTGAAAAAGAAACAGGTGCAAGCACTGCAACTATATCCCGCGTTAAACGCTGCCTGAATTATGGAAATGATGCATATGAATTAGCGTTAGCACGAATTAAGAAAGAAGATCCAACTAAAATAGAAGAATAAGATTGCGAAAGGGATTGTCCCAAAAAAGACTAAATCTGAACGATTTTCTTTTTCGGGACAACCCTTTTATTTTTGAATTCTAGACAGTTTTTGATGAAAACAATGATTAATTTACTATGTGAGAAATGAAACAATTGCTTCCTCCTTTTCGTCCAATAGAAAAGAGAGGGGTTTCCTCCATTCCTTTTAAGAGTTAAGAAAGCATAAGTTTATGAAGTTGATTTGGTGTCCAGCTCCGGGCACCTAGAAGCTGATGGGCTTCACAACCTTTCCTTACGATAAGTCAACATCGGTTCACTAGAGTTGACCATGTTTTTTCCTATATCTGAGGAAAGGTTGGTCCACCTCACACGCTCCTAAACGGGTGTCCTCCGCTTTTCTAATCACCAAGAAATATTTACAAGCAGTTAAACGGAAGGATTTCTTTTTTGATGGAATATCTAATGCTATAATGAAATGATGTAAAGGTTAGAATGGAGGAAGTTTGCATGTATGATGTGCGCGAATGGCGTCATGTATTTAAATTAGACCCGAATAAGGAAATTTCAGATGAAGCGCTAGATCGTTTATGTGAATCTGGTACAGATGCAATCATCATTGGAGGAACGGATGGCATAACATTAGATAATGTCCTAAATCTAATGGCGCGTGTTCGTCGCTATACTGTTCCTTGTATATTAGAAGTGTCAACAATAGATTCGGTTTCACCCGGATTTGATTTATATTTTATTCCTACTGTTTTAAATAGCAGGGATACAAAATGGATAACTGGTCTTCACCATGAAGCAGTGAAGGAATATGGCGAGCTTATGGATTGGGATGAATTTTTGATTCAAGGCTACTGTGTGTTAAATAAAGACTGTAAAGTAGCGGAATTAACAAATGCCCAGACAGAATTATCCGAAGAAGATATCGCAGCATATGCCTTAATGGCAGAAAAGATGTTTCATTTGCCCATTTTTTATTTGGAATATAGCGGAGCATATGGAGAACCTTCGATTGTAAAAGCTGCAAAGAGTCAATTAAGTAAAACCATTCTGTTCTATGGTGGAGGTATTGAAACAGTCGAACAGGCTGAGGAAATGGCAAATTATGCAGATGTAATTGTTGTCGGAAATATAATTTACACAGACATATCTGCCGCATTGCGAACGGTCGAAATAAAAAAGAGTTATCGTTGAATAACCAATGAAGCTAGGTTAAAATAGAATATATGTTCTTATGGTGGTGAAAAGATGCAATTTTTAACAGATAAAATACTAAATGGATTAAATCCAGAACAGAAGGAAGCTGTTAAAGCGACAGAGGGTCCTTTATTAATTATGGCAGGTGCAGGAAGTGGGAAAACCCGAGTTTTAACACAGAGAATTGCCTATCTTATGGTGGAAAAGGGGGTTAATCCATACAATATCTTAGCAATTACGTTTACAAATAAAGCGGCGAAGGAAATGCGTCAGAGAATAGCAGCTGTTTTAGGCGGAGCAAGTGAGGATATATGGATATCAACCTTTCACTCGATGTGTGTGCGGATATTAAGAAAAGATATTGATCGAATTGGCTATAACCGAAACTTTACGATATTGGATACAACAGATCAGCAGTCTGTTATTAAAGGCATCCTGAAAGACCGAAACATTGATCCGAAGAAATATGATCCCCGTGCTATTCTAGCAAGTATTAGTTCTTCAAAGAATGAGCTTGTTACTCCAGAAGAATTTGCGAAGACTGCAGGCGATTACTTTTCACAAATTGTTAGTGATGTATATACAGAGTATCAAAGACGCTTGCGCAAAAACCAAGCCTTGGATTTCGATGATTTAATCATGCAGACAATCCATCTATTTCAAAGAGTACCAGAAGTTTTAGAATACTATCAACGTAAGTTTCAATATATTCATGTAGATGAGTATCAGGATAGTGCGACACGTTTCTAACTGAAAAGGTTAGACACTAGCGTAATGCTAGGAGAACTAAGAATCTGAAGAGTCGAATGATGGGGTAACGCCCTGAAAGGCTCGCCTAATCCTCCGAATAGCGTTCAGGTGGTGCAAAACACTTGAGGGTTATAAGCTCGGTGAAGTCGGTTGAAGGTCATCCTAACGAGAAAGACGAGGAAAGCTCTCTGGAGGCAGGGGGTATGGCTGATAGACCGGGGTTCTACAAGACAATCTATGGTGAGAAATTAGATGTCACAGCCATCTATTGACGAAATTCCGAATGTACGGCTCTAGAGATATAGCTATTCGAAACGGATAGTCCCGCATGTCGGGGTTAGTGAGGTAGAGTAAAATTTGTCTTTATGAAATACCTTATGATGTTACAGGCATCATCCAGCTAACAGGGCTAGAGGAATCACCTACGGATTGTGAATGAACAGATAGGATTCTTGGAACGTGGTAAGCCGATAACGTGGAGAGTTTGCATTCTATGAAGCGGTAGCAGGGAAAGCATATATGTCGAAAGTGTATATGTATAACCTCTTTTATGTCGGTGAAGGTAATGGCACAGTACCAAAGAAACTGTTATAACAAACAGTGGAGGGATAGCCATTAGTCAACTGTTAGAAGACGACATTATTAAAACAGAAATTTCAGGTTCGAGTATGACTAAGAGAAATGAAAGCTGAAATTACAAACCCAATTTGGGAATGTAAAGAGGTGAGTAATTGACTGAAACCCATGCGAAGCCGAAGAAGTTAAAAAGTCAAAAGCTGAGAAACAATGAGTATTACAACACACAAGACATGTTTGACCAGTTATATCAGCTAAGTTCGGAAGGAAAAACTTTTAATAAGTTATATGAATTAGTTCTACACCCTGCAAATGTTAAACTTGCTTTTCGTAACATCAAGAAAAACAAGGGAAGTAAGACAGCGGGAGTGAATCAAAACACTATATTCGAAATCGGACTTAGAAGCCCTGATATGCTTGTACAATATGTTAAAAAACGCCTAGATGATTATAAACCTCATAAAGTGAAACGTAAGGAAATCCAAAAGCCAAATGGCGGCATTCGTCCTTTAGGAATTCCTACTATTGAAGATAGACTTATTCAACAATGCCTATTACAAGTTCTTGAACCTATATGCGAGGCTCGCTTTCATAAACATAGCTATGGATTCAGACCTCATCGGAGTCAAATCCACGCATATTCAAGGGCTGTAACATTAGCAAACAAAAACAAACTACATTATGTAGTAGATGTTGATATTAAAGGTTTCTTCGATAACGTTGATCATGGGAAGTTGCTTAAACAACTATGGACGATTGGAACTAGGGATAAACGTATTCTTTCGATTATAAGTAAGATGCTCAAAGCTGAGGTTAAAGGAATTGGGAAACCTACTAAGGGAACTCCACAGGGAGGAATTCTTTCTCCGTTACTTTCAAATGTAGTATTGAATGAATTCGACTGGTGGATAAGTAATCAGTGGGAAACAATTAAGACGAGAAAGGATTACACAAAGATACGTGTAATTGGTGGAAAACAGCGGTTTGACCAAACGGTAAAATACGCCACCCTTAAAAGGTATACCAAGTTAAAGGAAATGTTTATTGTAAGATATGCAGATGACTTTAAAATCTTTTGTCGAGACCACAAAACCGCATTTATTATATTTGAATCTTCTAAGCAGTGGTTAAAGGAAAGATTAGGCCTTGAAATCAGCAATGAGAAATCGAGAGTAGTCAATTTACGTAAGAACTATTCTGAGTTTCTAGGGTTTAAGTTCAAAGTAGTACCAAAAGGCAAAAAGCGTGTTGTTAAATCGCATATGACAGATAAATCACGACGCAAGGTAATTGAGAAAATAAAAACAAAAGCTGAATTTATTCGAAGAAAACCGAATAAGGCTGAAGTAACTAAATTTAACTCAACTATCTTGGGAATTCACAATTATTATCGGTATGCGACACATACGACAAAGGATTTCAGTGAAATTTCTTACTCAGTCAAACGAATCCTGTATAACAAGCTTAAAAAAGCAAAGAGTTCAAAGGGAGTTATCACACCATTCTTTCAAAAAGCATATAAAGATTATCTTAATAAAAAGAAATTCTTTGCATGTGGCATGATTTTATTCCCGATAGATGGGGTGAAACACAAAAGCCCTTTGAACTTTACTCAGGAGAAAAACTCTTATACCGAAAGTGGTCGAATCTTGGTTCATAATAGCCAAGAAGCTGTATCGCCATTCATGGTACATTATTTGATGGAAAACCCAATAAAATCTGAGAGTATGGAATACAATGACAATCGACTCTCCAAGTACATTGCACAGTTAGGTAAATGTGCAATAACTGGTAAAGACTTAATTATTGGGGAAATGGAACTTCATCATAAGAAGCCAAGAAATTTAGGCGGAACAGACGCTTATCGAAACCTTATATTTATATGTAAGGAAATTCATAAGTTAATCCATGCGGTAAAAGAAAACACCATTAATAAGTATCTTAATGTACTGAATCTTAATGAAGAACAACTGAGTAAAGTTAACACTCTTCGTAAAAAAGTGGGAAACTGTGTAATTGATAATGTAACGAGCTAGTAGTTGATGGGGCGCCGTATGAGGTGAAAGTCTCACGTACGGTGCTAAGCGGGGGAAAAGATGGAGATTACTTCAAAGTCTTACCTATCGCAACCGAATAGATCACAATATATGCTAGTAAAACTTTTAGCAAGCCGATTCCGCAATCTCTGTGTAGTTGGGGACTCTGATCAGTCTATTTATGCATGGCGTGGTGCAGATATATCCAACATCCTTTCTTTTGAAAAGGATTAT
Source organism: Bacillus sp. 522_BSPC (assembly GCF_001076885.1). Classification (GTDB taxonomy): domain Bacteria; phylum Bacillota; class Bacilli; order Bacillales; family Cytobacillaceae; genus Niallia; species Niallia hominis. The sequence continues at coordinate 9,973 of NZ_JVDT01000248.1, forward strand.
CCAAATGCAAAAGTAGTAATGCTGGAACAAAACTATCGTTCCACAAAACGAATTCTGCAAGCCGCGAATCAGGTCATTGCCAATAATTCTGGTCGTAAAGATAAAAATTTATGGACAGAAAATGAAGATGGCAACAAGATATACTATTACCGAGCTGATAGTGAGCAAGGGGAAGCGCAATTTGTTATTGGGAAAATTCAAGAATTAAGAAGAGAAACATCTCTTAACTTATCGGATATAGCTATCCTTTATCGAACAAACGCACAATCACGTGTAATGGAGGAAATGCTTCTTAAGTCAAATATTGAATATTCGATTGTTGGAGGTATAAAGTTCTACGATCGAAAGGAAATTAAAGATACACTTGCTTATCTTCGTCTGATTGCAAATCCGGATGACGATATTAGCTTCCAACGGGTCATTAACGTTCCAAAGCGTGGAATTGGCTCTAGTTCAGTTGATAAAATCGCTAATTTCGCAGCAATGCATGATATGTCCATGTATCAAGCATTAGAGGCCGTTGAATTAATTGGCTTAAGTCCAAAGATTACGAAGGCTGCAAGTGAATTCCGTGATTTAATTCAAAATTATACAAGAATGCAGGAATATTTATCTGTGACAGAACTTGTCGAAGAAGTTATTGATAAATCCGGCTATGTAGACATGTTAAAAGCGGAAAAGTCCATTGAAGCTCAAAGTAGATTAGAAAACATAGAAGAATTTATGTCTGTGTCGAAAAACTTTGAAGATGCTAATGACGATAAATCATTAATTGCTTTCCTAACAGATTTAGCATTGGTTGCCGACATTGATAAATTGGATGATGATGGAAAACAAGCAGATTCTGTTGTTTTAATGACATTGCACTCTGCAAAAGGTTTAGAATTCCCAATTGTTTTCTTAATTGGTTTGGAAGAAGGAGTTTTCCCACATTCTCGTTCATTAATGGAAGAAGGAGAGATGGAAGAGGAACGCCGTCTTGCATACGTAGGAATTACACGGGCAGAGAAGCAATTGTATTTAACAAATGCCCAGATGAGAACTTTATTTGGACGTACCAATATGAATCCACCTTCTCGGTTTGTAAAAGAAATTCCGGAAGATTTGCTTGAAGGTGTGAATCCTGTTTCGAATAGACAAAGAATGTCACCAGCACAAAGCGGCTCTCGAACTTCTTATTCCCAACAGCAGCCAACGAGAAAGGCAGTTATCCGTCCTGCTACAGTCGCAACAGGTGGAGAAGGAATCGGATGGAGTGTAGGCGATAAAGCAGTCCATGGTAAATGGGGTACTGGGACGGTTGTTAGTGTTAAAGGAGAAGGCGATTCAAAAGAGCTAGACATTGCTTTTCCAAGCCCAGTAGGCATTAAACGACTATTAGCTAAATTTGCACCGATTCAAAAAGGATAAGGAAAGGAAAAGGATATATGGAACAAACTCTTGCAGAGAAGCGAGTTAAAGAACTGCATAATTTATTAAATCAGTATGGGTATGAATATTATGTTCTGGACAATCCTTCTGTTCCTGATGCGGAATATGACGCATTATTAAATGAATTAATCCGTTTGGAAGAACAATTTCCGAGCTTAAGAACAAATGATTCTCCATCACAGCGAATTGGCGGAGAAATACTGGATATGTTCTCAAAGGTTCAGCATCAAAAACCGATGCTGAGCTTAGGGAATGCATTTAATGAGGCGGATTTACGCGATTTTGATCGAAAGGTTCGTGCGGCTATTGGGGAAGACTTTTCATACGTCTGTGAATTAAAGATAGATGGGCTTGCTGTTTCCCTTCGATATGAGAATGGCTTATTTGAACAAGGAGCAACGCGAGGGGATGGAACAACTGGAGAGGATATTACGGCGAATCTGAAAACGATTCGCTCTATTCCCCTACGTTTAAATCAACCGGTCAGTTTAGAGGTTCGTGGCGAAGCATTTATGCCGAAAAAATCCTTCGAGGCACTTAATAAAATAAAGGATGAAAATGGGGAAGAGCCATTTGCCAATCCTAGAAATGCTGCAGCTGGTTCTTTACGTCAATTAGATCCACGCATTGCGGCATCTCGAAACTTGGATATCTTCCTTTATGCCATTGGGGATGTTGGTCAGACAGGTGTTCAATCCCATAGTGAAGGACTGGATTTACTCGATACACTTGGATTCAAAACAAACAAAGAAAGAAAAAAATGTCAAACAATTGAGGATGTTTTACAGTATATTGAAGGCTGGCAGGAAAAACGTCCACACTTGCCCTATGAAATAGATGGAATTGTAATAAAAGTAGACGGTTTAGCTCAGCAAGAGCAGCTTGGAACAACTGCAAAAAGTCCGAGATGGGCGATAGCATACAAATTTCCCGCAGAGGAAGTAATGACAAAGCTTCTTGCCATTGAACTGAATGTGGGGAGAACAGGTGTTGTGACGCCAACTGCTGTATTAGAACCCGTAAAGGTTGCTGGAACAACGGTGAAAAGAGCATCACTACATAATGAGGACTTAATACGGGAAAAAGATATTAGACTCGGCGATATGGTTGTTGTCAAAAAAGCTGGTGATATTATTCCAGAAGTAGTGAATGTTTTAGTGGAAAAAAGAACCGGTGAAGAAGAAGAATTTCTAATGCCTACTCATTGTCCTGAATGTAATAGTGAACTTGTTCGATTAGAGGAAGAAGTAGCATTGCGCTGTATTAATCCAAAATGTCCTGCGCAAATTAGGGAAGGCTTAATTCACTTTGTTTCTAGAAATGCTATGAATATTGACGGGCTTGGTGAGCGAGTAGTGAGCCAATTATTTTCTGAAAAACTAATTGAAGATGTTGCGGACTTATACACATTAGATTATGAGCAACTCATTCAATTAGAAAGAATGGGCGAAAAGTCTGTGAATAATTTATTGCAAGCAATAGAAGCTTCAAAGCAAAATTCCCTTGAGAGGCTGTTGTTTGGCTTAGGAATTAGACATGTGGGAGCAAAAGCAGCGAAAACAATTGCAATGGAATTCAAACATATGGACCAGCTTGTTAAAGCATCAAAAGAAGAGTTAACGGCTATTAATGAAATTGGCGAAAAAATGGCTGACTCCATTGTCACTTTTTTTGAACAGGAAGAAGTGCTGGAATTAATCAATGAACTTAAAACCTATGGTGTTAACATGGAATATACGGGTCCATTACCAGTAACGACAGAAGATGCTGATTCCGTATTTGCTGGAAAAACCATTGTTTTAACAGGAAAGTTAGAACAACTTTCTCGTAATGAAGCTAAAGAACAAATTGAATTATTAGGTGGTAAAATAACAGGAAGTGTCAGCAAGAAAACAGATTTAGTCATTGCAGGAAATGATGCAGGAAGTAAATTAACAAAAGCGGAACAGTTAGGTCTTGAAGTATGGGATGAGGAAAAACTTATGGAAGAATTGAAGAACAAAGGTGTGTTTGGTGAATGAAAAAACACGTAATGATGGTGCTTGGACTAATATTAGTCCTATCAGCTTGTGCACCTAACTTTAATAAAGAAGAAGAAGTAAAGACAGAAGACGTAGATAGTAATACAACAGAAACAGCGATTATACCAAATTATAAAATCTCTGACGATTATTATAAGGTAGTTGTTCCATTCAAAGCTTCTGAAGCAAGGGGATTGGTTGTAAATAATTTAAATACCCGCTATGACATTGCTGAATTTGAAACAGGATTAATGCGAATTGCACAAAATGCATATGATCCAGAACAATACTTTTTCCAAGAAGGCCAGTATTTAGATAGCAGTTTAATCACCAATTGGCTTGGGAGAAAGTCTAGCAAGAATGCAAAGGGGTTAAATCCAGCTGGCGAGGAAAATGGCAAAGAGCCCATTTATTTAGCTCATATCCTCGAACATGATTATTTAGTGAAAACCGATGATAATAGTTTAAAGCTTGGTGGAATTTCAATTGGTTTGGCTATGAATTCAGTCTATTCCTATGTAGAAAAGGGAGCGGCAAAAGAACTGAAAATAGATCGAACAAAGCTTGAAAAAGAAGGGAAAAAAATTGCAATAGAGGTAGTAAAAAGAATTAGAGAAGTGGAAGGACTTGAAAAGGTTCCAATCATTATTTCTCTTTTTGAGCAGAAAGAAAGCTCCTCTGTTGTTCCTGGAAACTTTATTTCATATGCTAAGGTTGCAGGTGATAGCAAAAGTATAGGGGACTGGGAAGAGATTAATGAAAAATATATTTTATTCCCAAGCTCAGATACGCAATATAAGTCAGAAGCGGATGCATTTTCTTATTTTAAGCAGGACATTGAAAATTATTTTCCTAACTTTAATGGAGTTGTCGGAAGAGCTTTCTATGTGAATGATGAAATGCAGAATTTAAGCATTGAGATTCCGATTCAGTTTTATGGAGAAGCAGAAGCACTCGGCTTCACTCAATTTGTTGCAGGGAAGGTTATGGAACATTTTCCGCCAAATAATACCTCTTCTGTGCAGGTTAGCATTACCTCCGTATATGGCCCTGAAGCATTAATTGTTCGTGATGTTGATGCAGAAGAACCATTTATTCATATTTATCAATAAAGGGATACTTCCATAAATGGGAACTCTTGATCTCTCGTTTATGGTTAGTTGAACACCTTCTTCCTCGAATTTTATAAGCTAACGGTGTACTTACTGAAGGTTAAGAGGATAATGTCAGAGAGTTAATCATCATGCTTCCCTTGAAAAGTGGAATAACTGATGCCTAACTCTCTCTTTTTGTATCATGACAAAAAAATTTCAAAAAGGTACAAGTTTTTTTATCAGCAGAGTAGAGTATAGTATGAGAAAAGGAATCTATTTGAAGGAGTTGTGAACATGTCATCAAACCCTAACTTAGATGATTATATGCAAAAGGGAATGTATGGGGCAAAGGAAACAAAGCCAGAGGAACGAAGAAAATTTCTTGGTACTCTAAGAGAAAGAGTTGTGATTGCACTAAATCAATCCCAAGTAATTGAACCATCGCCCTACAAAGAAATACTTGATGCGATGAAAAAGAATACAGGTGCGAAGTTATATTTAAATGGTCATTTAGACTATTCATACTTATCGAAATATATTAAGGAAGCTAATCAAGCCAAAATGGAATACACGATTGTAACCAATAAAGAGGCAGATAGTGAAATTGGCTTATTAATTGCTTATGATCATGCGATTAATAAAGAAGATATTTATATCGGGGAACAAACAAACGATACAGTAGAAGAGGAATCTTCGCAAGATAGTCAGAAAAAGGGATTATTTACGACTATTGGAAAATGGTTTAGTAAGTAAGAAAAGGGCTCAAAAGGAGAAATCTTTTTGGGCTTTTTTGTTTAAAATAATTGTTGTAGGCATGTTTACTTTTTTTGAAAAGGGTAAATATGAAAAGAAAGTGCAAAATATTTGTTTTGTGAAATTATATTGCGTACAATGTATATGTGGAAAATAATAAATTATTGGAGGAATAATCATGAGCGATACAATTCTTACAACATCTGTTACAGCAACTGGTGGAAGAGAAGGCCGAGTAGAGTCAGAAGACTATGTTATTCAATTTGATACAGCGATGCCAGGAACTCAAAGAGCAAAGGAATTGGAGGATGCAACAAACCCTGAGCAATTATTTGCAGCTGGATATTCGGCATGTTTTGATGGTGCATTACAATTAATGGCACAGAGAGAAAAAGTAAACTTTGACTCTGAAACAACAGCTAGTGTTAGCTTACTAAAGGATGAAACAGATCAAGGCTTTAAATTAGCTGTAAAATTATCTGTAAAAGGAACTGGAATTGAAAAGGATGTTTTAGAGGAGCTTGTACACAAAGCGCATAACTTCTGCCCATACTCTAAAGCAACTAGAGGAAATATTGATGTTCAATTAGAAGTGGTTACAGCTTAATAGAAGCATAAAAAGAGAGCAGATTGAAAGTACCTAAACTTTTATCTGCTCTCTTTATGTCTATCCTATTTTAAATCATGGTGCATTACGTGAGGTTTTGCAAAAGCTTTAATAGTGATTGCTTTAATTCAGTGATTTCTTCGTCTGATTTTCCAAAAAGCTTGAAAACTTCGGTTGGAATACATGCTGCTTTTTGCTGTAGAGAAGCTCCTTTGTCCGTTAAGGTAATGAGTACGGAACGCTCATCCTCAAGGGATCGCTTACGTTGGAGTAATTGTTGCTGTTCCATTCTCTTAAGCATTGGCGTTAGTGTACCAGAATCGAGGTATAAGTAATTTCCCATTTCCTTCACACTAAGACTTTTATGCTCCCATAGAAGTAAAAGAACTAGGTATTGTGGATAGGTTACATCTAGCTCCTCTAACAAGGGCTTATATTTTTTCGTTAATTCCCGTGAACTTGCATATAAAAGAAAACAAAGTTGGTTTTCTAATTTTAAAGAGTCTAATTCATTCATTGTTCGTCACCTAGCTTTTTAGTCTTCTAAATATTAACTATTGTATCGGATTTTGCGTGAATTTCCTATCTATTTGCCAAGAATGAGAAAAATAAAGCAATTTCTGTCTCGGGTATAAGGGATTTTTACTGCTTAACAACCCTCTTAGAAAAAAGAAGGATTTACGAAATAGTTAGCGAAATAAAGGAGAAAAGGGAAAAAATGGAGAGCGTATTTATGAATATTACAGCGTTAAGACCCAAAAAAAGGTCAGCCCTACGTCTTTATTTCGGGAAAAAATATTATACCACAAAGAGATATATGCAATGGATGATAGCGAGAAAACACTATGCAAAGAAAAAGCAAAAGGCATTACTACCCCATTCTTATTTTACCCATAAAACAATGCTACTAAGAGAATTAAAGGATGTTGATATGAGGCTGCAGTATAACAAAATTATTAATTTAAAAGTGGCGGTTTCAAAAATAAATTTGATAGTCATAGAACCAGGAGAAACCTTTTCTTATTGGAGAACAATAGGCAAGCCCACTTATAAAAAGGGTTTTGTAGACGGGATGGTTCTGTATTCTGGGAGCTATCGTACTGGAGTTGGAGGAGGGCTGTGCCAGCTTTCTAATCTGATTTATTGGATGACATTACATACTCCGTTAACAGTGGTGGAAAGGCATCGCCATAGTTATGATGTTTTCCCTGATTCCAACCGAACACAGCCATTCGGTAGTGGCGCGACTTGTTCCTACAATTATTTAGACCTACAAATCAAAAATGAAACAGATACTACTTTTCAATTATGCTTAGAAGTAACAGATACCCATTTAAAAGGGGAATGGCTAGGGGCAGCACCTAGTTTATCTCATTATGAAGTGTTTGAAAAGGAGCATCAAATCACACCAGCCTATTTCGGCGGCTATATTCGCCATAATCAAATTTATCGAAAAAAATTTAATAGAAGAGGTGTATTATTGGAGGAAGAGTATATTACAGAAAATCATGCGTTAATGATGTATGAGCCACTCCTTTCCTCGCTGGAGAATAACCGATAAAAAGAGGGAGGTCCCTCTATTTTTACTTTAAAATAGAAATGAACGGAGCGACCAACTAAATCAAAATGGTATAATTGTAAAGACTATGTACATTTAATATGGATAAACATTTTTCAAGGAAAAACAATCATTTATAAAGAAACGGCTTTCTTACAAGATATAATCTTACTTTCGGTTGCTTTCCTAATGATTTGTTTGCTATTATCAGATTATTGTATTGTACGTATAACGATGGAGGTGACATATATATGTCAAGAATTACAAAGGAAGAAGTAAAGCATGTTGCGAATCTAGCTAGACTTGCGATATCGGATGAGGAAGCAGAGCATTTTCAAAAGCAATTGGATGCTATTATTTCTTTTGCAGAAGAACTAAATGAATTAGACACAGAGGGAATTGAACCAACTTCCCATGTATTAGATATGAAAAATGTATTACGTGAAGATGTACCAACAAAGGGCTTACCTGTTGAGGAAGTTTTACGCAATGCGCCAGACCATCAGGATGGACAAATTAAAGTGCCATCTATCATTGAGTAAGGAGGGGAAATCATATGAGTCTTTTTGATCAAAAGATGACGGATTTACAGGAACTATTACATAAGAAAGAGATATCTGTTACAGATTTAGTAAAAGAATCGTATAATCGCATAAAAGACGTAGATGGGAAAGTACAAGCATTTTTAACATTAGATGAAGAAAATGCTTTATCACAAGCTAGCGTACTAGATAGCAAGCTTGTAAATGGGGAACATTCCGGGAGCCTATTCGGAATGCCGATTGGGATAAAGGATAATATTGTTACGAAGGATTTAAGAACAACTTGTTCGAGTAAAATCTTAGAGAATTTCCAACCGATTTATAATGCAACAGTTATGGACAAGCTGCAAGCAGCTGGAGCTATAACAATCGGAAAGCTAAACATGGATGAATTTGCTATGGGATCTTCCACGGAAAATTCCTATTACCAAAAAACGAAAAATCCATGGAATCTTGAAACAGTTCCTGGTGGATCATCAGGTGGATCTGCTGCATCGGTTGCAGCGGGTGAAGTACTATTTTCCCTTGGATCAGATACTGGTGGCTCCATTCGTCAACCAGCAGCTTTCTGTGGGGTTGTCGGCTTAAAACCTACATATGGAAGAATTTCTCGCTTTGGTCTCGTTGCGTTCGCATCCTCACTTGATCAAATTGGACCAATTACACGTACGGTAGAAGACAATGCTTTCTTGCTTAATGCTATTTCTGGTTTAGATCCAATGGATTCTACTTCGGCAAATGTAGAGGTTCCTGATTTTACGAAAGGCCTAACGGGAGATATTAAGGGCATGAAAATAGCTGTGCCGAAAGAGTATCTAGCAGAAGGAGTAAACGAAACAGTTCGCCAATCTGTTTTAGATGCATTAAAGGTATTAGAAAAATTAGGCGCAACATGGGAAGAAGTTTCCTTGCCACATAGTAAATATGCCCTTGCTACATATTATTTATTATCTTCTTCAGAAGCATCTGCAAACCTTTCTCGTTTTGATGGGGTACGATATGGTTATCGTGCGGATAATGTGGAAACATTAATCGATCTGTATAAGCGTTCACGTGCAGAAGGATTTGGCGATGAAGTGAAGCGCAGAATTATGCTTGGAACCTTTGCTTTAAGCTCTGGCTATTATGATGCTTATTATAAAAAAGCACAAAAAGTACGTACATTAATTAAAAAAGATTTCGAAGATGTATTTGAAAAGTATGATGTTATTATTGGACCAACTACTCCAACACCAGCCTTTAAGTTAGGAGAAAATGTGGATGATCCATTAACGATGTATGCAAACGATATATTAACGATTCCAGTGAACTTAGCTGGCGTACCAGGTATATCGGTTCCTTGCGGCTTCTCTAACGGTTTGCCACTTGGTTTACAAATTATCGGTAAACACTTTGATGAAGCATCTGTATATAAAGTGGCTTATGCGTTTGAACAAGCTACAGATTATCATAAACAAAAACCAACGCTGTAAGGGGTGAAAAAGATGGAATTTGAAACAGTCATTGGGCTAGAGGTCCATGTAGAGTTAAAAACACAATCAAAAATATTCTCAGCAAGTCCCAATCACTTCGGTGCTGAGCCGAATACAAATACGACAGTAGTCGATTTAGGCTATCCTGGCGTACTACCTGTTTTAAATAAAAAAGCTGTAGAATATGGCATGAAAGCGTCTATGGCATTAAACTGTGAAATAGCGACGGAGACGAAATTTGACCGTAAAAACTATTTTTATCCAGATAATCCAAAAGCTTATCAAATCTCACAATTCGATAAACCGATTGGAGAGCATGGCTGGATTGAAATTGAAGTAGATGGCTATAAGAAAAAAATTGGGATTACCCGTGTGCATTTAGAAGAGGATGCAGGAAAACTGAATCATGAGAAAGGATATTCATTAGTGGACTTCAACCGTCAAGGAACGCCATTAATTGAAATCGTTTCTGAGCCAGATATTCGTACACCAAATGAAGCATATGCTTACTTGGAAAAATTGAAATCCATCATTCAATATACAGGCGTATCTGATTGTAAAATGGAAGAAGGTTCTTTGCGCTGTGATGCCAACATTTCGATTCGTCCTGTAGGACAAGAGGAATTTGGAACAAAAACGGAGCTGAAAAACTTAAACTCCTTTAACTTTGTTCGCAAAGGATTAGAGTATGAAGAACAACGACAAAGAGAGGTTGTTTCTTCAGGTGGTGTCATTAATCAAGAAACACGCCGCTTTGATGAAGCAACAAGTACAACATTGCTAATGCGTGTTAAAGAAGGTTCAGATGATTATCGTTATTTCCCCGAACCAGATTTAACAGATTTGTATATCGACGAAGATTGGAAAGCAAGAATTCGTGCGGAAATTCCAGAATTACCAGATGCAAGACAAAAGCGTTATATGGAAGAATGGGGCTTACCAGAGTACGATGCGAAAGTATTAACCGTTACGAAGGAAATGGCTGATTTCTTTGAAGGCACTGTTGCAAATGGAGCGGAGCCAAAGCTTGCTTCTAACTGGGTAATGGGCGATGTTTCTGCCTATTTAAACGCAGAGCAAAAGGAGCTAGCAGAAGTAAAGCTAACTCCAGAAAATCTTGCTGGTATGATAAAGCTCATTGGAAATGGAACAATCTCCAGTAAGATTGCAAAACAAGTTTTTAAAGAGTTGATTGAAAATGGCGGAGATGCGGAAGCGATTGTTAAAGAGAAAGGGCTAGTGCAAATCTCTGATGAAGGTGCATTGCTGAAAATCATCGGCGAAGTATTGGATAACAATCCTCAATCCATTGAAGACTTTAAAAATGGAAAACAAAAAGCAATTGGGTTTCTTGTTGGTCAATTGATGAAAGCGACAAAGGGACAAGCAAATCCACAAATGGTTAATAAATTATTAGTCGAAGAAATGAATAAAAGATAAGAAGGGGATCTATCTCCCCTTTAGCTGTCAGCAAATGTTGAAAACGACTTTGCTGGCAGCTTTTTTTATGGGAAAAGAGGGGGAGGATGGCAAAACTAGCTTGGATAGTGGTATATATTCTAGTCGAACGTGGAAATCAGCCAACCCAACGATAAATCAGCCAAAGTAGGAGGGAAATCAGCCAAACCAGCGATAAATCAGCCAAAGTAGGAAGGGAATCAGCCGAACTAGCGATAAATCAGCCAAACCACCATCCCCATCCCAGCACTTCCCTCCACAACCTCCAAAATCAAAATAAAGGAGCAACTCTTAAAAGAGCAACTTCTTTATTTTGATTTCCATTCATTCGACAGTATTTCCCAGGAAAAGTCCGTAATCAACAATTTCCTGAAAAGCTTGTCCAATTAAGGGGAATCAGCCTATTTTCTTCGGGTTAATTCGATCCTTTTTTATGTTTTTATCATTAATTTTAGGTTCTTGATGATGAATAAAATTAAGAATATTAGAGCGATGTAAAAAGATTAATAGTATTAAAAACAAGAAAAAGAGCCAGTCATGTTGGATGGTAGGAGATAATAGCGCATATAAAAAAATGATTATTCCTACTGAAATACTACCCAAGAATACATATTTTGTTATAAAAATAACAGCGAAGAATGCAAAATAGGTAATGAAAAACAAAGCTGGATTGGCAACGAGAAGGGTCCCTGCTGTAGTTGCAATTGCTTTTCCACCACGGAATCTAGCGAAAATTGGAAAGCAATGACCAATGACAGCGACTAATCCAGTGTATAACGGATTTATATCTACCATTAGCAAGTATGGTAAGCATGTGGCTAGCGCTCCTTTTCCGACATCAAGTAGTAAAACGGCAATCCCAGCTTTTTTGCCTAACACGCGAATAGAATTAGTAGCTCCTGGGTTAAAACTGCCATGTTTACGAATGTCTATACCATAAAAAACCTTGCCGATAATTAAGGCAGTTGGAAAAGAACCGATTAAGTAAGAAGCTAGGATAATAATAATCAAGTGCATTTCTCCTTTGACATAATCTTAAGTTTACTAGAATTAAACAATATTTTTTTTCTTCTTTTATTCTATGCAGCAAAAGGGAGAAGATTGTTTCCTTCTCCCTATATTATAAATAAAAGATGCTGTTTTTTATTTAATTTTTAAAAGTCTATTTTATAAATAAATGTTATGGATTTAAATCTTGTTCTTTTACTACCAATTTTTCAACCGTAACAATCACTTCTTCTGTATCCACATAATCTATAGTTAACTGCATCCCTTTTTCTAGGAAAATACTATAAGGAAAATCATTTGATGAAACTTGGAAAATGGTTTTATTTCCATCTAACATGAATTTTACAATCGTGCTATTTTCTACTTCAGATTTATATACATAGCTGACCGTTCCCGTTACTGTCTTTTGTTCGGCAATATTATTAGGGACAGTTTTATCATTTTTTAAAAGGGTGACAAGAGCATATTTATAATCATTAAAAAGCTTTGTTTTTTCAGTATGATAACTATACACCTTTTCATCCTTTGCATTAATCAACATAATTTCTCTTAATACATGATTGCTGTCCATAAGCGGGACAACCCATGTGAATTGCCCATAAATTGTATAAAGCAGCGGAGTGCCAGCTTCGTATTTTTGGGCGCGGAAGGTTTTTTCCGCTACATTGATAGCAGATTTACCATTTAAAGAGCCGTTTGCTTCGGTGTAAAAAGTAAGAGCACCAGTGCGAGCATTAATCATAGAATAACCAACCATACTACCACTGTCTGATTTCGGACGAGTGAAGTCAGTAAACCAATGCAATTGTAAGTCTTCATTAAATACACCATTTACTTCGTCTACATTTTCCCAAGCAGTTGGCAATTTCATGTCTTCTTTTGCAAAAAGAGTGTTCCAGAAACCATGAATATATTTTCCATACCACTCATTCCAGTCCTCAGCAACACTTGTAGGAATGACATGGTCAATGAAATCAGGAATATTGTTCATAGCATAGTCCTCTATTTTTCCAGTAGCTGGATCAATGATATAAATCCCTTTAATATCAATAATTTCTCGGAATTTATTATATTGACCATACGGAATAACATAATAAGGTTTATCGTTATCATCGGGTTCAAAGCTTGCCTCAAGCAGAATCATATCTTTATGCTTATTTCTGACTAGCCTTTTTAAATCCTCGTTAAAGTATGCAGACGGAACATACTTCATGGATGATTGAACTAAGATGGCATCCTCATTTTCATCCTCTGCACTCATTTTAATAAAGCCAGGAACATCACTTCCTTTTACCCATTTGAAAAATCCTGTGTATTCAATCGGCGTTACCCAATAGAGATGATCATCGATTTTTTGTAGAGTGGAATTTCCTAAATCATAATAAGAAGGATGGGCAAGCTCCCCAAGTTTTTTCTCGCTTCGATAACGTGCATAGCTTTCCGGTACAACGACGATATGCTTCTCATTTGTAGATACAGCTTCTTTGTCGATAACAGTTGCTTTTTCTTGTACAAATCGATATTTATCGCCGGTAATAGTTAATGGATAGATAAATTGGACGTAAAGACTAAATAAGACAAAGTATAAAAATAGAATTCCGGTTATTTTATATCCCTTTACTTTTCCAAAAAGTAAATCTAAAAATAAGAAGAAAGCAATATAAATAGCACCATATTTAAATAGAGCCTGTAAGGAATGATCGATTAGCTGAAAATAATCAAGACAAAAAATAATTAAAAGCCCAGCAAGCAATCGTATAACTTGAAAAATGAGAAATCTTTGTTTTTTTAGATGGCTTTTCCATAGGAATGGATTTAGTGTTAAAGCCAGTAACGCAAATAAATAATGCATACACATTCTCCTTTAATAATTTGCTATAGAGTAAATACGAAAGAAGTGGTAAAAAGTTTCAAGTAATAATGGTACTATTACAAAGGAGAGCAATCCAAATAAAAGGAAGAAGCAAGCAAAAATAATAAAAAGAGTGTAGGGGGATGACAATCCGTTTACGTCTATTATTATAGAATGGCTAAGAAAGGGGGGAGAGGCCATTAGTGATCAAGTATTAATTGATAAAGTAAAGGCAGGAAATGATCACGCATTTCGACTGTTAGTAGAAAAGCATCGAGACTATTTGTTTCGTTCCATATACAGTGTTTTGAAGGATCAGAAAGAAGCGGAAGATGCGGCGCAGGAAGTGTTTATTAAAATCTATACCTCTCTCCCCAAATATGAGAATCAAGGTTTTAAAACATGGATTACAAGAATTGCTGTCAATCATGCCATTGATATGAGAAGAAAGAAGCAAAGAAGAAAAGAAGAGATGGCAGAAGAATTGGAATCTCACATAGGAGGCTCACTTGCTGATGATGTAGAATTAGAAGTGATAAAGCGGGAAAGACAAAAGCTTGTCCAACAAAGGCTTAAGGAAGTACCTGCTAATTATAGGGATGTCATTTACGGTTTTTATATTCAAGAAAAAAGCTATCAAGAAATGGCTTCTGAACAAAATGTGCAAGTGAAAACGATTGAAACGAAGCTATATCGCGCAAGGCTTTGGATCAAAACGCATTGGAAGGAGGAAGACTTTTTATGACAACACATTATTCTAAAGACTATTGGATGAAGTATGTAAGGGATGAATTAAAGGAGACAGAAAGAATTCTACTTGAAGATCATTTGTATACATGCGATCAATGCTTAGAATTATATATAGATGCAGTAGACATGAAAGAGGAGAAACTTCCTTCAATTTCAGATGAAGTAGCCTTTATGAATGATATTATGGAGCAAATAACCAATGAAAATATGGATAGGAAAAAAGACGCGAAAAAGAAACGTCCTTTTTATCAATCATCCATATTCCATTATGCCATTGCCGCGAGTCTCACATTGATACTGATGTCGGCAGGATTCTTTCAATCGATTATAAAACATACAGAAACAATCCAAAAAGCGGAAGTATCTTTGAAAGAAGAGCCAAAATCCGGCGGTTTAGTGGATAAGACATTTGCTTGGATGGATTCATTCGATGGTAGTAAAAAGGAGGATTTTAAGAAATGAAAAACCCGATTGTTGCAACAATCTTAGCATTTTTTCCAGGCGGAGGTCTTTTCTACATTGGGAAAAAGCTACGAGGCTTTTTATATGGGCTTGCTGTATTTGGACTAGCATTTATGTCCATCATCATTCAAAGTTCATGGTATTACGGCCAGTGGACATTTATTGTAATTGTTATTGGCTTTATTATCTATTGTATTAGTTTTCTCGATACATTAATAACGACCAGTAGCTATTTAAAAGAGCGGGTGAATTTTTCTAATCATACGGAAGCTGGAGAGGCAGCACCTGTATTAGTAAAAACAACCGAGTCCGAGCGTTTTTATACGATTGTTTTATCGTTTATTCCTGGTTTAGGGCATATTCAATTAGGATTAGTATACCGTGGAATAACTTTATTGACGGCGTTTCTAGGTCTAGGAATTATGATTTTATTTATCACATTTCTAACCTATACGAATGAATTTCTATTATTCTTGGCAATTTTACCGGTTATTTGGATTTACGGATTTTATGATGTTTCCCAGCAGTTTAATAAGAAACTGAAAGGGGAAAAGCTTGAGGACATTACTATTTTTCAAGATTTTGAAAAGAATCAGGAAGAAGGGAAGAAAAGTAAATTTATCGCCACCTTCTTATCTGTATTTCCAGGTGCGGGTCATTTATATTTAGGTCTGCAGCAAAGAGGGATTCAGCTAATGGCAGCTTTCTTGTTCTCTATCTTTATTCTCAATGAACTACGATTAGGTCTCTTCTTATTCGTTATCCCGATTATTTGGTTCTATAGTTTCTTTGATGGATTGCAAAAAGCGTCAAAGATAGGAGAAGAAGAGCTAGAGGATGTACCTGTCATTGCCTATCTAATTAACTACCAGAAATGGTTTGGAATTGGACTACTCGTTATTGGTCTCTATTATTTATTGATTAATATTATCTTACCAATATTTTCGCCTATCATTAGAGAAACAATAAATATTGATATACGTTTCTTTTTTTACCAATATTTTCAGACAGGAATTGTTTGTCTTGTTCTTATATTAGGTGGAATTCATTTATTAAAGGGTACAAAAAAGAAAAAAATGTAAAAATCTCGTGAAAATAAAAAGATAGATTATGCTATTGGCATTTGATTATTCCAATCAAATGGCCAATGGCTACATAAGGAGAGAATAGAATGAGACAATGGCGGGTCGGCACTTTTTCAATGGGCCTATCTTTAGTATTTCTAGGAGTTTTTCTATTACTTACACAGTTTTTTGATTGGCAGATTATCACTGTATTAAAAGTTTGGTGGCCAATTATTTTAGTTATTCTTGGAATGGAAATTTTATTATACTTGTTTTCCTCCAAGCAAGAAAAACCTTATTTAAGCTTTGATCTATTCAGTATTATTATCGTTGGTATCATTGGTACTGCAGGAATATCGATGGTCTTCCTGCAATCTACAGGTATTTTGGATATTGTAGAACAAGGGTTAAAAAGAGAAGAAGTAACAAAAGATTTGCCAGAATTTAATTATGCAATGAAGGATAACATCAAAAGAATTGTTATAGAATCAGAAAGTCAACAAAATCCGATTACAATAGAAGGAACAAATGAAAATGTTCTATCATTATTCGGAACTTTTCGTACCGTAGAATCGAAGGAAATGGAAGTTTCGAAGCCAGAGGATTATCTAAATGTGTCTCAAAAGGGAGATACTCTATTTGTACGTATAAAACAACTGCCTTATCGAATGTCTGAATTTTATACAGACTATTCTTCTATACATACCACGATACTTGTGCCAACAAATAAGAAGTTAGATATTATTGATTTGAATAATGATATTACCTTAAATCCCCGTGAATTAAAAAGCAATTGGACAGTCAACAATGTTTCGCAAATTGATTTAATATTAGATGAAACAGCAAATGTTAAAGTTTCTGTCAATGATACAATCATTAACAATCGAGATCGAGAGGAATGGGAATATACAAGTACAGAGGATGAAAAGGCGGAAAGTGAGACAACTGCGATTTTACAAAAGGGAAAAGGAAGTCCTGCTATCCATGTTTTTAACAGTGGATCATTAGATTTAACAAATCATTAACAAGGTAAAACATCTATCCATGTTTGCTTTTACCATTAAAGAAGATAAAAGGGATAGATTTGCCTCAAAGAATAAAGCATTTCTGAGGAAAATCATCCTTTTATGGAACCTTAGTTAAACTTATCGAACCATGTCCCATTTTGTTGCAGATTTTCCCAATAGTCATAAAATATTGACTCATGCTGTCGGAAAAAAGTTAATCAAACGTTTGATTAATAGAAAAAATCAAGCAATAGTGGAAAGGAAAGTATGGTGAACGAATAGATTGGGTTATAATATGGGAAGAAATGCTAATCTTGGACACTTACTCTAAGTTGTCACATAACATGGTAGTAGCTAGAGTTAAAAATTGCCTAAGCAAGTGCTATCGTATATGATGTTAGTGGCTATGGAAAAAATGAATTTTGATTATAGGATGATGAAAAATGAAAAGGGCAAGGATAATATATAATCCTACTTCAGGTCGAGAAGCTTTTAAAAGACATTTGCCAGAGGTGCTAAAAAGATTAGAAGAGGCAGGATATGAAACTTCCTGTCATGCCACAACTGGTCCGGAAGATGCAACTTATGCAGCAAGAGTCGCGGTAGAAAGACGATATGATCTTGTTATTGCTGCTGGTGGGGATGGAACCATCAATGAAGTGGTAAATGGGATGGCTGAGCAGGAATATCGCCCCAAGCTTGGGATTATTCCAGTAGGAACGACAAATGATTTCGCAAGAGCGCTGCATATTCCAAGAGATATTATGGGAGCGGTGGAAGTCATCGCAAAGGGCGATACAATTCCAATTGATATTGGAAGAATGAATGATAAATATTTCATCAACATAAGTGGTGGTGGACATTTAACGGAAATCTCTTATGAGGTTCCGAGTAAACTGAAGACGATGTTAGGACAACTTGCATACTATTTAAAAGGTGTGGAAATGCTGCCTTTCATTAAAGCAACGCATGTCAAAATCGAATATGATGGGAAGCTATTTGAAGGGGAAGCTATGTTATTTCTAGTTGGCCTTACCAATTCAGTTGGTGGATTTGAAAAGTTAGCTCCTGGAGCTTCGATTAATGATGGTCTTTTCTCCTTGCTAATATTAAAAAAGGCAAACCTTGCAGATTTCATTCGAATCGCTACACTTGCTCTTCGTGGGGAACATATAAATGACCCGAACGTCATTTATACGAATGCGAATCATATTAAAGTTAGCTCTGACGATAAGGTTCAATTAAATCTTGATGGAGAATTTGGCGGCTTATTACCAGCCGAATTTATAAATTTATATCGCCATTTTGAGTTATTTGTGCCAATTGAAGAAATTCGAGAGGAAGACCGACCTGAACTGAAGGATTATAAAGAAGCATCACAAACAGACAATATCGAGGAGTGAGAGGAAGAAGAAATCCCCTCACTTTTTGTTTTTTAGTTCCTTTAATTTTTCCATAGTGAAGAAGCTTGCGCTTTCCTGATAATATGGTACAATTACCACGCTTATTTTTTTCGGAAATATCGATGTAAAGGAAGACGATAATGAGTAAAACATTACCCGTTCAAAAGAACGATATAATAGATATAGTTTTTGAAGATTTAACACACGATGGTTCAGGTGTAGCAAAAGTAGATGGTTATCCACTATTTATCCCCAATGGATTGCCAGGTGAAAAAGCAAAAGTAAAAGTAATTAAGACAAATAAGAATTATGGTTTCGGCCGTTTAATGGAGATAACAGAAAGAAGTCCCTATCGTGTAGAAGCTCCATGCCTTATTTACAAGGAATGTGGGGGCTGTCAACTACAGCATTTAAGCTATGAAGGGCAATTGAAAACGAAGCATAAGCATGTGAAAGATGTTCTTGAGCGGATTGGCAAAATTGATACGACTGTTCATCCAACCCTAGGCATGGAAAATCCTTGGCGTTACCGTAACAAGTCACAGGTTCCAATCGGTGAGCAGGAGGGTGGCCTTATTGGCGGATTCTATCAACAGCGCTCCCACCAAATCATTAATATGGAACAGTGCATGATTCAGCAAGAGGAAAATGATTATGTCGTCAATACAGTAAAAGCTATTTGCTCGAAATATGGAGTTCGCGCCTATGACGAAGCACGCCATAAAGGAGAGTTACGTCATATTATGGCGAGAAGAGGGCTCGTTACGAAGGAAGTAATGGTTGTATTAATCACTCGTACACAGGATATCCCCAATCGCAAAGCAATTGTTGATGAAATTGTGCAAAAAGTGCCAAATATCAAATCAATTATCCACAATGTGAATAACAAAAAAACGAATGTAATAATGGGAGATATAACGCGTACGATTTGGGGAGAAGAAACCATTACCGATTATATTGGCGATGTGAAATTCGCTATTTCTGCCCGCTCTTTTTACCAAGTAAATCCAGAACAAACAAAAGTGCTTTATGAGAAGGCATTGGAGTATGCAAATTTGAATGGGGAAGAGAAAGTAATAGACGCTTACTGTGGAATTGGAACCATTTCATTATTTTTAGCAAAAAAAGCTAGCCAAGTATTCGGTGTTGAAATTGTTCCACAAGCGATTGAAGATGCTAGAAACAATGCACGCCTAAATGATATCCACAATGTGGAATTCGCAGTAGGAGAGGCAGAAGTAGTTATCCCCAACTGGTATAAAGAAGGAAATGAAGCAGACGTTTTAGTAGTAGATCCACCACGAAAAGGCTGTGATGAAGCATTACTACAGACTATTCTTGATATGAAGCCGAAAAAAGTTGTCTATGTGTCCTGTAATCCAGCAACTTTAGCTCGCGATTTGCGGATATTAGAAGACGGGGGCTACAAAACAGAAGAAGTGCAGCCTGTGGATATGTTTCCGCAGACAATGCATGTGGAGGTAGTATCGCAGATGATTTTAAAAAATGAAGCAGGGTCCCGGTAAGGGAGAAACCTGCTTCTATTCAAATGTCGGGGCGGCAAATCGGTAATGAATCACCGGTGTGCCGTCTTCTTTTACATCGATTCGATTAATCAGGCGATGTAAAATTTCCGGTGTTAATTCATCAAAGTTAAGAAATTGAAGAAGTTCTTGTTTAAGCTTGTCGATATTATCAATGATTTGCTCACTTTCGAGCATCGAAATCATTTCATTTTTCTTTTCTGCAAGCTGAGTGAGTTCGTTATTGTTATCTTCTACCATTTCTAAATACTCATCATGATTGATTTTTTCATCGGCGAGCATATTGATGAATTTCTTTTTTCGCGTTTTTAACACTTCAATTTGCTTGTTAAACTTATCCAGCTTTTGTTGGATATCCTTCTTTGATTTTTTCGACTTTGCCTCAAGTTCTTTCAGATATTGTTCTTTATCAATTTCTTGAACAAGTTTTTGGATATCATATAAAATCGTTTCTTTGAGAAAATCCTCTTTAATCGTGTGAGAGCTGCAAGCCTTTTTACCGTGACGAGCGTAATTACCGCAAATGTAACCATGTGGTCTATTGCTTCTATACCACATTCCCTTTCCGCAGTCGGCACAGAATAGGATGTTCGTAAATAAGTGAAGCTTCGGAGCCGTAATGAATTTTTTGCGCTGCTTCATCAGATTTTGTACCGCTTCAAACATATCCCTTGAAATGATGGGTTCATGGGTATTTTCAAAGATATACATTTCATCTTTCTGTTGTTTCTTTCGTTTTTTGCTTGTGACACTTACTGTGGTCGTGCGTCCTTGAACTAAATCCCCAACGTAATGAGGATTTGTAAGAATGAGCTTGATTGTGGAATCATTCCATTTATCACTCGCATTTTTCTTCCCTGCAACATCAGCTGGTGTTTTGACTCCTTCATTGTAAAGTCGTCGTGCGATACTTTCACGACCACTACCTTCAAGATACTCTCTATAAATTCGTCGCACAATGTCAGGTGTCTCATCTTTACGAATATAAAGCTTACCTTCCACAACCTCATAGCCGTATGGAGGATTGGACCCTTTAAACAATCCCTTTTTTGCACGTGTTTTCAATGTTTCTTTTACACGATTGCTTGTATTTTGAGATTCTTGTTCATACATCCAAGCATACAAACCAAACATATTGGTATTGCCTGTTAATGTGTTGATTGCATTATCCAATGTGATAATGTGGATCCCTTGGTTTTCACAAAGATTTTTGATTTTATATGATAGTTCACCATTACGAGCAAGCCGCGATAACTCTTTGGCTAAGATGATATCGAACCTTTTTTTTTGAGCATCTTCAATCATTCGTTGAAGATTTTTTCTCTTTGCGGTCGTTCCGGATTGAACATCTACGTAAAATTCGTAGATGTCCCATCCTTTTTCTTCAATGAATTTGTAAAACAATTCTTTCTGATATTTTAGTGAGGCTTTTTGTTCCTCTTTATCTGTTGATACTCGAATATAAATTGCACATCTCATGAAGCATTCTGCTCCTTATCGTTTGATTGAGATGTAGCAGTGTTCACCTTGTTAGCAGTATTAACAAGTTCCTCGATTTTATTATCAATGATTGCTTTAATTACTTGAGTAAATGCCAGCTTGGGATCTGTGTAGATTCGTTCTGCGGAAAGAGTGTTTTTACTCATTAAGACCGTCCCTTTCTATTTAAGTTAAGGACGTTTGCTTTAACATTATTTTTACGAGAATCATATAGGAATTCAGATAACAATCCTTCTACTTTTTTTAGATATTTGAATGCTTCAGGATTCATTCGGCTGTATAACTCGCCTTTGCTAATATTACTTGTTTGCATTGATTAATGCTCCTTTCATAATAAAAACCGCAGAAAATTACATAGCCCTCTAATGATAGCTATGTAACCGCTGCGGTTTTCGCTTGTTGTTGGGTTACAATATTTTTTTGAAAATTACTTAATTTGTTCTTCTAATATGCGTTTCTTCTTACCATATTTGATTCGTTGGCTCATGATTTGAGTCTCATTTTCAATTATCCAAGCATAAAGACTAATTAAATCTACATTTTGTTGCTGAGTATTAATGGAACCATCTAATGTTATAATATGAATTTCATTCAATTCACACAGCTTCTTCATTTTAGACGATTGTTCAGGATTTCGAAATAATCGTGAGGGGTCTGTCGAAAGAATAACATCAAATTTATTATTTTGGGCATCTTCAATCATCGCCTGTAGATTTTTATGCTTATTGGTACCTGAACCAATATCAATATATGAATTGAATAACTCCCATTTTCGTTCTGTAATATAGCGTTCAAGTCGCTCAGTTTGTGTGTTTAAGTGGTAATCTTGATTGTTTTTGCTTGCTGTTCGAATATAAATTGCACATTTCATTATAATAATTTCTCCTTTAAGTTTTTAAAATTGAGTAAACTAAAATTGTCTAACATATTTAATAGCTATTTATTTCCCTCTAAAATCTTTTAATCAGTAATTGGTTAACCGGAATACATTATATCTTCGTATTTTTATATTTGAAGACTTTTTCATAAAAAATTATGATTTTATTGCAGTTTAAACTTTCGGTTTTTTGACCATAAAGTAAATATATGGTTCGGTTTATTAACCATCGAAGTATTCTTCGATGGTCAGAAAGCCGAAAGGCTACTCCCAAAAAGCATTGATATCAAGGGTTTTTGAGAGTAGAGAACTACAAACGATGGAGTTTGAATTCGTTGCTTAGAAGAATTTCGGTTTCTTAACCAGTCAAATTCTCTCTATTGCCAATTTTTTCGGTTAGCTGACCAGTTGTTACTTCTAACGAAATAAATGGAGAAAGACGATAACTGATCTGGATTTCGTTGTTTTTCTCAAAATCAATCATCACTTCATCGAAATACATTAGGAAGAAGACTCGTAATTCGGTATCTGAAAAGTCGTAAAAACTCTCCTGTATCAGCTCATTCATAAATGCATCGAGAAAGTTGTCTTCAAGTAATCGATTGATTTCATCCAGTGTTGTATTGATATACATAATTTCACCTTGCAAGTGTATTTGTGAAACTGAGAAAGCTTCAGCCAATAGGGTGTTGGTCGTAATATCAGGTGCGAGCATTTTCTCATTATAGAGTGATTTTTCTAAAAGTCCCTTTCGCTTATTTTTAGCCTTTAGGAGTTTCGCAGACCAGCCCTTCAGTTGTTCCTTAGCACTTATTACAAAGGTTGAAAGTTGAGTATTCCACTTGCGTTGCAAATCATTTAAAACGGTTTTGTGAACAGGAATGATAGATACAGTTTTCTTGCATTCTGTACACCGATAAATCATGTATTTACCTTTTTTACCTTTGGGAGAATTGTCTTTTGCTTGAAGCAAAGCATCACATTTCTTACATTTAATTATTCCACGAAGGTAATAAGGCGTACTCATTGTACCGTATTGAGCTTTCAATTCGTTGATTTGATTTACCAAATGAACAAGTGTCGGACTGACAATGGAGTCATGCGAATACCTTAACAAATCAATTTCAGATTCCGGTTTAGATCTGCTGATTTCATAGCTCGTTCTAACATTCCAAGCTAAATTTCCAGAATAGACGCGGTTGGATAAAACATAACCAATGGTGCTACTATTCCAATACTTAATCTTGTTCGTTCTTATCTTGCATTTGTTAAAATAATCAGCTATTACATCTTGCGAGTGTCCTAGACTTGTTAGATAAAAGATGAGTTCTACAATTGGAGCATCTTTACTTGGATATAAGATACCATCAACCATATCGTAGCCAACGGGTACACGAGAGCCGGGTCGTTTTTTTTCTCCAAGTAAACTTGCTTGAGCATCCTTTGCTCGGACGGATTTTATTTCCGATTCCTCTGCAGCAAAAACAAGCTTGGCTTGTACAATAGGGTCATTCGGGTTCCAAACACCATCATATTGAGTGCTGAAAAACCTTACGAATGGATATTGTTGTTTAACAGGGGTGTAGACCTCATTATAAAAATCTGTGATACTACGGGTAATTCTAGATTCTTCGTAGAAGCAGATCGCTTCTGCGCCATTTTCAATATCCTCAAGAATCATCTGGATACCTTGACGTTTACTGGCATTATTGTGATAGGCACTTGTTGCTTTGTCCGCACGCCATTCAACAATTTCTAGATTTTCTCTTTCAGACAACAGTTGGATTTGGTTTTTCTGAATTTCCAATGAATGATTACCATCTTGTTTTTTATCTGAATAACGTAAATAGGCGGTTGCTTTTGTCCTCATGATGCATTCCATTCCTTTGCAAATGTTGAAAGAAATAGATCAATTCCTATATAGGATTCATGAACTACGACATCATGAACAAGCAATTCCGTTAATCGTTGAATGTCTTGTTGCGAAAGGCTTAATTCTTGTTGAGATAAAATCTTGTCAATCCTTCTAATCTCATTACTTAATAGTTGTAAAGCTAATAAATCTTGCCCAATCTTATTGGATTTGTCCTTTAACATTTGAATTCTATCCAAGTATCTAGAAATAACAGATTTGCTGCTTAGGTTAATGGTACTTAGCTCAAGTGAAGATTCAAGATATTCTGATGTTGCGATATCCTTTTCATGTTCTAATCGTTTCTTTGTATTAGCAATATGTTTGGACATAATCTTATTGGCTAACTGGGCAGACATAGACTGTACATGCTCCAGAACCGCGTGCTTAACGGAATCATTTAATTCAACAACTGTAATCATCAGCCTTTTATGGTTGGCACTGCAAACGAAATAACCTTCATCCAGAACGTTTTGCTTGCGATGCTTCATTTTATTTCCGCATTTGCCGCACAATGGTGTTGTCGTGAACAGGTTACTAACCTCATTAAGCTTTTCTTTATAGATAGCTAGAAATTCATCTATCTGAGACTTGGCTGCCAAATATAAATCCAAACTGATTATAGGTTTTACATGATCCATTGGGTGCAACCCATTTTTCGATTCGTAATGAGCAGCGTAAAATGGATTGGTTAAAATTCGTAGTCGTTTCTCAGGTTGATTTAGTCCCTTGTGGTGTGTCATAAAAAAGTTTAAAAATTGCTCTTCGTCTTTCACATTACTAAACTCAGTGAATAGTGAAACAATAGAATCTCGCTTTTCCTCATTTACGAC
This sequence comes from Bacillus sp. 522_BSPC, assembly GCF_001076885.1. Taxonomy (GTDB): domain Bacteria; phylum Bacillota; class Bacilli; order Bacillales; family Cytobacillaceae; genus Niallia; species Niallia hominis. Next base: position 35,121 of record NZ_JVDT01000248.1, read on the forward strand.
AAAATAAACTTGATTTTCTTCCTTTATACGCTTATATCCAAAGATGCTGGAAGGATATTGCTTGCGGGTATCACTGGTACGTGTTCGAATATTTTCGCCTTCCATCTGTCCGAACATTCCATAAAACGCTTCTAGAGCTAACTTATTTCGGAATGGCGGTTCATTGCTAGCTGTATAAACAACTTCCACATTATATTTAATAAAAACTCTTGTGATATCCACAAACTCATAAAAGTTTCTAGCGAAGCGATCCCGCTTATATCCAATAACCTTTTTAACTTTACCTTCTTGTATTAGTTGGATTAACTCCATCAGTTTTGGTCTATCCTTCATTTTAAACTTTGTTGCTGAAACGTCATGATCGGTTAGTTCGATCACAAAGTCCTCTTTTCCGGTTAAACCCTGTGCTTCAAGGTATCTCCTAGCTGCAGAAAGCTGTAACTCAAGACTTTGGGCAGCTGAACTGACACGGCCATAAATGACCGTTAAATCTTTTTCATTCATGGTAAAATCCTTTCAAATTATTATTTTTACTAATCAATAAAGCCTGAAGTCTATAATCGTCTTTAGCAATATGGTCCAACAACGCCTTCTCAATAAAGCGCCTGAACCAAAGTTCTGAGTCTGACGATAATTCCTCGGAGTAACTGACTTTAACGACATGATACTTCTCGGTCATAGCTTCCCCTCCCATCAAGTATTTGCTTACCATCTTTGACGTGAGGGGAATGATTTATACTTTATTTCTTTAAATCTTGCTTATTTGGTTCCATCTCTATATCAAGTGATAATTGGATGCCATCCGAAATTTTTTCAGCTTTGGTTGATTTGTTCTTACGTGGTACAATTATCACTTTTGTTTCATATCCGGGAATTTTAAGCTTTTGTATGATCTTGTCCATACTTTTGTTCCTGTAAGTGGATGAACAAACTAATGCTAGTTTTAGAGATTCCAAGTGATTCACAATGGTCTAGGCATGATTTCACCCAGTCTGTATTTGTCTTCTTTTTGTTGTCCTCCACTCTTGGAGCCTCCTTTCCAGTTGAAATAGATGCTCTTGGCCTCAAGCGTTAATCATCTTACTTTTAAGAAATTAATATTCTTATAGGTCTAAGTAACTATTTTTTTGATATGGTAAAATAAATAAGACACAAAATAAGATTTTCCAAGAAAGCACATATCTTATTTCATAAAAGAGGTAGTATAATTAGACTGGAAATTATTTAGGAGGAAAATCATCATGATTACAGGTGAAATTAAAAATAAAATCGATGGGATTTGGACAACGCTTTGGACAGAGGGCAATACAAATCCATTAACAAATATTGAGCAATTAACTTATTTGCTGTTCATTAAAGGATTAGATGAAAGCGAATTGCGTAAAGAAAAGGAAGCAGCTTTTTTAGGCTTAGAACATACAGGGATATTTTCTGAAATGCCAGCTGATTTTACAGATATACAAAAAGAGCATTGGCCAAAAATGTGATGGACTCAATTTAAACAACTACCTGCTGAAGAGATGCACCAAGTTATGGTAACGACCATCTTCCCGTTTATTAAAACATTAGGCGGCAAAGAGGATTCTGCATTCTCTAAATATATGAAAGACGCTTCATTCCTGATTAATAAACCAGCAACACTTCAAAAAGTTGTTACTGCACTTGATAGTATTCCAATGGAAGATCGTGATACACAAGGAGACATATATGAGTATCTATTATCAAAGTTACAAACTTCAGGTACAAACGGTCAGTTTCGTACACCACGCCACATTATCAATATGATTGTTGAATTAATGAAACCTACACCTAAAGATACAATTATTGACCCTGCAATGGGATCAGCGGGATTTTTAGTATCAGCAAGTGAATACTTACGGAAAAACAACAACGATTTATTCCTAGTACACGGTTTAAAAGAACATTTTCACAACACGATGTTTTACGGGTATGATATGGATTCAACTATGTTACGCATTGGTGCAATGAATATGATGCTACATGGTGTTGATGCACCAAATATTGAATATCGTGATTCTATTTCTGAAGATAATAAGGATGAAGATAAATATACAATGGTTTTAGCGAACCCTCCTTTCAAGGGTTCCGTTGATAAAGAATCAGTTGCTAATGATTTGAGCTATGTAATGAGTAAAAATTCAAAATCTGCTAAGACAGAATTATTATTTTTAGCATTAATTCTTCGTATATTAAAACCGGGTGGACGAGCAGCTGTCATTGTACCAGATGGCGTGTTATTCGGTAGCTCTAATGCCCATAAAGCCATTAGAAAAGAGATTATCGACAACAACAAACTAGAAGCCATCATTTCTATGCCAAGTGGCGTATTCAAACCATATGCCGGAGTATCAACAGGAATCATGGTTTTCACCAAAACAGGCACAGGCGGCACAGATAAAGTCTGGTTTTATGATATGAGGGCAGATGGATTTTCTTTAAATGACCATCGTACGCCAATTGCAGAAAATGATATTCCAGAAATTATTGCCCGATTTGGTAACTTACAAGGTGAAGCAGAACGCAAACGGACAGAACAATCATTCTTGGTACCAGTCGATGAAATCCGCGAGCAAAGTTATGACTTATCTATTAATAAGTATAAAGAGATTGAGTATGAGGAAATGGAATATAAAAAGCCTGAAATTATTATCGATCAGCTTTTACATTTAGAAAGTGATATTCAAAAAGGTCTAAACGAGATAAAAGAACTAATTAAGGAGAATCGCTAATGAATTTACGAAAGTTGAGCGATGTTTGCGAAATAATTATGGGGCAATCTCCTGATTCATCTTCGTATAATGAAAGTGGTGAAGGCTTACCATTCTTTCAAGGTAAAGCGGACTTCGGTGAATTATATCCGATACCTAGAATGTATTGCAATAAACCCTTAAAAATCGCAATTACTAACGATATATTAATGTCAGTTAGAGCGCCGGTTGGTGACGTAAATATTGCAACAGAAGAATGTTGTATTGGTCGTGGTGTAGCTGCCATTCGTAGTAAAGAGAATATTGATTTTAAATATTTATATTATGTGCTGGAATTTATGAAAGAGAGAATTGCTAGTTTAGGAACAGGTAGTACTTTTAAAGCTATCAGTAAAATACCGCTTTCTTCTATTGAAATCCCAGTACCAACTTTAGAACAACAGATTAAGATTGTAAATGTATTGGATAAGGTAAAAGATGCGATTAACAAACGCCACTATCAACTTGCAACATTAGATGAATTAACGCAAAGTTTGTTTTTAGAGATGTTTGGAAATCCTGTTGCAAATTCTAAAGGATGGGATATAGCATCTTGTAAAGATATAACTGAAAAAATTGGTTCAGGTTCAACCCCTAGAGGGGGAAATGCTAGTTATAAAGAAAGTGGTATCAGTTTAATAAGAAGTTTAAATGTCCATAACAACAATTTTACTTTAAAAGATTTAGCCTTTATTGATGATCGTCAGGCAGAAAAATTAAAAAATGTTGAAGTACAAGAAAATGATATTTTACTTAATATTACAGGAGCTTCAGTGGCAAGAAGTTGTATAGTTCCTAATAATATTTTACCCGCAAGAGTTAATCAGCATGTTTCTATAATAAGGGTAAAAGAAAATTTTGTTAGTCATATTTTTTTAAGTAATCTGTTTACAAATGAAATTTATCAGAGATATTTATGGCAAATAGCCACTAGCGGTGGGGCAACAAGGGAAGCTATAACAAAGCAGCAAATAGAAAATTTATCTATTATTTTGCCACCACTGAATTTGCAAAATGAATTTGCATATAAAATAGAACAAATTGAAAAACAGAGAACTTTAATGCAATCAAGTAAGGTAAAGCTAGAGAATATGTATAATTCACTACTCCAGAAAGCCTTCAAAGGGGAACTGTTTTAACAATAAGAACTGAATGAATTTATCTCGTAAAGGAGTTGATGTGATGTCGAATTTTGGATTTTTGCAGGAGAAACAAGCATTTAGTAGCTTTACCAATGCTTGTTTAGAAGCAGAAAAAGCGATGCAAGTTAGTCCAGCGACGTGTGCGATTTTATCGCGCCGCGCGCTGGAGTTAGCGGTGAAATGGGTGTATCAGTTTGACCAAGATGTAAAGATTCCATATCAAGATAATTTATCAAGCTTAATTCATGATAGACATTTCCTAGCCATTATTGATGAAGAATTGTTGCCGATGTTGAAATATGTTGTGAAGTTAGGCAATGCAGCTGTGCATACAAATGTTGCAATTACACGAGATGAAGCGGTTTTATCATTACACAATTTACATCAATTTATTTCATGGATTGATTATTGTTATGCAGAGGAATTTACATCATCGGAATTTAATGAATCTCTTCTTTATACATCGGAGTACAAGCGTGAACGACCGGAAGAACTTCACGATTTATATGAAAAACTAAGTGCAAAAGACCAGAGTCTAGAAGAGTTGCGTAAACAAAATGAAGAACTTCGTAAGGAGTTAACAGCGAACCGAGTTATGCAACAAGAAGAATATCAGTTTCAAGTCGATGAAATATCAGAGTTTGAAACACGGAAACGTTATATTGACCTAGACTTGAAATTAGCAGGCTGGGAAATCGCTAAAAATGTGCTTGAGGAATATCCAGTGCGAGGAATGCCGAACAACACCGGGGAAGGCTTTGTTGACTATGTGTTACTTGGGACAAACGGTAAAGTGTTAGCAGTTGTCGAAGCAAAACGGACTTCGAGAGATGCAAAAGTTGGTCGTCAGCAAGCTAAGCTGTATGCAGATTGTATTGAACAAGCCCAGCAAATTCGACCAGTTATTTACTATACGAATGGCTTTGAAACCCATATTTGGCATGATGAATATCCTGCTCGCAGTACATCTGGATTTTATACTCAAGATGAATTACAACTTATCATTGATCGCCGAAAGTTGAAGAAACCATTAGTCAATATTGAAATTAATGATGACATAACTAATCGTTATTATCAAAAGGAAGCAATATTGGCTGTTTGTGATGCATTCAGTCATAACGGGCGTAAAGCATTACTCGTCATGGCAACAGGAAGTGGGAAAACTCGTACTGCCATTTCATTAGTGGATGTACTAACGAGGCATCATTGGATTAAAAATGTGTTATTTTTAGCGGATCGTAAGTCACTTGTTAAGCAAGCATTCCGTAACTTTAACACACTCTTACCGAACTTGTCTTTAAGTAATATGCTTGAGAAAAAGTCGAATCCAGAGGATGCGCGGATGGTTTTTTCAACATATCCAACGATGATGAACTCGATTGATGAAGTGAAAAGTAAAGATGGAAACCGTTTATTTACGGTCGGTCATTTCGATTTAATCATTATCGATGAATCTCACCGCTCGATTTATCAAAAGTATAAAAGTATTTTTGACTATTTTGATGGGATGCTTGTTGGGTTAACCGCAACACCAAAGGATGAACTGGATAAAAACACGTATACGATTTTTGATTTAGAAAATGGCGTACCTACTTTTGCCTATGAGCTGTCAAAAGCAGTAGAAGACGAGTATTTAGTTGATTATCGCACACGTGAGACAACATTAAAGATTTTAGATGATGGGATTCGTTATGATGATTTATCAAAAGAAGAGCAAGAAGAATTTGATGAAATTTTTGAAGATGAGCCACAGGTAAAAGATATCGACAGTGCTGCGATAAATCAATTTGTCTTTAATAAAAATACAATTGATCACGTTCTGCAAGATGTTATGGAACACGGCATTAAAGTAGAAGGCGGCGATAAACTAGGAAAGACAATTATATTTGCGAAAAATCATAAGCACGCTCTAGCAATTAAAGAGCGTTTCGATTTGAAATTCCCTGAATTCGGTGGCAGTTTTGCAGAAGTTATTGATTACAGCGTGGAATATTACCAAACGTTGATTGATGACTTTTCAGATAAAAATAAAATGCCACAAATTGCGATTTCGGTTGATATGCTTGATACAGGAATTGATGTACCAGAAGTTGTAAATCTCGTTTTCTTCAAAAAAGTTCGTTCTAAAACGAAATTCTGGCAAATGATTGGTCGCGGTACACGTTTGTGTGAGGATTTATTTGGTCCGGGAATGGATAAAGAGTATTTCCTGATTTTTGATTATTTGCGAAACTTTGAGTATTTTCGTGCCAATGAAAAAGGAGAAGAATCGAAAGTCACACAAACCCTTACAGAAAAGTTGTTTAACTCAAAGGTGGATATTGTTCGTGAGTTGCAAGATGTTCAGTATCAAGTACAGCCCTATTCTGAATACCGTCAGCAGTTAATAAAAGAAATATTGGCTGATATACGTGCATTAAACGATGAAAATTTCCGAGTGCGTCAATATTTGCAATACGTGCATAAGTATCAAAACGCAGACAACTGGCAAGCTTTATCCGTTGTTCAGACTAACGAAGTAAAAGAAAATATTTCACCGTTAATAGCACCACTTGATGATGATGAATTAGCCAAGCGTTTTGACTTATTAATGTTAACAATAGAATTGGCACAATTGCAGTCAAACAATGCAACTAAACCTATTCGTCGAGTTGTTGATACAGCAGAGGCACTTTCTAAATTAGGAACAATTCCATCAGTAGAAGCACAAAAAGAAATTATTGATGAAGTGCGAACAAGTGAGTTTTGGCAAGAAGCCTCGATAGCAGATTTAGAAAAAGTACGTGAGGCCTTGCGTGATTTAATTCGCTATATTGAGCGTACCCAACAGAAAATTTATTACACTGATTTTAAAGATGAAGTAATGGAAGTAAGAGAAAACGAGTCGATTTTAAATGTGAATGATCTTCAAAGCTATCGTAAAAAGGTCGAACATTATTTAAAAGAACATCAACATGAAGACACATTAGCAATCTATAAACTTCGTAATAATAAGCCATTAACTAAACAAGATATTGAGTACTTAGAGCAAATTCTATGGAATGAACTAGGCTCTAAAGAACAGTATGAAAAAGATTTTGGTGATACACCAATAACAAAACTTGTTCGGAAAATCGTTGGACTAGACCGAAAAGCAGCTGTTGAAGCTTTCTCTAAATTCTTATCAGAAGAAAATCTAAATCTACAACAAACTCGATTTGTCGAATTAATTATCGATTATGTAGTGAAAAACGGAACTCTTGAGCGTCAAGCTTTACAACAGGATCCTTTTACAACATTAGGCGGGATAACAGTCGTGTTCAAAGACCAACTACCAAAAGCAAAAGGGATTTTGGATATTATTGATATGATTAATCGTAATGCAGAGGGGATTTCTTGAGTAGTAACCCAAGCTGACAGCTACAACAGAAAACCCAATCTATAGTTACCTTTTTTAAGACACCTTTGATATGTTTATTAGGGTGTCTATTTTTATCTTAGAAAACAAAACTTCTTGCATAAAGCAACACTCTAAATTAAAAATCATTCTGGAAGGATGAAGCACATTATGAGAGACCCCAATAGAATTAAGAGAATATTAACCCTGCTCCAGAAGATATGGGAACACCAAGCCGATGTGAGGTTTAATCAATTAATTTCAAACTTACAAAGTCTCTATTCTCAAGAAAATAACAGTTTTGGTCGTAGAGTAGTATATACTAAAAACTTTATTGACCTAGAGAAAACATCTTACCTAGACTTTTTCTACCTTGAGGATGATAAGTGGGAGGAATTTCTGACCTCATATTGGTCAAGTATTGAACAAGAATTAATGCTACGAAGAGAGGAAATTAATGTGGATAAGATTGAAGAAGTAATAAGGCTCTTCATTGAAGCAGGGATTGAGAGTGAGCAGATTACGATTCCCTTTAAAGAAAACCTAAAAGCGTTTTTTGTTCAAGAAAGTAGATGGTTAACGGTTGAAGCAATAGTAAATCTGCTTCGAAACTTTTCACAAAATGAGAGAATAGAACTTTTTGAAAAGGTAAAGCGATATTCTGATATGTAATTACGGCAATGTATACAAAATAAAAACAGAAGGAGTATTTTTGTCCCCTTCTGTCTTTGACATACAGATTGCACTAACAATTATATGATTGCCAAATGAATGAGAAAATAATCCACTTCTCCTTTCCTTTTAATAAGGTTTGGATAGGTGTCTCCCCTTTAATCTTATATAAGACATCCTTGCAATCATCTTCTAATCTTCTATTTGCTAAAAAAGGACTTATCTCGAAAAACTACGGTACATTTTTTTATGTAAAATGAATTGTGAAAAAATTATCGCAATTTGTAGAATTAATAGATGGAAAATTATACAATTATATTAAATGACAATTACATAAAATGGTGCTGCATTACAACCATTTCTCTAGAAGATTCCATACTTTAAGATTCAAGAAAGTGGTGAGTTACAGTGATTAATAGAATCATAATAAAAAACTATAAATCCATTCAAAACTTGGATTTAAGATTGAATGATACTATGAACATCCTTGTAGGAAATAATGAGCAAGGTAAATCTACTATTTTGGAAGCAATTAACTTGGCCTTAACTGGTTTACTCCATCGGCGGAGTATACATAACGAGTTAAATCCATTTATTTTTAATAAAGAGATTGTTAATAGGTATATTTGTGATGTTAAACGGGGTAGCAGAGAAAAACCACCACATATATTAATAGAAATTTATATCCAAGAGAATGAACAAACATCGCATTTAAAAGGAACAATCAATTCAGTTAGAGAGAATGCTTGTGGTGTAAAGTTAGAAATTGAGTTTAATGAAGAATACTCTGAAGAATATGAGCATTATATTGAATCCACATCTGATATTTATAATGTTCCAATTGAGTACTATAAGGTTAGTTGGCATTCTTTTGCATCTAATGCCATCACCAGCCGAAACGTCCCTGTAAAATGCATCCTTATTGATACTACTGAAGGAAAAACATGGAATGGTCCTGATAGGTATATATCTAATGTTATTGGTGGCACATTGGATTCCAAACAACGTGCAGCTCTAAATTTCCATTTTAGAGATATTAAAGAGCAATTTTCTAGTATTGAAGCAATCTCGGAGTTGAATACGGCGCTATCTCAAAGAACGGGAGAAATATCGGAAAAGAATCTGGCAATTTCTTTAGATATTTCTCAAAAAAACGGTTGGGAATCTAACCTCATTGCTTATTTAGATAGTATACCGTTTGATTTAATAGGAAAAGGTGAACAGAATTCAATTAAACTAAAATTGTCGCTAGAAGCTAGTGAAAACGATGCTCATGTTGTATTAATTGAAGAGCCAGAAAATCACCTATCATTCACAAATCTGAATAAACTAGTAGACCAAATTTCTAGTAAGTGCGAAGGGAAGCAGATTGTATTAACAACCCATAGTAATTATGTATTAAATAAATTGGGGTTAGATAAGGTAATTCTTATTAATAACGGTAATCATATGACCTTAACAGATTTAAATGAAGATACATATGAGTATTTCAAAAAACTTCCGGGCTACGACACTCTCCGATTATTGTTATCGGAAAAAGCGATTCTAGTGGAAGGACCTTCTGATGAACTTATCGTTCAAAAGGCATACCTACAAAAGTACAATAAATTGCCTATTCATGATGGCATAGACGTAATAACCGTAAGAGGGTTATCATTTAAACGTTTTCTTGAAATTGCTGATAAATTAAAAAAGCAAGTTGCTGTAGTTACTGATAACGACGGGAATGTAGAACAAAATATAAAAAATAAGTATAGTGAGTATTTATCTCATCCAACAATTAAAATCTGTCACAGCACTGATGAGACATTAAAAACACTGGAACCTCAGTTGGTTGCAGTAAATGAAATTCAAAGAATGAATAATATCCTAGGAAAAGAGTTTTCTACAAAAGACGATTTAATAAAATATATGACTGCTTCTGGCAATAAAAATGAATGTGCTTTGAGGATTTTTGACACAGAGGAAGTAATTGTAATACCGGAGTATATAAATGAAGCTATTGAATAATACAGTAATAATTGCTGCCGCTGGTTCAGGAAAAACATCAGATTTAGTTAAAAGAGCTAAGGAATGTAATGATAAAAAAATCTTAATAACAACATTTACTATCGATAACACAGAAGAGATTAAAAACAAGTTTTATCAAGATTTGGGGTTTATTCCCCCCAATGTTACTATACAAACTTGGTTCTCGTTCTTACTAAGAGAATGCGTAAGACCGTATCAAAACTTCTTGTATGATGAAAAGCGAATTGAGAATATCGAGTTCGTAAATGGTATGTCAGTGCCGTTCGTCCCAAGAAGAGATACTAAGAGATACTATCTCCGGGAAGGCAAGTATATTTACACGGATAAAATATGTGAATTTGTGCTTAATGTAAATTTACTATCAAAAGGCATGGTAATTAGCCGTCTAGAAAATATGTATGATCTAATAATGATAGATGAAGTTCAGGATTTAGCAGGATCGGACTTAGACTTTCTATACCTGTTATTATTCTCCAAGATCAACACAATTTTGGTGGGAGACAATAGACAAGCTACACTGTTCACGAACAACGGGAGAAAGAACAAGAAATACAAAGGGACCCATATATTTAATTTATTTTCCGAGTGGGAAAAACAAAAGATTTGTTCAATTCACTATAAGACGGAGTGCCATAGAGGTAACCAATTAATATGCGATGTAGCCGATTCACTTTACCCTGAAATGCCCCAAACCACTTCAACAAACAAACTTATAACCGGTCATGATGGTGTGTTTTATATTAAAAGTCGTGACCTACAGGAATATATAAAAAAATATAAGCCAGTAGTTTTGAGATATGATAAAAGGACAAAATGTCCAGATTATTTATTTCCTCTAAACTTCGGAAAATCTAAGGGACTAACTTTTGAAAGAGTTGTTATTTTAGTTAATGGGCCGATACAAAAATTCTTACAAAATGATTACCTTGCAGTAAGTAGTCCGAAGTCTAAAGCTGGTTTATATGTTGCAATAACTAGAGCAAAATACAGTGTTACGTTCGTAACAGACCAAAAGGTAGTTTCAAACAAGTATGTAGCCGAATTCATTTTGGAAAAAGAATTAATCGTTAATTAAGGAGGAAGTAATTATTGGTTGCTTTTGATTGGGAATGTTCGGAATTTAAACTATTTAGTACAACAAATCTTGAAAACAACGTAAATGCAGATAAACTATTTGTAAGTTTTTTAGTGGAAGTTGAAAAGCAACGGAAAGATATTACCAAAACATTTACTATACAAGAAATAGCAAATATTATTCCAAAGGGAACAGCAGGGATTAACAATTATTCAACTTATGGTTTTTCATTTATGAGTATGCTGAGTGGTCAAAAGAATAGAGATTATTTTATTTTCGAGAATAAAGAACTAAGAGGTGAGTTCACCTCAATATGTAATAATAATGTTGACAGAGATAACTATTATTGGAAGAAACACTGTTTAAATGAGCGTGTTAGGATTAATCCAAAATACTTGAAAAATATTTAACTGTTTTTCAACTAATAGTTTATTTAAAAAAAATAAAAATTTAACATCCTAATTATGTAGAAATAGTTACTGACCGGAGGGAATTATTATGTACTATCCAAATAACATTGAAGAAAAATGTTATGAAGAGCAACATATAGAAGGTGTTTTGACAGAGATAAAGGCAAATTTTCATGATTACTTTGATTTATTTTTTCAATCAGAAGCAGGAGCAGCATTAAAAGAAGAACAAGTTAAAAAGTTAGCTGAAAAGTTCGGTAGTGAAGGTGTTGTAAAAACTCGTCAAAAGAATACCGGTTCGGTATTAAAGAGAATTATTAGTGAAGGTATTGAAAAGTTTGAAAAAGATCGTAAAAAGTATAAAGACTTACTAGAGGAAGAAGCATTAGAAGAATATGAGGATAATCCCGCAGGATTTAAAAGTGTATTGAAAAAGGATTGTCCTATTATTCTTGGAACGCTAATGAGTCCTGCCAAGGAGTTAGATAAATATAAGTACGAATTTAATAAATCCAATCCTAATGAATTACTTTCCGTTTGTCAAAATTTAGCCTCCTTTGCCAATAATTATGCAGCAGAATGTGAAGATTTTGATTATGATTCAATAAGTTCGTTAAGTGATTTGGAATTTAAAGAACTAGATACAGAGGACTACTCTGTTTTCGGGGTAATAGGTGGAGGGATTAAGAGCCAATTTTTATTTAAATTGCATCCAGCATATTTTCCATATCGTTCAAAAGAAGCCATTTGGGCTCTCTGGTATCTAACTGATAAAAAGACTTTTGAATGTGAGGAAGGTTCCCAGTTTCTAATGATTAACGTGGAAAAGAGTCTCACTAACCAAAACTATTTTTATCCTTATGAATTATTTAGCTTTTACGCTTATCAAGTTTACCTACTTTTGAAAAAAGAAGCTGAGAAGAATCGTGTTCAAATACCTGATGAATATCGTTATGTTTTGGTAGACCAATTCTTTACTTTTATTGCGAAAATGCATGAGGAAGACATTAAATTTATATCAAGCAGTTCGGAGGATAAACCATACTCATGGATATAAAAAATTTATTTAAACAATCATTTCCAAAATTGGCTGCGAAATTTGATTTAACTGATTTTCAAGAAACCGTCATTCAATCGGTGCTTACAAAAGAGAACACTCTTTGTATTATGCCAACTGGTGGAGGTAAATCCTTAACTTATTGGCTATCTGGATTGGGCCTTAATGGGATTACCCTAGTGATTTCTCCTTTAACCGCTCTAATCGATGAACAGGCTAATAATCTGGAGGAACATGGGTATAAAGTATTAACTTTACACGCAGGTATTGATGCAAAGAAACAAGTAAAATTGCTAAAGGATTTTTATAGACGAGAACTAAATCCTGACTTTATTTTTGCAAGCCCTGAAAGGATATCTACTGATGGGTTGTTTGAGTATTGCGTAAAGGCGCGGAAAGATGAGTTCAAATTAATTGCTATAGATGAGATCCACTGCGTTTCCCAATGGGGTCATAGTTTTCGCCCATTTTATAAGCATATCCCCACTTTTCTAGATAATGTTTATGGTGATAATTGGCCAACGATACTTGGTTTATCGGCTACTTTAAATAGAAAGGAAGTAGCTGACATTTGTGAATCTTTTCGAATAAAAAATAGAGCAGTAATAAAAAGTGATTTGCTTGTCCGAACAGAAATTGAATTGAAGACCTTTAAATTCATTAAAGAGGATGAAAAGCTAGGAAAATTATGGCAATTGCTCAAGATTCATCAGAACGAAAAGACTCTTGTCTATATATATCGGGTAAAAGGAAAGAACAGTACTGAAGATTTGGCGAAATTAGCCATAGAGAAAGGCATTAGGGCAACGCATTTCCATGGAGAGGTGTCCTCCAAAGAGAAGCAAAATATTATAGAACGCTTTAAAAACAATGAATTAGATGTAGTATTTGCAACAAATGCTTTTGGAATGGGCATAGATATTCCTGATATTCGTGTTGTAATTCATTTTATGATCCCTGAATCAGTTGCCCAATATTATCAAGAAGTTGGGAGAGCCTCTCGTGACAAACAGGCATCTAATGCTTATCTGTTATATTCAAACAAAAATATAGAGGTCAAAAAATCTCATTTTATTAATAAATCCTTCCCTACTATTGATGAATTGAAAGAAGCATTTACCAAAATGACTTCTAACAAAATAGGATATAAAACACTTTCCTATTTTGATGACGAGGATATACAAAAATGTCTGCCTTATTTTGTGGATAATGGGATAATTGAAATTGTGGCAAAAGGTATTACGAATCTTGATGTTTTTTCTAATGTAAATGATTCTGAGTTAACAACTTTAATGTCCTTAACGAAAACTAAAAATATTATCACCACAATGAAAAAAAGCGGTAAGTCCGCCAAAGAAATTAGCGACATTATTTTTGAATCCATTGTAACTGATCGGGTGAGACTGGAAAAAAGCCTTGGGAAGTGCTTAATTATTCACAGTAATTTAGAAGAACTTGATGAACAAGCATTGCAGCGACTAGAGCAATACGGGAAAGATAAACAAGAATTTAAGCACGCCCATTTAGATTACTTTGTTCATATCCTTGAAAACTGTGGAAATTCAAGGGAATTACATCAGGAAATTGGGCGGCATTTAGGAGTTCCTAAGTTTCTACTTGGCAAAATTTATTCAACGACAAAAGGTGATCTTGTACGCTCAAAATCCGAGGTAATCATTTCAAACTTGTTACATCAACATAATATTAAATACGAATATGAGAAAGAAATGTATTACAATGGAGATAATCGAATATCCCCTGATTTCACCATTACAATAAACGGTAAAGAGTATTACTGGGAGCATTTGGGGATGATTGGTAAGGATGATTACGATACCCGTTGGTTAGAGAAGCAGGCGGTTTATGATGACTACTTTCCTGATCAGCTTTTCGTTACATATGAAAATCCATCATTAACAAAATCAGTAGAATCATTGATTGCTGATTTAAAAACTAGATAGAGCTACTGGTCCTACGAAATAGTGATAATAGTTGTAAAAGCTGGAAGCCTCCTTTAAGAAACAAAAAGTATTTGGAGTTAAAATGAGGTGTGCAAAATGAAAATTAGTCTTATCCAAAATTCTTTCTCAATAAACATTATGATGCAATAAAATTCTTTCCAAAAGTTTTAAGTAAACAAGTAGAATCGCATGGGCTGTTATTCGGAATCTCGAAAGATGGTATTTTAGGATAAAAAATTATAAGGTATTTGTACAGTACAAATACTTTAATTTATACAGTTGAAAATAGTAAAGAATATTAAGTGACCAGCTTGGAAGGGGTGTAGAGATGAATGGTGGATATTTCGTTTATAATTAAACCTATAATCGGGAAATTAATAGGTCTAATAAGTGGAAGTTTAATAGAAAAGTGGAAAATCAAAGGAAAATTTAAAAAGATAAAAGACTTCAGAAAAGAGTATGAAGATACATTTGTTGATTCAAATTCATTTCAAAAGTTTCTAAATGATGAAAAGAATGGACTATTAATATTTAACTACGTATTTGGGGCTAGTTATAGATCAGTTACTAAAGTTGCTTTTGTTGAGCAATTGTCTAAACTAGCAACCAATGAAATAAATAATTATAGAAAATCAGTTCATTTAGAAGAAATAAACAATCATCCAATTGTAAATCAATATCTTAATGATTTAATCACATATCTTGAAGAGTATAGAGATAAAAGTTTTAAGTCAAATGAAATGAGTATTGTATCTAATATCCAAAATACCATTGTAGAAAACAACAAGGTATTGCAAGAGTATTTTGAGAATAATTTGTTAGAAATTCAAGAAAGATCTTATTTGGAAAAATTCACAGACGAATACTTAGAAAAGATCCTAGAACGAAACATTTTGGATTTAGGGAAAAGGTATATTTCAGATGCCAATGTAAAAACGGATTTTAACGGTTTATTTGATTCTCTAGCAAGTAATAAACGAGTCTTTACTAAATTTAGAGAATTACTAGGTACCTTACAAATGAGTATAAAGGAGTTTAGTAGCACTTTCAATAAACATATAATAGATTTAGGGTACAATGATGGAAAGTTTATTGATGAGTTTTTACATTATTTAAATGGAATTGATTGCGATAATAAAAAATTCTATTTAAACAGTAATTTTAAGTACTTCTCTGAAGAAATTAATAGTTTTATGGTAAAAGTAGCTGGAATACGACACAAATTATATGAAGAAGGTAGAAAGAATGCAAGAGAAGAGTTAATCAATCCAATTAGCACAATACATAAATGTGAAAGAGATTTAAATGATTATATAGACTTGGTACGACCAATGTTAATTAATGAGCCTTATTTATTGATGTATGGGGATGCGGGAATAGGTAAATCGCATTTATTAGCCGATAACGCTAAAAGACTGCAGCGGGAAGGCCATAGTGTGTTCTTATTTTTAGGTCAACATTTAAATACTCATGACCATCCATTTAAACAAATGTTTAATTTGATTGATTATAAAGGTTCCAAAGAGTCTTTTCTGAAAGAATTTAATGATAGAGCTGTTAAAAAAAATAAAAGAACTGTAATTTTAATAGATGCTTTAAATGAAGGAGCAGGTAAATATTTCTGGAAAAATTACTTGTTGAACTTTTTAAATTCCATTAAAGAATTTGAAAATATTGCTGTGGTGTTATCTGTTAGAAGTAACTATGTTAGAAGCGTACTACCTGAGAATATTGAGGGAGAATTTCCATTACTTAAAATTGAACACAAGGGATTTAAGAATTTAAGTTTAGAAGCCTTAGAGCCTTTTTTCAATTACTATAGAATAAATCCATTGGCATTCCCATCTTTGGAAAATGAGTGTTACAACCCTCTGTTCTTACAGATTTATTGTGAAGCAATTCAAGAAGAATATGTGGGATATAGAGGTTGGAGTATAGTTGAGGTATTGGACAGATATGTGGAAAAGGTTAATCGTAAATTATCGCTAGATCAAAGATTTTCATATACAAGCTCGTTAAATCTGGTTGATAAAATATTGAGAGAAATTGCTGCGAAATTTATTGAAGAAAAAAGTAATTTCATTAAATTGACCGAACTCTACGAAATAATATCCAGACTGGCGAGGCCTTATACAGCTGGATATCGAGAGCTGATTTTAGGTTTACAAGAAGAAAATATTTTATCAATAAATTCAGGGTATCGTGGTGAAAGTTTAACTTATTTTACTTATGAAAGATTTGCAGATATATATATTTCCTTAGTATTATTAGAAAAACATCAGCAAGAGGATCAAAGAACTTTTGAAAAAATACTGTTATCAGATAATCCATATTATTATGGAGTTTATGAGAGTCTCTCGATAATACTACCTGAGAAGTTAAACATAGAATTACTTGATTTAGTTGATAACAAACTTATAACTTTTAATGTAGCAGAATCTTTTGTTCGAGGTATCTCATGGAGGAATGTAAAATATATAAACGAAAGAACTTTGTATTGGATAAATTTATGTCTAAGACAAAAAAGTACAAATTTAACAAGTTTAGTTTATGAAAACTTGTTAAAGCAGTCATTTCTTATAGAATCCCCCTTAAATGCAAATTTTTTACATGATAACATTTATCCTATAACAATGGCTATAAGGGATGGAAGTTGGACTATATCTATAAATAATAATTCAGAAGTGCCTACTCGATTGGTAGAAGTTATTTTAAAACAAAATTTAAGCATTCAACACTTCAAATATGAGAATCTTGAATTACTGTCTTTGACCATTATTTGGTTTTTTACAAGTACGGACCGTAAGCTAAGAGATACTTCTACTACTGCTCTAGTAAAACTATATATTAACGAACCATCGATTATTTTTCAGAATATTAATAGATTTATTGATGTTAATGATCCATATGTATTGGAAAGACTGTTGGCAAGTGCATATGGGGCAATTCTAAGATCTAAGGAAGTACCTCAACTAGAGAAAATAGTTGATATAATTTATGCTCAAATATTTAATCAGGATGAAGTTTATCCTAATGTCTTAATAAGAGATTATGCGAGAGGTATAATTTTATTTGCTGCTAATATAGGGCTTATTAAGCTTGAAGAATTTGAAAAAATAAACCCTCCATATTCTAGTAATTGGTATAAAAAACTGTATACCTTAGAAGATGTAGATGAAAAGTTAACAGAAATGCAGCAAGTAGCAGGGGAAGCGTTTAGTGGGTTTCATGCGATAGTAAGATCTATGACAACAGAATACGGAAGAGGAACTTCAGCTTATGGGGATTTTGGAAGATATGTTTTAGGAAGTGTAGTATCTGATTGGGGAAATCAATTTAACGACCAAGATTTAAGCAATATTGCTACAATGAGGATTATTGACTATGGATATGATGAAAAAACACATGGTTACTATGATAAAAATTTAAGAAATTATAATAGACATGAAAATCTAGTGGAACGTATTGGTAAAAAATATCAATGGATTGCATTATATGAATTATTAGCTAAATTAACAGATAACTATCCTATATATAAAGAAATTAAGTTATATACTCCTGAATATCAAAAATATAAGCAATTGCAAAATGAAAGAATATATTCATATATGGATAAAAAATTTAAAACTCAATCAGGAGAAGATATAGAACTGATTGTCGAGGAAAATGAAGTAACTTTTAAAGAAGAAGATCATTTTCTAGGAATCAAGAAAGATTATTACAAAAATTACAATGGACCTTGGGATCCATTCCTAAGAGACATTGATCCTAGTTTATTGGAGTACCCAACAAAAAATAGTAATCAACAAAAATTAATTAAATCATATTTGCCATATACACCAGATAAAATGTGGGCGCAAAATAAAGAAGAGTTTAATAAGCTTGATGAATTTATATTTATCGAGTATGAAGGTAATAAATATATATCTTTAGCCCAATTACTTGTCCAAAGCAGAGATAATGGTAAAAAATTTGTTGATAAGGATGAATTTTGCATAAAGGCAAAGGGAGTGTTTTTATCTAATTCAGACAAAGAAAAATATATTGCTTTGAAATCAGAAAAGAAAGGAGATATAAGTGTTTCTTGGGCAAATGCGTATAGTGTATTTGCATTTGAACATTATTGGCATCCATCCTTCTCTGATATGTTTTATAAAAATAGGTTTGAAGATATTGATTGTGAAGATGCAATATGGGAATATTTGTGGGAAACAAATATTAGTCCTGATTCTGGAGAAAGAAATTCTTGTAGCTACCTGATGCCAAATGCTAATTTAGTAAAGTTTTTTAAGTTATTTCAAATATCAGAGGGAATTTGGAAAGATAGTGAGAATAATTTAGTAGCCTTTGATGCTGAGTATATGGGATATGAAAGTAATTTATTATTTAGAGCTGACTATTTAGAAAAATATTTAAGAGAAAATAATCTATCAGTGGTATGGGATTTTTATATGGAGAAGATGTCAGAGCGCAGTAGAAAAGAAGAATGGTTCATATGTTGGACTGATAATGGAACTGATATAAAACACACTATATTAGATCAATATCAAGAATTAGAAATGAAAGATAGATTTTAAACAGCTAAAATTATAGGAGAATAGATAAGTTTAGGAGGTTTATATGGAATATATAAATGAAATCCTATTAATAATTGTTGCTTTTTTATTAGGTTTATTTATAAAACAATTTCTGCCAAGTTACATGAAAGAAAAAGGCAAAAACCTTGCTACCAAAGAGGACATAGCTGAGATTACTAAACTTACTGAAAATGTAAAGGCAGATATTCAAAAGGATCTTGAATCCCATAAGCGGAGTTTTGATGTTGAGATAGAGGAACTAAAGTTAAAGCAGAATCAACTATTCACTAATTTTGAATTATATACAACTAAAAGACACGAGTGTTACCCAGAACTTTATAAACTTATAGAAATATGCAATGGTTCAATTAGGAGGTTAAGAGGAACACAAAGGGTATTAACATTTGAAAATGTTAATGCTCAAGATATTGAATCTTTCATGCAGGATAAGCTTTTCACATCTAATGATATCGAACTAATTTTAAGTCATTGGGATACAGATAAAAATAATGCTATTTTTTTGTTACATAAAAGATTACAGAGGCTAAATTATAACGAAGCTGAAGAAAAATTTATTGAAGCGAATGATTATTTTTACTTTATGGTGCTTTACCTATCGGAAGATGTTGAATATATTGCAAGGGATCTATTAAAAAAATTGCACGGATTATGGATGAATTTTGATCCGGACTATCCTTGGGATAAAATATTGGTTAATGAAAAGTGGTTATCTAATGACGAAGTAATTGTCCAAATTGACGAATTAAGAAATAATTTGAAGTTAAAAATGCGACAAGAGCTTTTACCAAGTTAGGAGAAATCTGTTGAAAGTTATCTGAATGTACCTCCACAATTGGAAGACATTGTTTAGTTAGCTGATAATTATTGTTTGTTTTATTTAATTCGGTAAACACTCTTGGCAACTTTAATTTCTTTCTTGCGCTCACACTCAAACGTGTTCTGGAATATCAGAAATGAGATTTTCAGCTTTCGCCACCAACCCTGCACTATTTAGAAAAAAGCAAGTATCATAAAGGTTATATCGTTTGTTTGTTGGTCAAATGAATTTCTAACATTTTGCTAAATAAATCCCATGAAAAAGGTAAATTCACATTAAAGATGTTTCACCTAAGATTAGTAACATCCTTGAAATAACACACTCATTGCATAAAAAGGTCAAGATATTACACACTCTCAACCTAGGGGCGGCATGATGTAACGCCCTTTACGTGAAGAAATAATTATTAAATAAAAAGTATAAGGTATACACTACTACATCTATGATTATCTGCCATCACCATCCAAGCCATGTGGAGGCAGTGGCACTGCTGGAGTCGATCTGATTTCTGATATTTGTATATCTATGAAAGCTGTGGATTTTCTCAAGATGTCAGAGAAAATAAGTAATCGTATCGAAGTAGCTATGAACAAAAAAGAACAAGAACTTTACATGGGTGTCGACCATAGTGTTCGCCATCTAGGTTACTAAGAATTGTTTTGGGATGAAACCAATTGGCAACCGTTATGTAAGTCGTGCCAAGATAGAAAGACAATGACTGAGGACAGATTCCAAGAGTTCAAATACTGAAAACACTTCCCCATCACGAAAAAAGATATTATGAAGAGTCAAACCTTGTTTCAAGGTAGATTATGAATGCTTTATGAGGAAATAAATAGAAACCCTTTCAAGTTAGCGTTGAAAGGGTTTTTTATATTCACTTTATTCCATATCCATTTGTGAAAGCTGACGAATCAGATCACGTTTTCCGTAAACAACAGCGGTTACCTGAACAATTAAATGATCCTCGTCTAGCCAGAAATAGACTAGAAAATTTTTAACAGGCATTTTACGAATTCCGTAGTTGTGCCATGGTTCTTCTTCAGTGAGGGCAATTCGCTGTGGAAATTCGGAGAGAGAGGAAATCGCATCCTCTAACGTATCCAATAGATGCAGTGCTGTATCTGGGGCTTTTAGTTCAGAAGCAATGTAGTGTGTAATTTGATGTAGCTGTTCTTGTGCCTGTGTTGTGATTTTTACAACGTATGTTTCAGCCATCGATTATAATTCCCGTCTTAAGTCATTAAATACATCGGCTACAGGACGAGAACGGTTCGCTTTTGCATCTTCAAACCCAGCATGCATCATGGCATTGAATTCTTTTGCATCCATTTCATCGAGAGCAATAGGTGCAGTGGGAATGGAGAGAGAGAATGGGATGCTCTTTGTCATGATGATTTGTTTGTAAAGCATATTGATGACAACAGAAGCAGGCACTCCTAATTGTGACATGATTGCTTCAGCTTTTTCTTTTATTTCTGGTTCAACACGAGCGAGGACATTTGCAGTTTTAGCTGCCATAAATCATTCCACCTTTCTTTTTTCTTTATTGTATGCTTTTGTATAACGGTTAGCAATACAAAACCAAAACTTCCACAAGAAAGAGTAGGGGCGGTCTGAATCTCTACAAGCCAAAACCCCAAAGACCGGCGCCCCATTTCGTGCGGAAAATTGCAGAAATAAAAGGGGCATACCCAAAAAACAAAAATTAGAATGAAAAAAGTAACGAAAGTAGTATTGGATTTGGAAGTTTACCTTTCACTTCTAACAGTACTTTTGCCGAATGATTGCAGAAAAGACTGTAAAAACCTTGCTCAAATACAGGAGTTTGCAGTCTTTTTTCTTGGCTGTTTTTGTAAAATTTGTTGCTATGACCCGCAGCCAGAATACACTTCGCTGTCTAATTAGACTAATCGTTTTTTGGTAGACTTTGCATTCACGGAATGTCTACAAAATCTAGTTTCAAACAACCATACTATTAAAGAATTAATCAAATGCTGAATCAAAAGAATGGAAGGCAATGATTAAATATAAATAGCAAGAAAGGATGAAAAAAATGATTAAATCGTTTTTAATGATAGGACAGTCGGATTTGCAGAAGTTTTTCTAAAACAAAAAGGGGATATACCAGATTCTGTTTTTAATGTATTAAAAGGTTGTTTTTCTGAGAAGGAAATAAGCGAGTTAGTTGCGTTTATTTGTTTTACGACCTCACAACAGTATTATGGTGCGATGATGAAGTTAGAAGTAGAGGGATAATAACATTTATTTTATTTTTTCTTCAGCTAACTGGTGCGTTAATTCTAGAAGGATTAACGCTATTTTTTATGTAGAAGTTATTGAACTAAATGGGCAGGTTAGTACAAGGTTAAAAATAAACATTGGTAAGTACATTATAATCTTGCAAGAAAATCTAGCAAGATTAGTAAAGAAATCACCTCAAATAAAAAGTACACTCAGGGAAGAGGTGATTTAATGTGTATTTAAAAATTATAAAAAATAATAGAAATGTATTATTTTACTTGTTAGGAGCTGGGACTTCTAGTTTGGGGGATGTTATATCTGGGTTAGCCTTCCTATTTTTAACTTATCAGATGACAGAATCAAGTATACATACAACTGGTGTTGCAATCTCACAAGTAGTCCCTTATCTTTTATTTGGATTAATCGGGGGAGTAATTGCTGATTGGGTAGATAAAAAAAGGATATTAATAAGAATCGATCTTATAAGAGTACCTCTAATATTATCATTAGTGCTATTTCAACAATTAGAGTTGCTGAACTATTGGCATTTAATAATAGTGAGTTTTCTTATTCAGTGTCTAGGCTGTTTTTTTAATCCTGCTCATAGGGCTATATTACCCATTATTACAAGGGAAGAGGAAAGATCTTCTGTTAACAGTTTGCTTGACACAGTTACAAGGGGCATTACTGTATTAGGACCTATTGTTAGTGTAGGCTTAATGAATACCATTAACATTATCCACTTTTTTACTTTCGATGCACTAACATATCTTATAAGTGCTATTCTTATTTATAAAATTCAATTTACAGAAAAAAATATAACAGGCGAAAGTCCAAATCAAAGAAAAATAAGTGATATATTTATCTCAATAAAGGATTTTTCAATTTGGGTGAAAAAACAAACGACAATTCGAACCATATTTATAGTTACAGTAATCATTGTGTTTTTCAATACCTGGGTATGGCAAGTCGGTTTATTACTGCAACTAATCGAAACAACCCCAAATGGAGAGGAATTATACAGCTTACTTTTAGGATGGTATGGTGCTGCTGTAATTGCAGTTAACCTGCTTATCCCATTAATTTGGAAAAAGTTAAGTGTGAAAATTTATCTTTTTGGCTCACTGATTTGGGGTATAGGCATTCTCCTTTTAGGATTTGCGTATAGCCTTCCAATGTTTTTTATAGGGATATTAGTTGCAGCAATAGGCTTACCTATATCTGGCTTATCACGAGTATATTTGTTACAGAAATATCTTCCCGTAGAAAAACTAGGTAGGGGCTTTAGTTTTAATGCATTTCTTCTATATTTATCAAATGCTGTTTCTCTTGGAGTATTCGGATTCATCTCTTCATTCTTGTCTACAAGAATCTTGTTTTTAATATGCGGAATTATGATGGTTATTTGTTCAGGTATTTACTTATTAACCATTTCTCGAAAAGCGCCAGGAGTAATACCATATAATCGCTTAAATAATTGATTGTAAACAGTAACAGATGAAAAACCACAGTCCATTGCAATTTCTAATACAGTGTTATATTTTTTTTTAGCATTTCCTGACTTTTGACGACTCGGTAAGTTTGTAACCAAGAGTATGGGGAAATCCCTAAGATGTCTTTAAAGTAATGGGCAAATTGAAATTTACTTAAATTCGCTACTTTTGCCATCTCATTCAAGGTCCAAGAATGCTGATAATCTTCTTTTAAAGCTAATATTGTTTTATAAATTTGTGGATCTATTGTTTTATAGGTATTTAAATTTATATCTTGTGTATGGGTTCCAACAGCACTTTTCAGTAACATTAAAGCCAATTGAGTGAAACTGTGTTCCAAAAATATTTCCATAGATTTTGTGTCATCTTTTTCAAGTTGTACGAAATCTAATACAAATCTAACCCAATTTGAAATTTGAGAGTTCTTCTGGATATGTGTAGCAAACTGGATATCATTGTGAACAGGATAGAGAGCTTGAGAAACCTCATTAAGAAAAGAAGGGTTTAATTCAATTAAAAATTTCCTATCGTCTATTGCTAATTGTTTATGTTCATCTAGTGGGTTGAATAAAATAAAATGTTGATTATGAAGGGTAAGCTGACTTCTGTTCGTTTGGTAATCTATCGTTCCCATTAAAGAGTAAATAAATTTATAATAATTATCTGAACGCCAGTTGCTTTCTTGGCCGAAATCTTTTTTATATAAGAAAACTCCATTATTGTTTTCTAGTAATAGTTTTGTTGAACTCATATAATCACCTTCTTAGTTATTATAAAAATTGTATCATAATGGGGAGGAAAATTAATGAAGCATGCATTAGTAGTTGGTGGAACAGGTATGTTATCAGGGGTATCACTCTGGTTATTAGAACAAGGGTATCATGTTTCAATCATCGCTAGGAATTCTGATCGGATGAAGGATTTAATAGAACAAACAGACTTAGATAGTCATGTCACACCACTATTTGTTGATTATAGTAATCATGATGAATTACAAAGGAAAGTGCATGCAACAATAAATAAAAATGGTGCTATTGATATTGTAGTAGCATGGATTCACTCTACTGCTCCAAATGCACTTAATATAATAGCGAAAGAGGTTTTAATTAGTAAAAGTGAATGGGAGTTATTCCATGTTTTAGGCAGTAGTTCAGATCTAAATAAAATTAGGCTGTTTTCGTATAAATTGTGGCTATGAAAAAAATAATGTATAATGGTGTCAAAAATTGCGGAAAGGGTGTTCCTGATGGCGATGGTTTGGCACGATGTTTATAAAGATTTTCATTCTTTATCCAAGAGCGAACAATTGGAATTGTTCAAAGCTCTACAACAAGACCTGTTTCCAGAGCCTAAAACCGATATTTCCAAGATGGTTGGCGAGGTTCGTGAAACTCGTTTTTCTAACGGTTTAGCTTGTGTTTATTGCGGTAGTATGTCTGTTAAACGTAATGGCAAATACCGTTCACGCCAACGCTATCTTTGTAAGGATTGTGGAAAATCGTTTAACGATATGACAGGTAGCCCGTTATCAGGAACTAAGTACCCTCACAAATGGCTTGATTATTACAAAATGATGATTGAAGGATTAAGTCTGCCTAAAATAGCAAAGGCACTTAAAATTCACGTTTCAACGGCATTTTATTGGAGACATAAAATCCTGAATGCGGTTCGTTCACTTGGTCATCAAACTCTACAAGGCATTGTAGAAAGTGATGAAACATTCTTCTTGGAAAGTGACAAGGGAAAAAAGATGATTACACACAGAAAGGCTCGCAAACGTGGTGGAGTTGCTAAAAAGCGAGGTATATCGAAGGAGCAAATCTGTGTCGTAGTGGCTCACGATAGAAACGGTCAAATATTCTCTCAAAAGGCAGGGAAAGGGCGTATTACTGCTATCGAAATAGACGAGGTGTTGGGCAAGTACATCGATACCTCTGCTTTGTTATGCACAGATACCGCTACAAACTATAAAAAGTTTGCTCAAATGAAAAGTCTGCAACACGAAGCCATCAACGTAAGTAAAAAGCAGTACAAGAAGAAAGGTATTTACCATATCCAACACGTCAATGGTTATCACAAGCGATTGAAGAAGTGGATGGATAGATTTCAAGGAGTAGCAACTAAATATCTTGATAACTACCTATTTTGGCATTGTTATATGGAACTAAACAAGCAATTACCTTCCAAAAAAGTTGTTAAGCAAATGCTTCTAAGTTCTTGTCAACGAGTAAATTTCACAACTGTTGCTAAACTAAGAGCGTAAAAAAACTTGGTTTAAATCAACCAAGTTTTTGTCGGTACTTGTATAGATAAATTTTTTCGGACATAAAACTTATCACCAAACCGATTATTAAGGGAACTAACGACCCTGTTGTAACAAAGAACCCACTTGCATTATTTGTGTACTCGTATTGAAACATTAACCAAGGAATAGTAAACACATAACCAAGCAAGTAAAGTAAGGCTGTTGCCA
This sequence comes from Bacillus sp. 522_BSPC, assembly GCF_001076885.1. GTDB lineage: Bacteria > Bacillota > Bacilli > Bacillales > Cytobacillaceae > Niallia > Niallia hominis. Next base: position 61,238 of record NZ_JVDT01000248.1, read on the forward strand.
GTGCAAACGACCCAAAAGTAACTATGAACCCCTTTAATTTCATTTAAAAAACACCTCCTAATTAGATATTAACAAATTTTTCTTGTTGTTAGTATAATATACATTTTTTTAATTTATA
>NZ_JVDT01000249.1 GCF_001076885.1 Bacillus sp. 522_BSPC
GTATGAGTAAAATGTTTGTGGGTAGAAAATAATTTACCCTCTGGTTTGGTTGGTGGTCGTTAGACCGCCAACCAAACGCAAGCGCGGTAGTATGAGCAAAAATAAAGAAAAAGGGACTTTCTTTTTGTATAGTAGTGTTTGCGGACAAAACATACAAAAGGAGAAAGTCCCTATGAAACAAAATACCATAAAACTACCTACATTAAAAGAAATAGAAAGTGATTTATTTAAAACATTACAGGAAACTTTTTCGGAAGTTCTCGAGGAGCTGTTAACTGGGTATGACAGAGAAATAGCTGAACAACGAGATAAAGGAAGATATCAACTCAAAGATAAGAGAGCGATTCAGATGGACACCTTATTTGGATCTGTTTCAATTAAGCGAAATTACTATTGGGATCGTATCGGCAACAAATATGTCTATTTATTAGATCAATATTTACAGTTTGAGGGCGGTAAAGGATTTAGTCCAGTTGTGGAAGAAATGGCGATGGAATTGGCGGTTACTGGGCCATCATACAGACATGCATCTTCTACGTTAGAAAAATTACTTGGATACTCTGTAGCTAGTCATGAAGCGATTCGTCAACATTTATTACAAACAGAAGTTGTACCGAGCTTGCCAATCGAACCAAAAAGAAAGGTATTATTTATCGAAGTAGATGGCTTATTTATTAAACGGCAAGGTGGTAAGAAGCGCGGACGAGAAGAAAAGATCGCAGCTATCCATGAAGGTTGGTCTATGAATGGAAAGAGAGCCAGTCTTGTGGGAAAACGGCATTTTATTCATAAAGCAGAAGCACCTTTCTGGGAAGAGTTAGAACAATTTTTAATGGATACGTATCATTACGATCCAACTACTCATCTTTTAGCTATCAATGGGGACGGAGCTAGTTGGATAACTGCGTGCAGAGAGTATTTTCAAAAGAAAGCTTTTTTCACGATAGACAGATTCCACGTAGCTCGAGAAATCCAACGTATTTTTAAAGAACATCCTAGATATAAAGCGATACGAAAAAAGCTAGCTAAGTATGATGGAGAGGGATTATTAGTAGAGTTAAATAGTGCAGTGGCGACCCTGGATACAGAGAAAAAAGAAGAACGATTAGAAGCATTAATTAACCAGCTTTCTCCATATCCCGAGGCACTTGGAGACTATAGAATTTGGTTACAGGAACAAGGAATAGATACGAGTGATATGCGTCCGATGGGCAGCGCAGAAGGAACCATGAGTGTGTTTGCCAAGCGTCTGAAAAACGGAAGGGCATGGAGTGAAAAAGGAATAGATGCATTTATTCGATTCATGGTTGGCTTAAAAGATGGATTAGATATTAAAACACTGATCGGAACAATGACGAAACGATTGGAAGAGAAGGAATCAAATCATATAAAACCAAAATACTACCGTGAAAAACTAACCAAAACAGCAGGACAGGCAACAAGACAAAACATTGCCTATTTGAGTCAAACAACAGGAAAGCCACTATATCATGCGTTAAAAGCATTACAAGGATTTTAAAAAGGATTGTCGACGTTTAACTGTAAACTGTATTCTAAAAGGTTATGGATTTTAACAACATAGAAAACGCAGAGTGGATTGGAGCGAAAGGCACTTGACTCCTGCGGGACATAGAGGAAAGGTCGAGACCCCACAGCCGGAACGGCGAGGAGGCTCGACTTCCTCCCCGCGGAAAGCAAGTGCCTGTAGCGGAAAGGAACGGTCTATTGATCCCAAAAAATTTTACGAAAACAGCCTGACTATAAATAGAGTAAGTATAGAAAGCGTTAACAATAGAGATAGCAAACACACTGAAAAAGAGAGAAATTCCGACGATAAAAAATTTCTCCCACAAATACTTGACTCAAACTAATAGTAAACTCTACTTGACTTTTCACCTATAAAAATCATATAATATTCTTTGTGTAAAATAGCGCAGCATATGTATACACTTTTTATTCTATTTTGTTCCTCAGGAATCATTTCTGATGGTGTATTGTGTAACCCTTGGCTGCTAGGGCGAAGGTACAGGAAGACAAAATAAATAAGAAGACATGTTACATCTGTTTTTATTTTACCAAATAAAAACATGAAGGAGGAGTCAATTATGGCTCGTTATACAGGTCCAAGCTGGAAACTTTCTCGTCGTCTTGGTATTTCATTAAGTGGTACAGGTAAGGAGTTAGACAAACGTCCTTACGCTCCAGGACAACATGGTCCAAACCAACGTAAAAAATTATCAGAATACGGATTACAATTACAAGAAAAACAAAAACTTCGTCACATGTATGGTGTGAACGAACGTCAATTCCGTAATCTTTTTGATATCGCAGGCAAAATGACTGGTAAGCATGGTGAAAACTTCATGATCTTATTAGAAACTCGCCTAGATAACGTTGTTTACCGTTTAGGTTTAGCTCGTACACGTCGTCAAGCACGTCAATTAGTTAACCATGGTCACATCTTAGTTGATGGCAAGCGCGTTGATATCCCATCATACCGCGTTAAATCTGGTCAAACTATCACTTTACGTGAAAAATCTCGCAACCTTGAAGTTGTTAAAGAAGCAGTAGAAGTAAATAACTTCGTACCTGATTTCTTAACTTTCGATGCAGATAAATTAGAAGGTACATTCACTCGTTTACCAGAACGTTCTGAATTACCAGCTGAAATTAACGAAGCTCTTATCGTTGAGTTCTACTCTCGTTAATTAATATGCTTTGTAAATAGCATATTCAAAAACCCTAGAAACCTTGATATATCAATGGTTCTAGGGTTTTTTGTTTATTTTCTGCTTTGTAGAATAATGTATTCTCCCCCAACGATCTGGGGGAGGTTTTGGGGGGACGTTTTTAAAAAAAATAAAAACATTTGTGGACAGACGCTTAACTAAATTTAAAAATGTAGATTATCTAAAGGAGATCAGTAAAATGGAAAATGAAATTCTCGATAAATTCCTCAACTTATATAAAGGAACACCAGAAGAAGAATATGCATTGAAATTAGGTAATCAAATAAATGCAATGATACTTGAAATTCAAAATAACCATTCAAACTTGATTAAAAAATATTTCGATGCTTTTAATGAATCAAACGAGTACTATAAAAACGAGACCACTCAATTACATAAAGAATTAGCCAATTCAATTCCCAAAGATTTGTACGAAAAAGCAGTAGAAAATGAAAAACGGAGTCAAGAAATTATAAGCATCATAGACAATGAAATATATACTCGTATCAATCACTTTTTATACAAATCAGCAAATGCTGCTACTAAGGGTGAACCCACGGGCAACTATGAATTTGTTATTAAAGAATTAATAAGTTTACGGGATATGATTAAATATAGAAAGGAAAGTATTGAATATAAAAAAGAGAATTTAAGGGTGTATAAATAATTTTGTGTCAGTCTTTGACAATCATTTTTCTGCACTTTGTAAAGTTCTTATCTAATTCTCTATTGTAAGGGAATGGCAGAGTAAGGAGAATAATAATTTACAAAGTTATGGTAATTAAAATATAAAAAGCCAAATTTCTCAGTATTGTAATTGAGAAATTTGGCCTTAGTTACTTCATTAAAGCGCCCGATTGTGGGAAATCTTAATATAAAAGAAAGAATATTTCTTTATTGTGCTAATACTTCCTTGATATTTTTGACGTTATGTTCTGTTAATGCATTTATTGAAAATTTTTTGTCCTTAAAGGGTTTGTTATATCAAATGGAGAAATACTTACTAATCTGTATATATCTTTAGGTGGGATTATTATGAAACAAGATTATAACACAAAAAAAATTCAGTCGAATTATAGAAAGCAACAACAAGATAACGATTCGAAAAAAAATACTAAGGAGATAATTTTCACTGCTCTTATCCTTATCTTAATACTGCTTTTATTTCTTCTTTTAGACTATGATCCAGATCCGAATAAAGATGTTATCATTAAAGAGGTAGATATTAGTGAGGTAGAATTTAACGATAACTAGTGTCCATTAATCCCGATTAGTAGACATTTTTTGTTAATTCTAGTAAGTTTTTAAATAGACCTGTCCAAGTCCTATTGTGTTATATAAGTTACCCCTGTTATTTGAATTAGAAAAAATGCCTTACATCCAGTTGAAACAAAGCGCCCTTTAATTGAGTATATACAGGTTAGGTTAGTTCTTTGATATAGCTTGTAACATTTGCCAAGCAACAACTACCTTGAGGGTTATTCACATCACAACCACATCGGTTTTCCTTTATGTTCTCTCGAATATGTTCTACTGGATTAGGAGTAAGGCCTTTTTCTACGTATTCCTTTATTTTCTCTTTTGTCCAATCAAAACAATAACAAATTGGTGTAGTTACTGAGGCATCTTTTTGATGAACGACCACCTTTATGTCAGATAAAAGGTACTCTTTATTATTCGTATCAAAATAGACTACATCACAATCTTTGGTTGAACAAAAATAGTGATTTTCTTTAGCATTTAATGTTTCTAATGCAGATGGTTTAAGCATTGATTTTAATGTTATCAACTTTACATTTTTAGATCTATTTTTACAAGATGGACACTTTACAACATTTTCATTTTTAATTTCTTTAGTGTTATTACAACAATCTGACATCATTCTCCCACCTTATTATGATACATATTTTGTGCTATCTTTTCTAATTCATCAAAGTTTCAATAATAGGACATTCATGTAGAGATTTTTCATCAGGACAACAATCTTTTAAATTAATTAGCATGTGTTCGATTCTTTTTAAATCCTTAATTTTCTTTTGAACTTCATCAATTTTATGAACAACAAAATCATACATATCCTTACATCGTTCGTCGTCTTTATCAACAACTCCAAGTAGTTTATCGATCTCGGCTAAAGAAAAACCTAAATCTTGCATTCGTTTAATAAATTGTAGGCGATCCACAGACTCTTCTGGATACATCCTATATCCAGCTTTTGTCCGAGAAGGTTCCGAAAGGAGACCCAATCTTTCGTAATATCTTATAGTTTCTTTATTGACCCCACACCTTTCTGCAAGTTCACTAATGCGATAATTCATTTCATTCACCTCAGATAAATTATAAACCCTGTACCATAGTACAGGGTAAAGAGTAAAAGGTAATTTTGAAATTTTTAATTTGCTCAAACATAATCAACTAACTTTACTAATTATTATTTTTCTGTACATTCCATTCATCATTACATTTTTATCTTCGTTTATCATTAGATTTATACTATTTCTACGGTACAGATCTTCAAAATTCAATCCAATATCTGTTCCTAATACTTTTATTAGTGGTCTAAGAAGCTTTTTTGAAAAAGATAATTTATGTTCTTCAGATACGAATTTGTCAAAAATAATTATTTTGCCTCCTTTTCTTAAAACCCTCGTCATTTCTGTTAAACACTTATCTGCATCAGGCACTACAGAAAGAATTAGACTAGCAACTACATAATCAAATGTTTCATTATCAAACTCCATATTTTGAGCATCCATTTCTATGAATTTAATAGGTGAATTTTTAAATTTCGCACTTGCCTTTTTAAGCATATCAGGTGAAAAATCAATTGCCTTTATATCTAAATCAGATTGAGTTATTAACTCTAAATCAGCACCTGTTCCTACACCAACAAAAAGTACCTTTTGATTACTATGAAAGGGGATATCTAGAAATATTTGTCTGCGTGCATTTAAAAAAACACCCGAATTAAAAATCTTATCATAAATTGGAGACCAAATTTTATAAATCACTCGATTCCAAGAATTATTCATTATCTTCACTTCCGAATGACTGAATTTAAATATCCTTTAAGAGTATCCCTTTTTTAAAAACAAGAAGGGCGAAAAATCACATTGAAGCATCATACCTTTTCATTCAGTAAGAAATCATATAAAGGGATAATAAAACCATTATCCCTTTATATGAAACAGTATTTTATTCTTTAACTTTTAATAATCGTAAGCTGTTTAAAGTTACAAGCAATGTTGCCCCCATATCGGCAAATATAGCTATCCATAACGTTAACCAACCCGGTACAACTAAAAGTAAAGCAATAGCTTTAACTACTAGAGAGAAGGTAATATTTTGCTTAATGGTTCTCAATGCTTTTCGACTTAGTTTCATCGTAAACGGTAATTTACTTAAATCATCTGACATTAAAGCAATATCGGCTGTTTCAAGTGCTGTATCCGTTCCAGCTCCACCCATTGCAACCCCAACTGTTGATGCCGCAAGAGCTGGAGCATCATTTACTCCATCTCCAACCATCGCCACACTATGATACTTTTCGCGAAGTTGTTTAATATAGTTCAATTTATCTTCTGGAAGGAGATCGGCCTTAATATCAGATACACCAACCTCTTTACCAATTGCTTCTGCTGTACGTTGGTTATCACCAGTAAGCATAACAGTTTTTTCAATTCCTAGTTGATGAAGTTTTTGAATAACTTCTTTAGATGTTTTTCTTACTTGATCAGCCACAGCAATTAAACAGAGAATTGCGTTGACGGTTCCAAGAATCATGACCGTTTTTCCTTGTGTTTGTAGGGTTGAAATTTGTTCAGAAATGGTTTTATCTATACCATTTGGAAGAATTTCCTCAAACATACTAGGACTTCCTACATAATACATCTCGTCCTTAACTTTTGCTTTTATACCCTTACCAGTTATAGATTGAAAATCTTCAACAGATACTTCATTATAATTTAATCCGTTTGCTTCTGCTTTTTTCATAATTGCTGAAGCAAGTGGATGTTGTGATCCTTTTTCCAACGCTGCTGTGATGGTCAATAACTCATTTTCATTTCCGCCAAATGTTACGATTTCTGTTACTGCTGGAACCCCTTTTGTTAATGTTCCTGTTTTATCAAAAGCAATAACCTTCAATGCACCGGCTTCTTCTAGGTGGATTCCACCTTTGATTAAAACACCATTTCTTGCTGCGTTTCCTATTGCGGTCACAACAGAAACAGGCGTAGAAACAACTAATGCACAAGGACAACCAACGACTAGTACGGATAACCCTTGATATATCCATTCGCTCCAATCTCCGCCAAATAATGGTGGGACAATAGCGATTAAAAAGGCTAATACAACAATTGCCGGAGTATAATATTTGGCAAATTTATCAACAAATGCTTGAGAAGGAGCGCGTTCTGCCTGAGCTTCTTCTACTAAATGAATTATTTTCGAAAGAGTAGTATCTTCCACTAATTTAGTTACTTTTACTTCTAATAATCCTTCTTCGTTCAAAGTACCAGCGAATACTTCATCATCAATGGTCTTTGTCACCGGGACAGATTCACCTGTAATCGCAGCTTGGTTTAAGGTAGATGTCCCTTTTACAACGATTCCATCCATAGCCAACTTTTGACCCGGTTTCACGATCATAATGTCGCCTACTTGAATGTCATCAACGCTAATCATTAACTCTTGATTTCCACGTCGTATTAAAGCTTCCTTTGGAGCTATATCCATCAAGGACTCAATGGATTGACGAGCTTTGTCCATAGAATAGCGTTCTAAAGCTTCACTAATGGCAAAGAGAATAACAACTGTTGCTCCTTCTCCCCATTCACCAATTAATGCAGCCCCAATAATAGCGATTGTCATAAGAGTATTCATATCAAACTTAAATCTGCTTAGATTTTTAAAGCCTTTAATAAATAAGGAGTAGCCACCAATTAATATAGATGCCGCATATCCGATTGTTGGTACAATATGACCTTCTCCGAGTTGTTCTCCTAATAACCAACTAACGATTAATAATAGGGCTGAAATATACACTTTAACGTTTTCTTTTTGCTTCCAAAAAGGTTCACGTTCTACTTTTTGTGCTTTTTCATCTCGTAATTTTAAGTTATCAAAAGCTCCTGCTTTTTCAAGCGCTTCAACCGTTGTATTTCCTACAACTGTTATTTTAGCAGCACCAAAATTAACTTGTGCATCCAAAACGCCATCCAGACGTTTCACGTTCTCTTCGAACGTTTTTGAACAGTCTGCTCAGGTGAGTCCTTGAACTCTGTAAGTTTTAGCTTCTTGGTTGTTTATTTTAGCTTGTTCAGACATTGACTTTCATCTCCTTTTTATGAGTTAATGCAATAACCATTAACTGTCTAATATGTTCATCATCAAGCGAATAAAAGGCTAGTTTGCCTTCTTTTCGGTATTTTACAATCCCTTGTTTATGAAGGGTCCTTAAATGGTGAGATGTCGTTGCAACAGTAGCCCCAATGATATTAGCTACATCACACACACAAAGTTCATCATCTTGACATAATGCATAGGAAATTTTTGCCCTATTTTCATCTGCAAGTGCTTTAAATAATTGGGAAACACTAGATATATCTTCTTTTTGCATCTCACCTTGTATTCGTTTGACTTTTGCTTCGTCATAACAATAAATATCACAAGTATCTTTCTTACTCATTACTCATTATCCCTCCTTTTATTCAAGTGTATGTTTGAATATATTATATATTATTACCCTAACATTATTCAAATGATTATTTGAATAATGGATAAAAAATTAAATAACTCAATAAATTCCATATCCAAACCTACTTATATTAGCAAATGATCATAACGATCAAAACTGTTACATTATTTGAATAGATTTATCAAAGAAGTAAATAGTTCATTTTCTAGCATGATATATATTCCCAATCCTATAAATACAATTGGAATAATCCATCGCCCGTATTTCTCAAGTGTTTCAGAAACAAATCTGAATCTCGCAAGACGGTAACCCAGTAAACACCAAATTGCAACCATTATAAAGAATGTAACTACAGTAATAATTAATTGATTTGTTTCTAACGTTGAAAAAATCGGAACATAAATTCCAATATTGTCTCCACCATTAGCAAAAGTGATAAAGGCTACACTTAAATAAAACTTATTAAATTTGTTTAACCTAGAAAGAATATTATCATCATCATCATCTTCACCTTTGATGAACAGTCTAACTCCTAAATACATTGGAATTAGGCCAAGTAAACCAACCCATTGATCAGCAAGAAGTGTTATCCCAAAGGTTGCTAAAAGACTGATTAAAACTAGAAGTGCAAAACCTAGATATTGACCAATTACTATATCTCTTGAGTTAATACGTTTCGAAACCTTGTTAACCGTTTGACCATTACTTGTTTTAGATTGTGACCTTGCCATAGAGAATAACATCATCAAGACAAAAATATCATCAATATTGGTTACAATAAAAGCACCAAGAGCAGAGATGATTATTAAAATTAAATCCACCTGATTCAACCCCTTTATTTTTTATTAATAATTTAATACTCATTAACATTCAAATATTTATTTGAATGTTAAATTTCATTTTCTATTTTACGTTTACATAAACAAATAGTCAAATGGATATTTGAATAAAGAATAAATCGACATGAAATTAGCACTTTGAAACTAAAAAAGGATGATTACTTTTCTATTAGGTAATCATCCTTTTTGGTTATCCAACCATTATTTATTATGAACTGTTACTGTAAATACCATGTAACCCTCTGGACTGTCAGGATCATAAGAGTCGATTTTTATTGCTTCTTTCTGAGTATCCGGACCATCTATTCTGGGGATTTTTGGTATTGTTTATATCTAATTGGGAACGTTCCGTTAGGTTTGGTTTGGGTGTACAACAATTATCAGTCATAATTTCTCCTATATTTCACAATAACATTGTTAATTAACTTACTATGTATTATCAATAACTTTCTTTATAGGTGTTACTCAATTATATGGCCCGATTGTTTAGTAAGTCCATTTTATAAAATCTGTATAAACCGACTGCTTTGGCATTCCATCTTAAACCTTGTTCTCTAATGCCTTTCAAAAATTCATTTTTTGCCAATAAAAATTGTCTTTTATAATTTCCGTTTCCTTACGATATTTTAATTTTTTCCAAGTTGTACATTAATGACTAGAAATATCAAAATCCAAAAGTACACTATTTAAAGAACACTTTTTAATAAAAAGTAATGCACGAGTAATATACTTTGTCGAGTAAGATTGATCCGTCAAAGTATATTACTTGTGAAAAGTCTATTACTCACGTTATTGGCAATGTTTGGAGTGAGTTTTTTTGTGCTGACAATAATAGTGAAAAATAATACTCCAAAGGTGTTCTGTCAAACAAATATCATTCACCCTAAAGAAAGGAGAAAAAACAATGCTGGACAAAATTGTATTAAAGAAAAATGCAAGACAACGATTAGAACTTTCCAAAGTAGATCTAAAGCTATTGGAATTTCTAGAACAACAACGATTATTAACATTGCAGCAATTCTATCAAGCTGCAACATTTTTATTCGAAATGAAAATTAAAGAGTATAGCTTTAAAAATCGAATCCGGAAATATGAAGAATATCATCTAATTCGTAGCAGCCAATTTAACGAAGGTTTTAATGGAGAGCGTTTTAAATATCTTTGTATTGGTAGTAAAGCTATAGACTTACTAATAGAAAACAATTTATTAGTTAGCTCATATAACAAATCAAAGATTTATAAATTTAATCAAAAGCAAAATTTGTTACACTTCTTAGCCACACAACAAGCTGCAATCAATATATTATGCAATCTAAATTTTGAGGTAATCAAACACAAAAATCAGAAGAAAACAAAATATGTTTTTTTGTACAATGAAACATATTACTCTTTATCACCTTCACTTCTGCCATATACGGAGTGGATACCTAATTTTAATAATTTACACAAACAGAATAACGGAGCTTATCATGCAAAAATTGGTAGGTATATGACAGAAAATAAATCTAGAAGTAATATAATAGGGAAAACAATGACTTTTGTAAAACCAGATTGGATAATTGAGGTAAAATCTAATTATGCAAAGGATGCCTATATTAATATTGAAATGGATATGGGAACAGAACCAATCGAAACATTAATACAAAAAGTTTTTAAATATGCAAAATGGGCGGAAAAGAACCCCGAACAACTTCACATTATGGATATTGTTATTACAGATAATAGTTTTTCTAATCGTTCTCAATTTACGGATGGAATCAAAAGAGGTAAAAATATTATTAATCAATTTGCAGCTGATTCTGCTGTAAGTGACCGATTGAAACAATCTAATTTGAAGGTCATTATTCATCCGTTACTACAAAATGAAAATGCAGTCCACGATGTATTATGTAGATTTTAATAAATACTGTTCCTCGCAGTCATTCCCTTTGAATGACTCGCATACATAAGTTTTAAAAAATACCTCACAGAAAAGCTCCTCGTTACTATTAGTAGATACCATGACGAAACCTAGTTGCATCAATATATTCATCATCCCATACTTTCTATTTTTTCTCCTTTTTTCAATTCGTTACGATGAATGGTAACCATTATACAAAGTAATATACTTTTACGATCTTTATTCGCTCCAAAACTGCCTATCAGGAAATTGGTAACTAATAATAGATACCATGAAGAACATATGGAAACTCTGCATTTTATTAAATTGTATTTTTATTCTTCCATCTAGTATCTAATATTAGTTACTATTAATCGTTACTATATATTATTAGTTATACTTGAAACACTTGTTTAGGACATAAGTTTAAACTGTCATACAATTATCCACTTGGTAGCAAGTAATGATTACAAAAAAATGACTTCTGTTAGAACAACAGAAGCCATCTTTTTCATATCTTTAACCCTTCATTGCTACCACTTTTCAATAATGCTCATTAAACCTTTCGGAAATACTAGCCGATGATTTTCATCCAACATCAGCATTTCGTTTGTTTGAAAAATGTAAAATGCCTCTCCTTCTGTCATTGCCTCTTTATCGGCTTTATGCCGAACTCCAAAGATCGCCCTCGCTTCATCCAGTGACATTGCATCAATCACAGCAAATTCCTCATCTTTCTTTTCCGTTCTTCTTACTACATAATACGTTTCCATTTGATTCATTTGGACCCCTCCATTAATTTTTTATATAAAAAAACATCGCTAAGAATGCCAACGATTGTTCTCGTCACGCATCTTACCGATGATTTTTAACTGATACCTTGACCAAAAGGCCCTTCTATTAAATTAGTTCATAAAAGAAAAAGAAAATAAAATCTATCATACATTATTATTTTATCTTACGCATTACCCCTTTTTAAGCCGTTTCATTAAAAACAACAAATTTACTTATGAAAAGTCGATTGGGTCTGATCTATATCACATAAATTAAGAAGTTAATGAAAAAAGCCGCTACAATGCTTAGTGCATTTTCCAAAGTTATCACTGATGTTTTTATGCTGCGTGTTTCGTTACTTCCTTTAATACTTTAGTTGCTACCTCTTTTGTTGCTTCTGGATTTCTAGTCATGATGTATGTAATTCCACCTGCAAGTCCTACTAAAGTTACACCTGCAAATACTGAAACAATAATTGCTGGCTTGCCACCAAATCTAACCGTTTTGTTATTATGGTTATATTCGGCATAATCTTTTTCATTTTTGTTATTTTCCATTTTAATCATCACCCTTAGCTATTTGATTTAGTATTTCTTGTAAATTTGCTTTAATCCAGTATTAATTTACTTCCGCTCTAACAACGGGGATGATTGTCATAGTTGCAAATAAAGTTGTAACTGCTACTGGATTATTTCATTTTCAATTTATTGACTATTTTTTCATCCCACGATAAAACTGACCATGTGCGTCTACAGAACCCACCCTCTCCATTATCTTTTTGCCTAATTTGACCACCAACTTGCTTACCTAGTTCCGTTAAGGACCAATTGCCTTCTTCGCCATCGAGGAAGCCCTTGTCTTTCAAAAACAAATATACTTCTTTAACTGTAATTCCTATTTTTTCCAATTATTCCAACAGACATTCTCATAAAGTATTTACCTCAGTTAGTCTCTTTTTTTTGTTAATACGCCCTTTGCATGAAAAAATTTCTTTTCTCGTTTTTCTGCTGTTCCTTTGGCTTTTCTAACATAATGATAGCGCGTAATTTTAGGTTGTACAAGACTTACGCAAGGTATATAATTCATCTCGAATGGAGGTTCTCTATAACATGGATGACTTATTAAAAGAAAAGGAAACGTACTGGAAAATTAGATTAAAAAAGTGTATGGATGCAGGCAGATATACTCAAGCATCCTTTGCTGAAGCCCTAAACAATAAATATGGAACTAGTTATGGCCAAAAAGATGTCAGCCGATGGATGAATACAGGAGCCAAAAATAAAAATGGAGAAGTTGGCTTTCCAAAATTCGATACTATGCATCTAATTGCAGATTTCTTTAGTGTAGATGTTGGCTATCTCATTGGTGAAACTGATGAGACCTCGTTTTCAGTGGAGAAGGCGTGTTCTTATATGGGCTTGAATGGCGAAGCGATAAAAGCCATAAGAGAAATTACTCACCCTGAAAATGAAGCATCTTACATGAGGAAACATATGAGAGAGTCTTTTAACAAGTTTCTTTCAGCAGAGGGCTTTCCTAATTTTTTTGATAGGCTACATGATCTTCACCTTGCATCTATATTACCAAATCAAGAGAATCGCGTATTCGACACCCAAGATAGTGAAATAGACTACATCCGTGGTTTAGAGTTCAAAGGGAAAATTGCACGATATGAATTGAATGAAGCTCTGATACTACTAGTTAATGAATTATACTCTAACCAGCCACAAGTAGATTTGAACATAAAAGAATGAAAAATATAACTTATATTAGTATATTCAAAGGTTTCCAACACAACAAAATACCAAGTTATCTTGGATGAACTATGCTGGCATTTAATTAATCATATTGAACGTTGCCATTTTTGTTTTTTGTCTACACAATCGAATATTCAATTAATAAGGACATAAACCCTTATGGTTCTATGCCTCTTTATAGATTAGCTTATTAAGCTTCTATCCGTTTGTTTAAGCGGAATTCTTCACAAAATGCTCTGAAAAAGAGATTGTTTATTGCGCGTCATTTAGTCTACTACAAATACCTGAGTTCCTCCACAATCTGACCCGATTGTATAAAGCTTTTCATTTAACGTAAGATTCGAATCTAAAATGTAAAAAGGTCCACACAGTTTTGAACTGGGGGACCTAATTTTTTATGGTTCCTACCAAAAACCATAAAAATTTCCGGCCAGAGGCCGCTTCATGCAAATATATTATTCCAAACTAATCCATAAATATCAAGGATGATTTTACTTACTTACCTTATAATTCACCATTTATCAAAGCGAACACTCTCTATCTTACCCATTATTAATTCACGCTAGGCTGCCTAGCAGCTATTCAACTATTTTCTTCATAAACAGAGTAACTAAAATCAATATAATCCTCTAGATGAGCTTTTTCTTCAGAATGATTGATTCCCCATCCGTAACGTTGAAAGTCCTGACCACCGTCTATGAAAATTGCACCACACTTACATCGCTTAAAATCATTGCTATGTTTTGACTCGATGATGTCATTGCACTTTTTGCAGCGTACTTTGTTTATAAGTATTTTTTTCATTGGATCATCCCTTTCCGGTTTCTTGATATAGGATCCATCATTTTCAATTGTTTTTCTTGTTTACTCCATCTATCCGAACTATTAAATATCTAGTAAAATTATACTATAATCGTGTTCAATCGTGGATTGCGTTAATAGTTAGGAGGCAATTAAAATAAATTTAACCTACAATAAAACACTCGTAAAAAACAGTTTTGTTAATGATATTGATTTAGCAATCAACTCAAAAAGAAAAAAATACGCAGATTATCATAAATCAGTATTCCATATTCATACACCAGCTTCTCATGATTATAGATTATTTGAAAGTTTAACAGCTGAAAAATATACGGAAATGTCAAATGAAGATTTATTTAGCATAGCCATAAAGGAACACCTATTTCCTGAAAACAGCTTAACTTTTGAAGAAGCAATGGAAATTGCAAACCAAAATAAATATTTTGAAACATTAAAAGAATATTTAACATACTTATTAATGGCCAAAAAATTGGCGGATGAGAATGTAAAATTAGCTGTTATTACTGATCACAATACCATCTTAGGGTATGAAAAGCTCGTTCAGGCTATAAATATTATTAATAATTCTTTTTCTTATAAAATATATACAGATACTTTATTAGGTATTGAAATTTCCTGTGCTGATAAATGTCACGTTGTAGGTATATTTGATGCTAAGCAAGAGACAATTAATCTCCTAAACAATTGGATTTCTAGTAACATAATGGATTGTATATCAGGGACATACCAAACAAGCTTGAATGTCTTAACAAAAATAAATGAACTTGGCGGAATTGGCTATATTGCCCATATAAATAGTTCAGATATCTTTAAGCCGGACTTTCTAAGTGGTGGATACAAAGATCGTTTGTTTAATTCAATAGATAATAAATTATTAGGTGTGTCTTATTTAGATAAAATTCCGAGAGTGATAGAAAATTTAAAAAGATACACCAATGAGGATTATAATTTTGTATTAGATGAGGATTCACACAGTTTAGATGCGTTAGCAACTAAGCCCTTTTGGATTAAAGGACAAAAAGTCAACTTTACAATGTTAAAAAATGCAATCAGAGACTTCGAGATTTCAACCGAATATAAGGAACCTGAAAAACCAAATGTATTCATTAAAGGTATTGTGGTTGAAGAAGATGGATTTCTCTCAGGAATAAATGGAAACGGAAATTTTAGTATATCATTTTCTGAATCACTTAATTGTTTTATAGGCGGTAGAGGAACAGGAAAAAGTACTGTTTTAAATACCATCAATTTTGTCCTTTCTCAAAATGTTTACGACGAGAAAACTTTGGAAAATATTTGTAAACAAGGAAGGGTTTGTGTTGTTTGCTCATACAATAGTGAGGATTATTATATTATTTTCAATACTCCTAAAATGGATAAAAAGCAGTATACTTCTATCTTAGGGTATTTTAACAATGACCTTGACAATTATAAATATGACAAGAAATTTATCTTTGAACCTAAGAAAATAAAAGATATATCATTAGAAATGTATATTCAGCTCTTTAAAAAAACCATCATTCAAAACCAAGAGTATATTGAGGAAATAACAAAGAATAAGAAAAGTCTCCTTTCAAACTTTTTTTATAGAAGATATTCTGTGAATGAGTTGGTAAGAACCTCCAGCTCAGATGAAATTACTGATTTTATCCGAGAAATGATGTTCAAAAATGAAGTACTTTCCGACAAAAGGAGGGTTGGTAATATCACTACTATTAAAGGTTTAAAACAGAAATACAAAGAGTTACCAGCTATCTTAAAAGACAGGAAGATTACTGTATATAATACACTTGACAGTTTTAATGCTAACCATGTAAATCAATTAAAAATCACCTACTACCAAAAAAATATTAATGAGTTAATGCTTAACTGGGTTGAAATTTTAGAAGTAAAAATGGAAAATTCAGATAATTATTTTGAGAAATTCAACATAAAAATTGAAGATTTAATTGAATATTTATCTCTTTTAAGTGAAAAATCTGATCCTATTAATGTTTTTTTATTACTTAGCGAAAAGAATTATAATAAAATATTAGATTTGGAGAATATCAAAAAACATACTTCTTCCCTATCTAAAAAACAAGTAGACGAGGGAATTATTGATATATCGAGTAATAATGTAACAACATTTTTTGATATTATACGCCGAAGAGTACTGGAAAACGGATTACCTCATGCAGTCGAACTAATAAAAAACTACTTACTGGATATTGATGAATTTGATTTAGAATTTAATATAAATAACATGGAAACAAACAGGTCAGTTGGAAAGATGTTTAAAAGCGTTAAAGAATTATCTTTAGGCCAAAAAGTGGTTGCTATGTTATCATTCATTTTATCTTACAGTGATTTTTCAAATGATTATACGCCACTAATTATTGATCAGCCAGAAGACAATTTAGATAATAGATATATCTATAAAAATTTGGTAAGCGATTTAAGGAAAGCCAAATCAAAACGGCAGGTAATAATCGCAACACATAACTCTACAATTGTTACAAATTCCAAAGCGGAACAGGTAATTGTCATGGCATCAAATAACACTAATGGCTGGGTAGAAGCAACTGGATATCCTACCGAAAAATCAATTTTATTACACATTGTAAATTTACTTGAAGGTGGGGTCGAATCCTTCAAACATAAACAGTTTCTTTATCAAGATATTTTAATTGGGAAATAAAATTAACAGTAACATTAATTTATCATTTCTATTTGTTAATTGTTGAATATTGAAAAGCCCCAATACGCAATAAATATACCTTGTGTATCGGGGCTTTTTTCATACTTTCCAGATCATTTTCTCAACTCTTTATAGGCCTCTTTAGCCACTTCTTCTAATACAGTATTGTAAAATGAACGGTTCTCAAAAAGTTTTGAATATGATCCCATTTGTTCTAAATATAATTCCTGAGCCACTCTTTCGAATACATCTGGAAAAATACTTTTTTCAAATATCTCTGCATCATTATTTTGTGCAAATCGTTTTAGCTTCTTGTTTTCTCTAACCGCTTTTTTGTAAATTCCTTCTACTATAACCCTATCGGAATCTGTAAATTTACCTTCAAATCGCTCATTCACACGTTTAATTATATTTTCCAATAGCTCATCTTCTTCTAGAGGCTTTACCCCAGTGTCAATGGATTCAGGATTTTTCAATACATTATAACCAGCATTTTTTTCTAACGCAATGTTACCTTCGAAAGTCCGTTCCAATTTGTAATACTCAAGTTTTAACTTATCCTCAATATTTATATTTTCCCGTTTATTCTTAGGAATAAATTTAATTAAGTAAGAAGTAAATACGTATTCTTCATGTAATTCTTTATCGAACATACGAGTTAATTGTGTAATATAGGAATACCACTTATTAAAATTACGGACAGTTACTCTAAATGTATACTGAGTTTCATCATCAAGCTCCTGATAACGATTAATGATCGGCTTTAAAGCACTTGCCATTTTTCCTAAATCCGTATCTGTTTGTTTCCCCTCTTTAAAATACATCTTTACTAATTGCTGTATATCTTGATCATTATAAACCTTGAAATTACGTAATTTCGTTTTAGTGTCATAAATCAAGTTAACATCAATTTCTTTATCTAAAGAAGTTACTTCATAGTACGGCTCAAAGGCTTTTTTAATATCCTCCGCTTCATTAACAAAATCCAAAATAAAGGTATCCTCTTTATCAGGATGCATTCTATTTAATCTGGACAATGTTTGAACAGCCTTTACTCCCGATAACTTTTTATCAACAAACATCGTGTGCAGTAATGGTTCATCAAAGCCTGTCTGATATTTCTCAGCAACAATCAACACATTAAAGCTGTCAGTATGAAACTCTTCTTTTAGCTGGTTTTCAGAAATTCTTTTTCCATCTTTGGTTTTATTCAAGCTAGACTCTCGGAACTCTTCATCTCTATCATTAACTACACCTGAAAATGCCACTAAAACATCCATATCAGTGTAGCCTTTTTTCTTTATATAATTTTTAAACTCGTGAAAGTAACGTACTGCATGTAATCGGGAGGCTGTAACAACCATTGCTTTTGCTCTTCCCTTAATTTTATTTCTCGTTACGTCACGAAATTGCTCAATCATAATCGCGGTTTTTTGCTGCAAATTATGTGGATGCAATGATTCATATCTACGAATTGCTTTAACCCCCTGTGAAGCCGGGAGTTCTGGATTATCTGGTGCATCTTTAGCAATTCTAAATGATGTTTTATAAGTCATATAGTTTTGTAGGACATCCAAAATAAATTCTTCTTCTATAGCTTGTCTCATGCTATAGATATGAAATGGTTTAAATGAACCATCCGATTGTTTTGTGCCAAACATCTCTAATGTTTTTTCTTTCGGCGTAGCAGTAAAGGCAAAGAAGCTAAGATTACTATGTTTTCCATGTGTTAACAATTCTTTAACAAGTTTATCTTCTTGATCCAATTGATTGGCTTCTAGTTCTCCCTCAATCTCCGCATATTCTCTTAATGCTTCTTCAGTATCAGCTAATGCTGACTTTAACTTTTTAGCACTTGTCCCTGTTTGAGAAGAGTGGGCCTCATCAACGATAATGGCAAAGTTATTACCTTTATTTACTTCAACCTCTTCATAAATAACAGGGAACTTTTGAAGAGTAGTAATGATTATTCTTTTCCCATCGTTAATTGCATTTTTTAAATCCTTTGAGGATTTATTTTCACCGATAGTCTCTACAAGCCCGGTAACATGGTCAAAGCTTGAAATTGTATCTTGTAACTGTCTGTCTAATACGGTTCTATCAGTCACAACAATTACCGAAGAAAAAATAGACTTATTCTCTTCATTGTGCAAACTTGATAAATGATAAGCCAGCCAAGCAATACTATTTGACTTTCCTGAACCTGCACTATGCTGGATTAAATAATTTTCACCACTACCATTTATACGAACATGATTCACTAATTTCCTTACAACATCCAACTGATGAAATCGTGGGAAAATTAGTTTTGAAGAGATTTTAGTTGTTTCTTTTCCATTCTTTATTACCTTTTTCTTTTCTACATCCAAATGCATAAATCTTTGCAAAATATCCATCAAACTATCTTTTGCGAGAACCTTTTCCCATAAATATGCTGTTGCGTATCCTTCCGGGTTAACAGGGTTTCCAGCTCCACCCACTTCACCTGCACCGTTAGAACCCTGATTAAACGGCAAAAAGAAAGTATCTTTACCGTTTAATTTAGTTGTCATCCATACCTCATACAAATCTACCGCGAAATATACCAACACACGTTTATTGAATTGAAAAATTTGTTCACGTGGATCCCGGTCATACATAAATTGTTTTTTAGCATTTTCTACAGATTGTCCTTTAATCTGATTCTTCAATTCTAAAGCTACAACTGGAATTCCATTTAAAGATAGGACCATGTCCAATGTATTATTATTCTCAGTTGAATAAGCAAATTGACGTGTTACTGTTAATCGATTTGAATTATAATCTTTAATTATCTTCTCGTTTAAGGTTGATTCAGGTCGAAATGAAGCTACTTTAAGCTTAACTCCACGATCGGTAATTCCATATCTAAGAACATGAAGTAACCCATTGGTTTCTATTTCATCATTAAGTCGCTTGTATAGCTTTTTCTCTGTTTCATCCTTATAAATTTTTTCATACCGTGTCCAAGCTCTCTCTTGTGTTTCCCTGATATACTCTAATAACTGACTTATATCAATCGCTTTTTCTTTACTGTAATTTACTTGATTTCCCTTTATGTATCCACCTTTATTTAAGAGATATGACTCTATATCTTCTTCAAAACGTTTTTCATTATCTTGGATAGTCAATTAAATGACCTCCTTTTTACCTGTGACATATTCATAAATGAGTGACCTCTTAAATTGTTCCATTTCGTTAAGAAGCTCTTCTTTACTATCAATGAGTTCATCAATTTTTTGTATTTTCCTTGTTAAAAAATTAACGATTTGATTTTGCTCTTCAATACTAGGAATAGGAAAATAAAAATTCAAAAACTCATCTGTCGGCAATCTCCATCTACCATGATTTGACACTCCTTGACCAAATCCATAGAAGGTTTTATTTAAGTAACAGCCCTGTAACAAGTATTTAAAATACTCATGATTAAAATCAATATTGTTTTTAAATCTAAACACGCGATAATCAGGACTTGTTACACCAATATACTTAGAACAATCAACCCAACCAGTTAATAAGTCCATATGATTCATAACAAAATCATTGATCTCTACAATTTGGTATTTACTGTAATCAGAGGAAAGCTGACCCTCATTACTTTGAATATCTTTGATTTTCAATCCCTTTTGGGTTACTGATAGAACATCATAACCTAAATCATTTGCAATAATTTTTTTTATTTCAAAGATGTTTTTCAACTTACTAACTTTCCAATGAAATGGAATGCTACCTAGCCATTCCACACCAGTCTCTTTCATTTCCACATTTGGAGTTAACCCTTTAGTAACAGCTTCGATTATAAGTGATTGCATGTATTTTTTTAATTCAATAATAGAAAGTTTGGTTTTGTCAATTAGGTTCTCAACTTGAGAAACCTTATTATCTAAGTAATTTGATATCTTAACCTGTTCTTCCACTGGTGGAATTGGAATAGCAAAGTTCATTAAAGTTTCATTATTTAATGTCCATCTATGTTCAAATGAAACCCCTTTTCCATGTGCAAAGAAAACTAAAGACCAGTATTGTAACTTAAAATAGTAATCATAATATTTACTAGAACATTCATTTTTGCTTCTTAAATTGATATATGCAGGACTAATAACGCCTTCTATAAATGAGTAATTACAATTAGCTCCACTTGTTAAATCCATAGGGTTTAACAATAAATCGCCTTCTTTTACTATACTGTAGTTGTCATAACTAGCAGCTAGTTGGCCTTCATTATTTGAAATATTTCTCTCTTTAATACCACTTCTTGCAAGAGAAAGTACTTTAGGATTGTTCTCATTATTTATTTCTTTACTTCTAAAGAATAAATGTTTTACCTTACCTACCTCCCAATGTACGGGAATCTCACCAATCCACTCTATTCGACTATCTTTCGTTGGTCTACTCATCTATTACCACCTCCTGACCAGACAATATCTCGAAGTCTTTATGTATTTCTTCTTCTAGTTGTTTAATTCTTGTAGCTATATCCTCTGTTTTTTCAGGCTGAGTAAATTTATAAAACAATCTAGTGAAAGGTATCTCATAACCAATTTTCGTTTTCTTTTCATCAATCCAAGCATCTAAGTTAAAAGGTTTTATTTCCTTTTCAAAATAAGTTTTTATATCCTCTTTTAATGGTATTTCTTCAGTATCTCTTTTTGTAGGGTCAGGTACTTTTTTTCCATTTTTCATGATTAAATTACTAAAATCATCATACTGAGGTGTCTCTACAGTGACCTTATAGTATCCAAATTCAATATTATCAAGAATTTTCGACTCTACAGATTTCTCGTTGAGATAATACTTTTTATTTAAGAATTCTCCATATGCATGAACTATAATTTCTCTACATTCAGGAGTAATGTCAACTCGTTTACTCCCAATTCTTTTACGTCTCAACATATACATATTAGATGCATCTATCAATTGAATTTTTCCGATTCGATGCTTTGGTTTATTTTTCGTCAGTATCCAAATATACGTTGCAATTCCAGTATTGTAAAATGAATCATTCGGTAATTGTATTATTGCTTCAA
Organism: Bacillus sp. 522_BSPC; assembly: GCF_001076885.1. Classification (GTDB taxonomy): domain Bacteria; phylum Bacillota; class Bacilli; order Bacillales; family Cytobacillaceae; genus Niallia; species Niallia hominis. Next base: position 22,224 of record NZ_JVDT01000249.1, read on the forward strand.
GCCAATCGTTCTCAATAACGTAACGACGAATTTCACTTTCTCCACTGCCAGCAGCACCTGTAAATAGAGCCGAAGCATTATGAATTATTGCCATTCTACCAGTATTCTTTAATTTACTAAGACCGTTTAATAAAAATAGGAGTTGTCCATCATTTTTTTTCGGCAAACCTACTCCAAAACGGCCATGTTTACCCTTATCATGCTCTTCCTTAACTTTTTTATATTCCGATTTCCAATCTGTTCCAAATGGAGGGTTCGAAATACAATAATCAAAAGTAAAACCTTCAAACATGTCATTACTTAATGTATTTCCTAATTTCATATTCTCCGGATTACCACCCCGAACCATTATATCTGCTTTTGCAATAGCATAAGTTTGTTCGTTTATTTCTTGACCGAAAGTAGTCACTTCTGCTTCTGCATCTAATGCTTTTAATCGCTCTTCCATAGCACTTAACATCTGAGATGTACCCATTGTTTGGTCATATACTGTCTTAGCAACACCCTCATCAATAAGAACGTCTTTTTCTTCTGCAATAAGTAGGTCTGTCATGAGATATATAATATCCCTACTTGTAAAGTGGGAACCAGCTTCTTCATCATAGCTCTCTGAGAATTTCTTAATTAGTTCTTCAAAGATATACCCCATGTCCGTGCTTGTTATTTTGTCTGGTCCCATATAGGCTTTTTCTGAATTGAATTCTTGAATAATAAAAAATAACTTATCATTATTAGCTCAACTTTCGCAGAGTGATATCGGCAAATAAGCCTTGATATAATTAGGAAGGCCAGCGATCCACTGTTCAAGTTGACTTTGAATTATTTTTTTGATTTTCTTATTCGTTTGTTTAAGTGCATCTTGAAGAAGCTCGATCAATTGCTGTAATGCGACAGCCCAATCAAGTTCATTTACTTCATCGCATAATTCGTAAAACAGACCACCTATTGTGCGTTGATCGGTATTACAGCGATTCTGCCACGACAGAACGATAAAACGAGAAAACACAATCGTTGTATGGCAAATAAGCGCGTCATATGAACGGCTTTGGAATTCTTTTTCAAGTTTCAAAAGAGATTTGGCCGCCTTAAAGAATACCTCGATATCCCAGCGCATTCCATAGATTCGGACGATCTCCTGTTCTGAAAGAGTGCAGTCTGTGCTGAGGATGGCAAGCCAGTCGCTTTTCTTATTTCTGTTTTGAATGAATACCACTTTAATTGGTGTTCCATTAGCCATGATCGTATGGATGGAACGAAGAATTCCTTTCTTGGATTGAATGGGTCCAGCTAGGCGGTATAGTTGCTTTAAAGAAACCATCTCCCCGTTTACGTTATAACGTTGTTTTGTTTCTTTGACCATACCAATTACGTCTAATCCTTGATCCACAATAGACTTTACAAGTGGTGGCAATGTAAACCAAGAATCCATAAGGACATAACTTGCATCTATCCCATTGGCTAATGCACGTTTAATCATGTCAGGAACTTGTTCAGGCTCAGTTTGTAATGCATTTTCTCGACGCTTGTATCCACAAGTACGTTTATCAATTTTTTCAGAGATACCATTGATTTGAGACTTTTTTGAACTGACTAAAGAAAAGTCAATTGGCATAAATGTATAGCCATCTGACCAGCCCAAAGTGAGCATACGAAACCCCTTAAAGAAACGCATTTTCAGGGAAGCATGATCAAAACAACGAGCGAGAAGCTCTACCTTTTTACTACGATTTCGGTCATACGCAGAATCATCGATAATCAGTACTTTTGGACGCTCTTTATTCGTAAGGCGAGTCACCTTTTGAATAGTAAAAATGCTCAACAGTAGTAAGAAACGGCGCCAATTAAAAGTTGATTGGTTTAAAAAGCGATAGACGGCATCTTTGGCTGGAAACTGATCGGCTTTCTTTGAATCAAGAAGTGAAAACCAATTTTTGTGCTGGAAAATCAAACAGAAAACAAGCTGAAATAAGTAGGAACAGCTGAAACCGAAGGATTTTTTAATTCCTGCTTGGCGCAGGTGTTTATTCATTTCAAGCTCAGAAAAAACCGAATTAAGTTCTTTTGGTAGTTGATTGTTTTGGCTATTTTGGTCTATCATATAGGGAGCACCTCTTCTGTATGGTAGTGTTTTCTCTACAATTACACTATACCAAAGAATGAGGTGTTATTTCATTTTATTAAACACTGTCAAGCAACATATTTAATAGACCATAGACGCAATACAACTAACGATTTGCACTTATTTTTTTGGTGCGAAAGTT
>NZ_JVDT01000250.1 GCF_001076885.1 Bacillus sp. 522_BSPC
GTATGAGTAAAATGTTTGTGGGTAGAAAATAATTTACCCTCTGGTTTGGTTGGTGGTCGTTAGACCGCCAACCAAACGCAAGCGCGGTAGTATGAGCAAAAATAAAGAAAAAGGGACTTTCTTTTTGTATAGTAGTGTTTGCGGACAAAACATACAAAAGGAGAAAGTCCCTATGAAACAAAATACCATAAAACTACCTACATTAAAAGAAATAGAAAGTGATTTATTTAAAACATTACAGGAAACTTTTTCGGAAGTTCTCGAGGAGCTGTTAACTGGGTATGACAGAGAAATAGCTGAACAACGAGATAAAGGAAGATATCAACTCAAAGATAAGAGAGCGATTCAGATGGACACCTTATTTGGATCTGTTTCAATTAAGCGAAATTACTATTGGGATCGTATCGGCAACAAATATGTCTATTTATTAGATCAATATTTACAGTTTGAGGGCGGTAAAGGATTTAGTCCAGTTGTGGAAGAAATGGCGATGGAATTGGCGGTTACTGGGCCATCATACAGACATGCATCTTCTACGTTAGAAAAATTACTTGGATACTCTGTAGCTAGTCATGAAGCGATTCGTCAACATTTATTACAAACAGAAGTTGTACCGAGCTTGCCAATCGAACCAAAAAGAAAGGTATTATTTATCGAAGTAGATGGCTTATTTATTAAACGGCAAGGTGGTAAGAAGCGCGGACGAGAAGAAAAGATCGCAGCTATCCATGAAGGTTGGTCTATGAATGGAAAGAGAGCCAGTCTTGTGGGAAAACGGCATTTTATTCATAAAGCAGAAGCACCTTTCTGGGAAGAGTTAGAACAATTTTTAATGGATACGTATCATTACGATCCAACTACTCATCTTTTAGCTATCAATGGGGACGGAGCTAGTTGGATAACTGCGTGCAGAGAGTATTTTCAAAAGAAAGCTTTTTTCACGATAGACAGATTCCACGTAGCTCGAGAAATCCAACGTATTTTTAAAGAACATCCTAGATATAAAGCGATACGAAAAAAGCTAGCTAAGTATGATGGAGAGGGATTATTAGTAGAGTTAAATAGTGCAGTGGCGACCCTGGATACAGAGAAAAAAGAAGAACGATTAGAAGCATTAATTAACCAGCTTTCTCCATATCCCGAGGCACTTGGAGACTATAGAATTTGGTTACAGGAACAAGGAATAGATACGAGTGATATGCGTCCGATGGGCAGCGCAGAAGGAACCATGAGTGTGTTTGCCAAGCGTCTGAAAAACGGAAGGGCATGGAGTGAAAAAGGAATAGATGCATTTATTCGATTCATGGTTGGCTTAAAAGATGGATTAGATATTAAAACACTGATCGGAACAATGACGAAACGATTGGAAGAGAAGGAATCAAATCATATAAAACCAAAATACTACCGTGAAAAACTAACCAAAACAGCAGGACAGGCAACAAGACAAAACATTGCCTATTTGAGTCAAACAACAGGAAAGCCACTATATCATGCGTTAAAAGCATTACAAGGATTTTAAAAAGGATTGTCGACGTTTAACTGTAAACTGTATTCTAAAAGGTTATGGATTTTAACAACATAGAAAACGCAGAGTGGATTGGAGCGAAAGGCACTTGACTCCTGCGGGACATAGAGGAAAGGTCGAGACCCCACAGCCGGAACGGCGAGGAGGCTCGACTTCCTCCCCGCGGAAAGCAAGTGCCTGTAGCGGAAAGGAACGGTCTATTGATCCCAAAAAATTTTACGAAAACAGCCTGACTATAAATAGAGTAAGTATAGAAAGCGTTAACAATAGAGATAGCAAACACACTGAAAAAGAGAGAAATTCCGACGATAAAAAATTTCTCCCACAAATACTTGACTCAAACCCCAATGTATAACTAGTAACATTGTTCTCCTTTATGATGTATAATTAAGGAAATGATTCACATCAAAAGGAGGAAACGCAATGGCTAAATCAGCGGCAAGAAAGAAACGGGAAAAAGCGTTAAGAGAAAGTGGATTTGATACAACGATGCGAAGAGGCTCCTGGGGATCCATCGTACCAATCACGAAAACAACAAAGACAAAACAGGAAAAATTAACACGAAAAGAAAAGAAATATAAACAAAACCATTCTTCTAGATATGATGAGAATGGTTTTTATTTTTGTGTTATTATTTAATACGCTTCTTTTCAGAATTCCAAACTACTGCAATAAATGGCAGTGATGGCTTTCATTCTAACTTTGCGTAAAATAACCACAAATTTTCACCCCTACTACTTCATCTATTAAGGCATTGCCTAAAATTTTTCTCCCTTATATAATAAATGTAATTACTAATTCGCAATAAAGGGGATTGACCGTGCAAAGTTTAAATTTAGAAAAACAAGAAGAACAACAAACACTCTCCTATTTGGATGGGGTGAAGGACTGTATTCCAACGTTACTAGGCTATATCAGCATTGGCCTAGCAATGGGCGTGGTAGGTGTATCGTCTGGATTATCTGTATTCCATGTTTTCTTTCTTGCCACATTTGTTTATGCAGGTGCCTCTCAATTTATTATCTGTGCAATGATTGCAGCTGCAAGTCCCATTAGTGCCATTATCCTTACTACATTCATTGTGAATTTGCGCCACTTGTTATTAAGCTCAGCATTAGCACCTAAATTCACACAATATTCCGTACTGAAAAATATCGGTATTGGAAGCCTTGTTACAGACGAGTCATTTGGAGTAGCTATTACGAAAATTGCTAGAAAAGAGCCTATTAATGATCGCTGGATGAATGGACTAAATCTTACTGCCTACCTTGTTTGGATTGGAGCATGTACAATCGGGGGATATATCGGTGGCTGGTTCCCAGATCCTGAACAATTTGGATTAGATTATGCTTTGCCCGCCATGTTTATTGCGTTATTAATCCTGCAATTGCAAACAATCAAACCTACTAAGCTGAAACACTATTTATTATTAATCACATTGATGATCATATGCATGCTTGTTTTCTCTACTTTTTTATCAAGCAGCTTAAGTGTCATTATATCAACAATCATTGTTGCTACAATTGGGGTGGTGACAGATAAATGATGAGTAACACTAGCTTTATTCTTTTATTAATTGGTTGTACACTTGTTACGTTTATTCCGAGAGTTATTCCATTTTTAGTAGCACGCAATTTCACCATTTCTGAACCAGTTGAAAAATGGCTTTCCTATCTCCCGGTATGTATATTTACTGGATTAATTGTAGAAAGTCTTTTAGAAACTAGCGGAAGTACTGGTATCCGTATTAATTGGGAAGCCCTTCTTGCGACTATCCCGACTATCATTGTTGCTTTTCTTAGCAAAAGCTTATTAACTACCGTATTATTCGGAGTGGTGTGTATGGCTATTGTGCGATTGAGTATGTAATTATTTTTGTTAAATGCCTCTTTTGCTTAAAGGGGGCATTTTATTTTAATGAAAACCAACTTCCCCTCTTCCTCCTGCTTTTTTGGCGTTCATCCTTCTCATAAAAGCCTCTCACTAACTAAAATTGCTATTTCTTCAAAATTAATCCAAAACTATACAAATCATTTTCCAAAACCATAAAAATTTACAAATTTATTGTACTTTCGTTTCCTTTCTATGAAGTTTATAATAAAATATTGGTTATATTATTGATATAATCATACTAAGATCGTTTGGATATTTTCGATATAAACGAGTTACTAGGCTCAACATTCAAAACTAAAAGTATTCATACATAAAAGAAAGGTGGCTATAATCTTGGAGATTGGCTCTAATTTTATAAAAAACATCATGAAAGAAGATTTAGAAACAGGTAAGCATGATACAGTTATCACTCGCTTTCCGCCAGAACCAAATGGCTATTTACATATTGGACATGCTAAGTCCATTTTTATTAATTTTGGGTTGGCAGATGAATTTGGCGGCAAAACAAACTTGCGCTTTGACGATACAAACCCTTTAAAAGAGGACATTGAATATGTTAACTCTATTAAAGAAGATGTAGAATGGCTTGGATATGAATGGGAAAATCTGCTCTTTGCTTCTGACTATTTTGAAGAAATGTACGAGCGTGCTGTTCTATTAATCAAAAAAGGGCTAGCTTATGTAGATGATTTATCTGCTGATGAGATTCGTGAATACCGTGGTACGTTAACAGAACCAGGGAAAGAAAGTCCTTATCGCACCCGTTCTGTGGAAGAAAATCTTCAATTATTTGAAGCAATGCGTAACGGAGAGTTTGGAAATGGTGAAAAGGTTCTTCGCGCAAAAATTGATATGGCTTCTCCTAATATTAACTTAAGAGATCCTGTTATTTATCGTATCGCCCATGCAACACATCATAATACTGGAGATAAATGGTGTATTTATCCAATGTATGCATTTGCTCATCCGTTAGAGGATGCGATTGAAGGTGTCACACACTCTCTTTGTACAACAGAGTTTGAAGACCAACGCCCTCTTTATGATTGGGTTGTTCGTGAATGTGAAATGGAAAGCACGCCTCAACAAATTGAATTTGGTCGTTTAAATATTACAAACACGGTAATGAGTAAACGGAAATTAAAACTCCTAGTAGACGAAAAATATGTGGATGGTTGGGACGATCCTCGTATGCCTACTATCTCTGGTTTAAGAAGAAAAGGTGTAACGCCAGAAGCAATCCGTAATTTCTGTATGGAATTAGGTATCTCAAAAGGATCTGGAGCAGTTGATTCTGCAATGCTTGATCATTTTGTTCGTGAAGATTTAAAATTAAAAGCTCCTCGTACAATGGGTGTCCTAAATCCTTTAAAAGTCGTCATCACGAACTACCCAGAAGGACAAATAGAAATGTTAGATGCGGAAAACAATCCAGAAAATCCAGAGATGGGAGTGAGACAAATTCCATTCTCTCGTGAAATTTATATTGAACAAGAAGACTTTATGGAGAATCCCCCGAAGAAGTACTTCCGCTTATTCCCAGGAAATGAAGTGCGATTAAAGCATGCTTACTTCATCAAATGTGAAGAAGTAATAAAAGATGAAGAGGGAAATGTAATGGAGCTTCACTGTACGTATGATAAAGAAACAAAAAGTGGGACTGGCTTTACTGGCAGAAAAGTAAAAGGAACATTGCATTGGGTGGAAGCAACGCAAGCTATCCCTGCTGAATTCCGCTTATTCGAACCACTTATTAGTGATGAAGAGGAGGAAATAGAAGAAGGAAAAACGTTCTTAGACTATGTAAATCCTAATTCTCTAGAAGTGATTCAAGGCTTTATTGAGCCAAATATGAAGGATGTTAAACCACAAGATAAATTTCAATTCTTCCGTCATGGCTATTTTAATGTGGACCCTAAATATACAACATCTGAAAAGCCTGTATTTAACCGCATTGTTTCCTTGAAAAGCTCATTTAAATTATAATATTTGCTAGAAATAAAGGGAGAAGAATAATCACTATTTCGATTAATCTTCTCCCTTTTTTCAATCACTTATATCCATGTCGTTGCAGGCTTAGTTGTATTAGCAAGCCAATCGTACTGCAGCAAACGTAATTCGAATAATTTCAATGGATCATGGAACATTTCCGGATTATTCTTTAAACGTTCTAGTAAATCTTTGTATTCCACTATGTCTTTTGATTTTTCTTCAGCAACCTGCTCTAATGTTACCTTTGGACTGATAAAGAACATCTTGATATCATTTTCCAATCCTTTTTCATAGAAATCAAAATGCTGTAAAACAGCTGCTGAAACAGATGAAACCACTTCAGAAAAGTCTTCCGTTTCGATATACTTTTGATATTTTGATTGGAGCATTTTTTTATTTTGTTGAATAGCTCCGAGTAGCTTCCCTGCACTCTTTAAAAATACTTGAGACGCATTAAAGCGATTGAAAATATTTAATGGATCGATTCGTAGCCCACTTGATAAGCGGCGTGCATCCCTTCTCCAATCTTCAATGATTGTAAAGTCACAGATAAGTTCCAAAGGATGCTCTTTATATATGCCATTAAATCCTTCACAAAGCTCTTGAAGAAATTGCTGCCCTTGCTCTAATTGTTTATGGGAAGAGTGAATCCATTCCTCTATACTTCGATGAACGCGCGGTGATAACGTTTCGTTTATATAGTGATTTATACGTTTATTCATCTCTTCATTAAGAGCAACATGCATCTTAGTAAAATCACTATCTTCTTTTACAAAATCCTTACAGCCTTTTAAAATAGCTGGAATATCTTTCTTCATTGCTTCTTGCGTTTCTGTTTTGATTTCTTCAAATTGTTTTGTAATTGATTCAATTTTTGACGTTTCCATATCCATAAGCTGATTTTTTGCACCAGTAAGCTTACTTACCATTTCCTCATACAATTCTAGTGATCCCTTTAAACTATTTTCCATATCTAGTCGCTTATCTAATAGATTTGTAATTAAATCTTGAATGATGGAAATGCAGCTTTGTAGACGTTCTTCCTTCATGTTTCTTCCTTCAAAATGCTGTTGATAGTAGAGACTGACCTCATCTAATTGCATTTTTCTATCCTCTTGCTTAGAATAGATAAATATTTTGCTATCTGGGAAATAATGCTGAATAGCAGCTGTTGCCTTTTGCAATCGTTTTGTTGCCACTTTCTCATTTTCCGCATCATCCATATAAATTAAGAATTGAACAGTTAAGAACGATGACTTTTCCTTCCATTGCTTTAATCGCTCATATTCATTATAAGAAAAAACAGAGTGTTCATTTATAACAAATAAGAGACTGTCTGCCAGCATGGCATAATCTGCATAAGATTCTTTTTCAACAAAAGGAGCAGTAGTAACAGTCCATCTATTTTGATTTAAAAAGTGAGAAGGTGTATCTAACTGAAACACTCTCGGATTCACAGAATCTGATTGTTGCATCAAAAGCTCTTTATAAAAATTGGTTAGTGTATCAATTGGACGTAATCCAGCGTTCGTTACTTCCTTAATCTCAAGATAATCATTATCTTTTACTGTTAGAATCGCGCTTGCTTCTTCCGCCAGAACAGTTTCCCCTACAAGCTCATTAATATAAGCATTCACACCACTTCCATGTGATCCTACCATCAATAATTGATAATGATCAGATGGAAGGTAATCCTGCACTTTTTGGGTAAATTTCTTATCTAGTGGAATATCATGTTTATCTGCCCAATCTATAATAGATTCAAATAAATTCATAAATTGTTGGAACGAAACATTCGCTTCCGGTGCTTCATTAATGACCATTTCAGCTTTTGATACAACGGAATATTCAATAGAATGTTTAAACATTTCATTCCAAGCTAAAACAGCAGATGCTGCAACTACAACATGTCTTCCAGCAGAAGATAAGAAATAATTGGATAAAAGTGCTGGAACGATTTCTTGTACTTCTTTAATAGGATAGCTACCACTAATTAAATGAGCATATGCTTTTTCTAATATAAGCGTCAGTCCCTCTTCAGCTTCACTTGGTGCTGGCTCATAGACTGTATTAAACACAGTTACCCATGTTAAATAATGTGCGCTATCTTCATAGTTTTTCCATAATGATATCGCCAATCTCTCAAAAGTAGCAGTATCTAATTCTTGAAGACTTTTCAAGTTTTCCATAAAATAAGATGGCTCAAACTGATTGATTACACCAAGGTTGCTATAATGAATCAGCGCTTCATACCATTTTAATGCATCTGTTCTTTTCCCTTCATTAACAGCAAGCTGGATTGCTTTTTCCCAATTTTGCTGTTCTTCATAATACGATTTAGCAACAGTTGTTATATTGGCATAATCAGGATTAGTTGCGACAAGATTATTGATAATCTCTAACGCCATTTCATGATTTTCTTTTTGAAAATATAAAGAAAATAGCTGCATCGAAATTTCTGTCTTTAAAAGATCAGAATCGGTAACAATTGATTTATAAAAGCTTTCTGCAGTTGAATATTCCTCTAATTCCAAATAGGCATCTGCAAGGTTCTTTTGCGCCCATGGTTCTAATTCATTACTAATATTCTCCCATTTAAAAATAGCCGCTTCATAATCATGGTATTGAAAATATAATTCCCCTTGCGCAAAGCGGATAGAAGTTAAATCAGGAACATTTTTTCTTTGTTCAGCAATATATAATTGTCCTAAGACTTCAATTGGTGATTCGTCTCTATCTTTTAAGTATCCTTCATAATACGTTTTTTCGATTAGTTTTTTTTCTAATGTCATAACTTCCCCCTGCCATCCATTTAGAGTGTCTTCCTCTTTTTAAAATACTATCTTTATGCAAAAATCTTTCTAATTATGTCTTAGTAGGCTATCCTTCATTGTAGCAAACTAGATTATTTCATGGATTTCTAATTTGAATCAATCTCTTTACAATATAATAACAGTTAGGTAATCCTACCTGTTTTTCCTACTTAACTGAAGTCTCTATCATAAGATTGCAGAATGTTCGCTCTTTTATCACACTATTATATTTAGATTACTTATTATTATTCTCTTCCTCTAGTGCCAATCGTACCTTTCTTTCCTGCTTTATCTATCCAGAAAAAAAGTTCCTTGTATCTTTTGACCTACTTAAAAATCTTTCTCTAGTTGATTTGATATAAAAAGAAAATGATCATCCCTTGAATTTGGAGACCATTTTCTTTTTTCACTTACGGAGTTGTGCCAGTATTTGCATCAGGAAGGATAATGTCACCAAATCCATTATCTTCTCCACTTCCGCCAGGAGTAGAATAAACCGTAACAGACGTAGACACCGCTTCACTAGAACCTACTTCATTTGTGGCAGTTACTGAGATCATATACGTTTGTCCAGGCTGTGGCCTCTTCAATGTGGCTTGTTGCTCTGACGTCGTTGCTAAGGTTTGAGGGATTCCATTAACCGTAAAGGAAACAATGTATTGGTTATTTTCACCTTCGCTACTAGGTTGCCAATGAATCAAAATGCTATTTGATGCTTGATCATAGGTTGCTTGGAGATTGCTTGGACTGTTTGGTGCTTTGGCTTGTTCCTCCACTGTGATGGCAGTGGAAGCTACATCACTTTTTACTCCTTCTACACTTGCCACAACCGTAAAGACATATTCTTCGCCTTTATGAGGATTCGGAAGAATGACCTTTTTATCCTTTGTAGACGTTAAGTTTGTTGTTTTTCCATCTACTGTATAAGTAACTTCAAAGCTTGTTTCAAAACCGCTAATCGAAGAGTGGTTCCATGCTAATTCAATTTGATTTGCTTCTTCCTCATAAATGGCGCCAAAATCGGTTGGTGTCACTGGTTTCGGCGGTTGTGGTTTCTCTCCACCCTTTACGTAATACTCCATTCCCGATTTCCCAACACTTTCAGGCTGCTTAAATCGCTCTTGACTTGTTGCTGCCTTCGACATAATGGCTTTGAAAACGAGTAGGGAAAGATCGTCTGTTGTGCTATTTAAATAATCACTCGAAGAAGTCGTTTTATCATACCCAGTCCATACGGCTCCAGTATATTGTGGAGTATACCCCACAAACCATGCATCCCTTACAGCATTATTTGGGAGGCTGTATTTCGTAACGGTTTTTTCATCAAAGTTCGTCGTTCCGGTTTTTCCAGCAAGGTCTATATTAGCGATATTCGCCTTAGCCCCAGTACCTGAATGGACGACTGACCTTAGCATATCGGTCACTAAGAAAGCTGTATAATCTGCCATTACTTTTTTCTCAGTCGGTGCTAATTTCTCAACACGCCCATTTGAATAGACAATTTTTGTTATAGTATGGGGTTCTATATAGTAACCAGCATTACCAAAGGCAGAGTATGCACCGGCCATCACAAGTGGAGAAGCCGCATCAATCCCACCAATGGAGTTTGCTTCATTTCCTTTTTGTTCATCTGAAATTGGGAAACCTAGACTTCTAGCAAATTCAGTTGCAGCTTCTGCACCAACTTCTTGAAATGTTTTTAATGCTGGAATATTGCGTGACCAAACAAGGTGGTCTCTAATTGTCTTACTCCCTGCATAGGTACGATTTGCGTTTCGAATCGGAGTCCCATCACTGTAATGATATTTTTCATCTTTTATCTTATGGGCTGTTGACCAGTTCAATTTTTCAATGGCAGGACCATAGTCAAGAATCGGTTTAATTGTCGAACCTGGCTGACGTTTCATCATAATGGCATAATTATAAGAATTAGTTTGAAAATTTCTCCCACCACCAATTGCTTTAATTTCTCCAGTTTGTGTATCGGTAATTACAACAGCTGTTTGCAGCTTTTCATTTTCTGGGAAGCTGACATAATCATTGGTGGACAGCACATCTTCTGTCAATTGTTGTATGTCAGAATCGATGGTTGTATAAATTTCTAATCCATCTTCGAAAATATTCGCATTTGTTTTGTCTTGTACCTCCTTTAACACGGTATTTACAAAGGCCTCATATTTATTTGCTTTCGGTTTCTGTATGTTTATCGTCTCTTCAATAGGGGTACTTTGTGCTTCTATCATTTCTGATTTGGAAATATAATGATGTCTATTCATATAGTTAAGAACCATATTTCTTCGTTCTTCTGCACGTTCTAAGTTGTCTTCAACGATTGGCATGTATCGATTCGGACTTTGTGGAATTCCTGCTAAAAGCGCAGCTTGTTCAAGTGTTAATTGGTTTAATTCATCCACATTTAGACCAAAGAAACGCTCCGATGCTTTTGCTACTCCATAAATATCGCAACCGTATAAGTTTTTGTTGAAATACATTTCCAGTATTTGCTCTTTAGTAAAGCGACGTTCTAGTTGAATTGCTAAGTACCATTCCTGGATTTTTCTTGTTGGTGTTTGTTCAATCGATAAAAAAGAATTTTTTACTAGCTGCTGTGTTATGGTACTTCCTCCACCACTTTCTAACGATCTTGTCGTAATTACTTTAAAAATCGCAACCATTGTTCGTTTTACATCAATTCCGTGATGCTTGTAGAAACGAGAATCCTCGGTTGCTAAAACAGCATCCTTTAATACCTCTGGAATTTGTTCTATACCGATATCATCACGTTTTTCTGTCCCTACCTCGGCGATGACTGTTTTTCCATCACTAGCAAATAAGCTAGACGATAAAGGGTCTTTTAATAATGTTTCGTCAAACTTTGGAGCATCTTTGATAATCAAAATAATTGCACCAACTCCAACCAAAAAGAGTACAACTCCAACGATAAGGCTAAAATATAAGAGTTTTTTCCAGAATCTTCTCTTTGGTTTCTGATTCTTTGATAAACGTTGTTCTTCTTGTAATTTTTTTCTTCGCTCAACGCGAGAATGATTATTTTCAGTCATTCGAGTAGCTGCTAATAAAATATAAACATTCCATTTTGTCTATATTCACTTTCTTAATAGCAGATTTTTCACCTCATTTTCGATTTTGTATGATCTAGTAGAGAAAATAGACACAGCTTTAAATAATATGTTTCTGTTTTAGTGTTATAGATTTTCACTTTAAAAATTCGTTTGAAAAATATGTTTTTTGATTTACAAATCATAGCATCCAATCATTTTTGACAAAAGGAGAGAACTGCTAGATTTATGATAATTCTTTTATAAGAGTAAAAATAGGAGGGAATCCATATCTTTTAAATGTCTAACTGGGGAGCTATTTGAGGTTAAAGGGACTTATTTTTCCTAATTTATCAAGAAAGCACTTTGTGATTTAAAATCCGATGTATATAATCAACGAGAATCCAAAGAGGGCACTGAAAAAGTCTAGTTCTCCAAATTAATGAGGTTTTATTTATTTGAAAGCAAATAATAAGTTGGTTTGG
>NZ_JVDT01000251.1 GCF_001076885.1 Bacillus sp. 522_BSPC
GTATGAGTAAAATGTTTGTGGGTAGAAAATAATTTACCCTCTGGTTTGGTTGGTGGTCGTTAGACCGCCAACCAAACGCAAGCGCGGTAGTATGAGCAAAAATAAAGAAAAAGGGACTTTCTTTTTGTATAGTAGTGTTTGCGGACAAAACATACAAAAGGAGAAAGTCCCTATGAAACAAAATACCATAAAACTACCTACATTAAAAGAAATAGAAAGTGATTTATTTAAAACATTACAGGAAACTTTTTCGGAAGTTCTCGAGGAGCTGTTAACTGGGTATGACAGAGAAATAGCTGAACAACGAGATAAAGGAAGATATCAACTCAAAGATAAGAGAGCGATTCAGATGGACACCTTATTTGGATCTGTTTCAATTAAGCGAAATTACTATTGGGATCGTATCGGCAACAAATATGTCTATTTATTAGATCAATATTTACAGTTTGAGGGCGGTAAAGGATTTAGTCCAGTTGTGGAAGAAATGGCGATGGAATTGGCGGTTACTGGGCCATCATACAGACATGCATCTTCTACGTTAGAAAAATTACTTGGATACTCTGTAGCTAGTCATGAAGCGATTCGTCAACATTTATTACAAACAGAAGTTGTACCGAGCTTGCCAATCGAACCAAAAAGAAAGGTATTATTTATCGAAGTAGATGGCTTATTTATTAAACGGCAAGGTGGTAAGAAGCGCGGACGAGAAGAAAAGATCGCAGCTATCCATGAAGGTTGGTCTATGAATGGAAAGAGAGCCAGTCTTGTGGGAAAACGGCATTTTATTCATAAAGCAGAAGCACCTTTCTGGGAAGAGTTAGAACAATTTTTAATGGATACGTATCATTACGATCCAACTACTCATCTTTTAGCTATCAATGGGGACGGAGCTAGTTGGATAACTGCGTGCAGAGAGTATTTTCAAAAGAAAGCTTTTTTCACGATAGACAGATTCCACGTAGCTCGAGAAATCCAACGTATTTTTAAAGAACATCCTAGATATAAAGCGATACGAAAAAAGCTAGCTAAGTATGATGGAGAGGGATTATTAGTAGAGTTAAATAGTGCAGTGGCGACCCTGGATACAGAGAAAAAAGAAGAACGATTAGAAGCATTAATTAACCAGCTTTCTCCATATCCCGAGGCACTTGGAGACTATAGAATTTGGTTACAGGAACAAGGAATAGATACGAGTGATATGCGTCCGATGGGCAGCGCAGAAGGAACCATGAGTGTGTTTGCCAAGCGTCTGAAAAACGGAAGGGCATGGAGTGAAAAAGGAATAGATGCATTTATTCGATTCATGGTTGGCTTAAAAGATGGATTAGATATTAAAACACTGATCGGAACAATGACGAAACGATTGGAAGAGAAGGAATCAAATCATATAAAACCAAAATACTACCGTGAAAAACTAACCAAAACAGCAGGACAGGCAACAAGACAAAACATTGCCTATTTGAGTCAAACAACAGGAAAGCCACTATATCATGCGTTAAAAGCATTACAAGGATTTTAAAAAGGATTGTCGACGTTTAACTGTAAACTGTATTCTAAAAGGTTATGGATTTTAACAACATAGAAAACGCAGAGTGGATTGGAGCGAAAGGCACTTGACTCCTGCGGGACATAGAGGAAAGGTCGAGACCCCACAGCCGGAACGGCGAGGAGGCTCGACTTCCTCCCCGCGGAAAGCAAGTGCCTGTAGCGGAAAGGAACGGTCTATTGATCCCAAAAAATTTTACGAAAACAGCCTGACTATAAATAGAGTAAGTATAGAAAGCGTTAACAATAGAGATAGCAAACACACTGAAAAAGAGAGAAATTCCGACGATAAAAAATTTCTCCCACAAATACTTGACTCAAACAGATAGATTGATTGATTTGTTATATTTTGAAGAATGATGGATAATATTTCTAATAGAATGTTGACATGTGATTACTTCGAAAATTTTCCTTCATTTACAAAAAATATCAAAATTTGTTGAATCTAAATTCTTTTCTTCATCCATATTTTTATAATAAAATAGTACAAAGAATATAAAATAGTCAGTATAAAGGCAAACTTTCCTGAAAAGGAGGGACGCAAAGTCACAGATCTAAGGCAACAGCTATGATGGCTGGATTACCAGATTATTGGAATGGAGATGAGGAAATGAAATTTGGTGCTATTATTTGTTTTTTTAAAAGACACCATAAATTTAGCTATTACTCCAATAAATGTGTACGATGCGGAAAAAAAAGAAAAGTTTAAATGTTGAATCAGCTATTGGATAATATTTTTTGACAGAGCAAGACTCTATATGGGTCTGGCTCTTTTTATATTAAATAGAACTTGCAAAAACAAATGGTATTAGTTTTTGTGTAAGGAGGTTTAACCAATGAGTACTATTCATCACAAGTTTTTATATCAATTAACTTTTTTGTCAAAGATTTTCCCGGTAAACTGCTTTTCATGAAGAAAAGTATGGAGAAAGGCATTTAACTGGTTCAAAGTAAAGGAAGATGATAAAATAGTTCAGTCACTTAACTAAATGCAAGGAATACGTTATATTAATATTAGCTAAATTATTCACAAAAGTAAAAGATAAAAAAAGGATGCTCGTCTCATTTGATGTAGCATTTTGCTAGTACAATGCTGCACTTTATGAAGGGAGAAATTATGTCAATAAGGACGATTATAGCTGATGAAGACAACCGAATGAAAGCATTTATTCGTTATTATCTAAAGGCTTATAAACAAATAGAAGTCATTGATGAATGTAACAATGGAATGGAGTTAGTGGATAAGCTTTTGCAGTGGCAGCCAGATTTAGTTATTACAGAAATAGATTTACCATTATTAAATGGACTTGAAGTGATGAAACGATGTAGTGTACAAAATTTGGATATTCCTTTTATTTTTCTTGCAGATTCTGAAGAATTTGCATTTTCTGCATTTGAATTAGGAGCAACGGACTATCTTGTAAAACCAATAAAGAAATCCCGATTATATAAAGCAACTGAAAAAGCCAAGCGAAAAATAGCTTGGAAAAATAAGAATAAGGAACTGGTTTCTTTTAATAATTTACCAGTTAAATTTAGTAAAGGGATGCATTATATAAAAAAGGAGGACATTCTTTTTATTGAGAAGATAGAAAGGAAATCTTATATATACACAACAGATAAAGTATTTGAAACACAGGAAAACATCGGTGATTTGCTATATCAATTAAATGACACCTTTTTACTATCACATCGTTCTTATATTATTAATCTAGAAAAAGTAGCCGAGGTTCGTTCTTCCAAAGAATCTTTTATCGCATCTTTTAATGGGGTAGAAAGAGGTGCGAAAATATCAAAGCTAAAAATTAATGAAGTAAAAAGAAGAATGGGCATACAATTAAAAATGTAATTCCTTTTGCCTATTAAATAGGAATCGAATCTAGTTATGATATGACAAATCGTGGACGTTTATGTCGAAAAATAGCATATTTTGCAGAAGGTTTAAAATGTTTATTATCCTGTTTAAAAAGTACTTATTGGATTCCAAAATGGCTCTATTTATGTCTGAAATGCTACATATTAAATAGACAATTAATGACAAAGTAGGTAAATTTACAGATAGGATAGAAAAATGGAAATAATCATGATTTTTGCCCTATTTTGGAGGAAACCTACGTGGATGAATTAACCGTATTAAAGGATAAAAACTATTATCATGTGTATCAACCGATCTGGAATATTAAAAAGTGGGAAATAATTGGATATGAATCATTATTTCGAATTGCAAATGATCAAGAAATGTCGATTGAAACATTTTTTGAAGAGGCGAGAGAAGAAAATCATCTATTTGAATTAGATACCTTTCTAATCCATAATACAATTGAAAACTTCCAATCTCTTTCACCAAGAAGAAAAAGGCCCCTATTTGTAAATATTTTTCCATCTACCATTTTAAATAAAGGATTTAATATGTTTGTTTCAACTTTAATAAGGAATTTTCCAACGATGAAAGGAAAGATAGTCTTTGAAATAAATGAAACCATTTTAGAAAGAGCATTATGGGATATGCCATTATTTAAGGAAGGACTCTCGATTCTAAAGGCTAATCAATTTCAAATAGCTATTGATGACTTTGGAAAAGGGGTGGCAAATTTCCAATGTATTATGGAGATAACTCCTGACATTATTAAAATAGATCGCTATTTTTCAAATAATTTAGCATTTTCACCGGAAAAGCAAAAATTTATTAATCATTTATTAAATATTGCAGATGAAAAGACGAAAATTATCTTAGAAGGAATTGAAGAAGAAACAGATCTAGCAATGACAAAGGTGTTAAGGGTTCCTTTTGCACAAGGTTTTTTGTTGGGGAAACCAGAAATTCTTGTTTAATATACTGGTTTAGAAATAAAACAGAAGAATGATCAGACTATCAACTAGCTAATTTTTGGGATGGAACAAAAGAAAATATTATATTATATATGGGAGAAACTAGCGATTTATTCTATCGTCATTGGAAAAGTTACAAAATTAGTTATAATTCATTTAGTGGATTTACAAGAGAGGAGGATTGGAAACGCATCCTGTTTCTTGTGAATTGGAATAAGGATTTATGATGTAAAGATGGTTTGCTCCATTAGTAATTCCTTACCTAAACATTAAGTACAAGATGAATGGGAAGTGTTCTTTTATAGAAAGGAGAGAGAATGGAAACGCTAACGATAGCGGTAGCTGATAAGGATTCCGATATAATTGTTTCTATAAGGGAATCTATTGCTATACATTCTAATTTTGAAATAATAGGTGAAGAAAAAACTGGTGAAGATTTAGTAGAATTGATTTTTTTAAAACAACCGAATGTAGTTATTGTCGACTATGACTTGCCATCCATCCATTCCACTCTTTTTAACAGCGAATATAAAGAGTTTCTTCCCGCTTTTCAACTAATCCTAATAGGAAGGGATAAGAGCCTTGCAATTGAAGCATTTAATTACTCGGCAATTGGTTATTTACCAAGACCAATTGACTTTTCCCGATTAATTTCCTGCTTATATAAAGCAAAAGACTTTCTTTCTATGAATTTACAGAATGCAACGGATAATAGAATCCTGATTAAATTAAACAATGGTTTTGTCTACATACAGTTGGAAGATATATTATTCATAGAAATAATAGCAAGGAAAACGATCATACATACAGTCAATAATATGTATGAAACAACTGATACCCTCCAATCCTTTGTAGACCGATTGCCATGGTATTTTTACCGTACCCATCGCTCCTTCCTGATAAACCTAAAAAAAGTCGAACGCATCGAATTATTTGGTGAATCCTACCTAAGCTATTTCAAAGGAACCAATAAGTCAGCAGGCATTTCAAAATTAAAAATCCGCAAAGTTCATGCGCTTTTGATTAGGTAAGGGTTAGGATATCCACAGAGAGACGGTTCTACTGAGGAACGTTGTTCAACTAATCCCTTCTAATATATATTTTCTTCTACGACGTTGAAATAAGTGATCCAAACTATGTAAAAGGTCAAAAGATTTGGATAAATAGTTCTTACAAAAGACGTCCCTCTATCTCCCCGCCTTTGCGGAATTTGGAAGGTGTGTATTTTTTTGGCGTTTAAACATTTTGATGAAATAGCTTGGGGTGTCAAAGCCAACTTCCATTGAGATATCGATAATTTTTCTATCAGTTTGAAACCGAATTAATTTCCGTAATGCTAACAGATACTGTAGACTTTGGTGAGTGGAAAAATAATGTGCGCGCAGCAGGACTGTTAACATCTGCATCGAGCTTTGGTGCTAAATTTGGCATGGGGATAGGCGGTGCTATAACTGCAGCAATCCTTTCTGCAAGTGGTTATGTTGCTAATCAACAACAAACAGCGACCTCTCTACATGCCATAGAATTTAACTTTATATGGCTACCAGCAATCTGTAGTACTCTAGCCATTATCGCACTACTATTTTATAAATTTGACAAACAAGAACAACAAATTATCCGTGAACTACAGAAAAAGAGAGGGGCTTGAGGTGTAAAAAAGGACGAATCTAACTCTAGAAACTCCAGAGGATTCCAAAAGCATGTAGTATCGATCAAAAAATGCCTCACTCCATGGTAGGATAAAGTTGGTTTCCCGACCACAATATCTCACCAAGGAAGGAGGCATATCCTATAAAGGACAAAAATAGTATAACATATTCAACGTGTAATGATAACGACCTCTAGTATTTGTACCAAACTATAATTTTTTCCAAAAAGAGTTAATAACTATTACTCCTTAATAAGAAGATAGATAAAATAAGGTGCTCCTAAGCAGGAGAGCACAAGGCCGACAGGGATTTCTGAGCCAACCATTAGGCTTTTTGCGATTATATCTGATGTTAATAAGAGAAGGGCTCCTATTAAAGCTGCAACTGGCAGGAGACGTTGGTTTTTTGGGCCAACCAGCATTCTTGCTAAATGTGGGGCAAGGAGTCCTAAAAAGGATATCCCACCACCAACAGAAACACAAGCGCCTGAAAGTCCTACAGCAATTAGTAAAAGTAATCCTCGTTCTCTTTCAATGGATACACCAAGCCCTTTGGCGAGATTATCTCCTAGCTGCAATAAATTGATGGATTGAAATTTACTTATAGCAATCGGAACAAGAATTAGTATCCAAGGTAAAAGAGCAAGAACATAGCTCCAACTAGCACTCCATATACTCCCCGATAGCCAAATAGTCGCTTGTGTAAAATCGCGAGGATCCATCATCAATTGAAAAATAATAATCAAGGCACCAAATGCAGCGTTAATTCCTATACCAACCAATACTAATCGAACTGGTGTAACCCCATCCTTCCAAGCGATCACATAAATTAATGCAGCAGCAATTAATGCTCCAACAAGGGCGAAAAATGGCATAATATAAACAGATAAAGGTCCTGATTGAAAAACACTTCCTTGAATAAAGAAGATATAAAGAATAACGGCAAAACCGGCTCCAGAATTAATACCAATAATCCCTGGATCCGCTAAACTATTTCTCGATACTCCTTGCAAAATTGCCCCAGCAATAGCCATTCCGATTCCAATTAAAATCGCGATTACTGATCGGGGTAGCCTAAAATTATATAAAATATTAAAAGTTTGGGTGGAGCCTGTGCCTGTAAAGGCATCGATAATCTCAATCGGACTAATTTTAATCGTGCCGATATTTAGACTAAGAAAGAATACGCAAATAATCGCCACAATAAGAATCGTACTAACGATAAATAATTTAGTCTTACTTGATTTGGAAGAAAGCATTATAGACCTCTCCCTTCTCGACGTGCTAAATAAAGAAAGAAAGGAACTCCAATTATTGCGGTGATTGCCCCTAAAGGTGTTTCAAAAGGTGGGTGAACCAAACGGGCGACTACATCGGACAATACTAATAGAAGAGCACCTACGACTGCAGAACAAGGAATGATTAATCGATAATCTGATCCTACAATAAAACGAACGATATGGGGGACAACAAGTCCAACAAAACCGATGGTTCCGCCGACTGCAACGGCAGCTCCAGTTAAAAGCAAGACTACAATGGTGCCTAATAGCTTTACAAAACCGACCTTTTGCCCTAAACCAGAAGCAACGTCCTCTCCTAAGCTTAAGATTGTAATCGATTTGCTAATGAAAAACGCCAAGATCAATCCTATAATTGCTACAGGGATAAGCAATTGGACATTAATCCATTGTACTCCTGCCACTCCTCCTGCATACCAAAAACTAATATCTTTTGCGACATCAAAACGAAGGGCAATTCCTGTTGAAATAGACCCAAGAAGTGCACTAATGGCTGTACCTGCAAGAGCTAATTTCATAGGCGTTAATCCTCTTTTTGAAAGAGCACCAATTAAAAAAACTAAGGCTGCGCCTAAACCTGCACCGACAAAAGCAAATAGCATAATAACCGTATTTGAAACAACAGGGATAAAGGCAAATGCGATAGATACCGTGAACATAGCACCAGAAGTAACCCCCATAATAGAAGGGGAAGCAAGTGCGTTTCTCGTCATCCCTTGCATGATTGCACCAGAAACAGCAAGACTTGCACCGATAAAAGTGGCTGCAAGTGCTCTCGGTAAACGCAAACGATAAATGATTTGATGGGCAGTTGAAGTGCTATCAAAATGAAAAATTCCTTGTAAAACGGTTGATAGATTAATGTCTGCTACGCCTAAAATAATGGACAAGCAAATAGAAATTAAAAGGAAAAGGATGCCGATTACGAGAACTAATGCTGCAGATTTTGGTCTATATATTGTCGCTTTGTCACTTTCTAAAGAATGGCTTTTAGTCATGAAGAACCCACTTTCCGATAAATAGAGATAATAAAATATGTAAATTGTTGAATAATAAATAACTGTGGTAAACTTATCAACTAATTTTACTATAAAATTAGTTGGAAATCGATGTTAATATTGAAAGTGATAATCGTTTTCAATTATAATCAAGTTATAACCAATTAGGAGGATACATAATGAAAAATCGCAACATGAAATCAATATTATTTATTTGTTTACTACTGGTTTTCACTGT
This sequence comes from Bacillus sp. 522_BSPC, assembly GCF_001076885.1. Lineage (GTDB taxonomy): Bacteria > Bacillota > Bacilli > Bacillales > Cytobacillaceae > Niallia > Niallia hominis. Next base: position 8,557 of record NZ_JVDT01000251.1, read on the forward strand.
TCTAGCAGCATGTGGAAATAATAATAGTCAAGAAGAAAATGACAATACAGAGAACGGATCTTCGGAACGTACACTAACTGACGCGATTGGAAATGAAGTGACGGTTCCAGCAGAGCCTAAAAGTATTATCGGCTCCTATTTGGAAGATGATTTAGTAGCATTAGGTGTGACACCTGTAGCTCAATGGTCTATTCAAGAAGGTAATGGAGTTCAAGATTACCTACAAGAATACTTAAAGGAAGTTCCAACAATTGACTCAACTCTACCATATGAAGCAGTATCTAGCTTTACGCCTGATTTAGTATTAATGTCTTCCGCATCAGCAGTGGAAGGGGCGAAATATGATCAATATGCGAAGATTGCTCCAACGTATGTAGTTGCCAAAGAAAATAATAATGATTGGCGCACAAGATTACAAACAATTGGTGAAGTTGTAGGGAAAAAAGAAGAAGCAGAGAAGGTATTATCAGACTATAACCAAAAAGCTGAAGAGGCAAAAACAAAAATTCAAGAATCCATAAAGGATGAATCAGCTGCAGCAATCTGGCTTGTTTCTAATCAATTATTTATTGTTGGAGAAAATGTATCTAGTGGCGCTGTACTATATGGAGATTTGGGATTGAAGGTACCAGAAGTAGTAAAAGAAATTTCAGCTACAGCTACAGGTAACTGGTCTGCCATTTCATTAGAAAAATTAGCACAACTTGATGCAGATCACTTATTCTTAATTAACAGTGACGGAGAAGGAGCAGAATTACTTAAAGACTCCTTATGGTCTAATATCCCGGCTGTGAAAAATGGAAATATCTACAAATATGGACCAGATACAAGCTGGCTATACTCTGGACCAATTGCTAATACGCAAATTATTGACGATGTTGTGGAAAGCTTAGTGAAATAAGAAGAGAGATGAGACAGTTCCGATAATAATCTTTTCTCTTAATAAAAACAGTAGAAAAGCGACCAGGCTATTTCTACTGTTTTTATTTTGTGATGATTTAAACTCAAATATATTTTTAGATGATTCATTTCCTACTTCATTTTAGACAATAACCAGTTGTTATTACCATCTAATCTTAATTGACCGTTAATGGTTGAACTTTCAATAGTCTGTCCATGAAGCTTTCTGTAATCTCGAGGAGACATAGAAAAATGTTTCTCAAAAGTATTGCTGAAATACTGTCTGCTATTAAAACCAGCTTGAAAGGCGATTTCCGTTATCCTTTTATTTGAGTTGATTAGTAAAAAGCAGGCTCGTTCAAGTCTTTTTTTAGATATAAATTCATTAATAGAATAGCCTGTATAATCTTTGAAAAGCTTGTGGAGATAAGACTTATTAATCCCCACTTCTTCGGCTATTTTAGGAACATTGAGGTCGTCTTCTAAATTAGCATGAATGAATGTAATTGCCTTATTAATGTAGCGCATTCCTTTTGCATTATTATCTATGGTAAGTGCGTGAAATAGCTCCAGTATCATTCTTTGAAAGAGAATATTTGTTAAAAAAGTAAATTCAGATGTTTTAGCATGAGTATTGGTCATGAGATTAATTAAATCTTTAATAGCATAGCCTAAACTTCTAGAATCGTTCGATACTATACATACCGGCTTTGTTAATGAAATTTCTTTATATGGTTCAGAGGCATTCTTTAGTGGCTCTAAATCAAAGTCACTAACCTCAGATCCAATTGAGAACTCAATATTTAGTACAGTACAGGGTTGGGTAACTAATAATTTATGAGGAATGAAGGAATCAAGGAAAATAAACTCTTTTTCCTTTAATAAAAATGTTTGATCATTTACTGTTATTTCACAACTACCAGTCGTTACATACATAATTTCGCAGGAAGAATGCTGATGTGTGTCCATATTAAAACTTGATAAATTAAGAGCATAAAATGCAGTCAGTCTTGCGTAACGACAATCTTTTCTATAGATACTCATATGATCACCTTTCTAAATAAAAAATGCGACAATATCTTTCTTTTAGCGTTTATTTAAAAAATAGGTTAAGCCTTTTTTCTTCTATTATAATATCATTGTTAATGAAATCGTTATCAAAATATTTTGGGGTGAAAAACATATGACATTTTTAGATTTTGCTAAGACTCCGCCTATGGGCTGGAATAGTTGGGATTGTTATGGTGCTTCTGTTAGAGAAGAAGAAGTGAGAGAACATGCTTTATTTATGAGCAAGCATTTGAAACCGTTTGGGTGGGAGTATATCGTAGTTGATATCCAATGGGCAGAGCCAGAAGCTAAATCGACTAAGTATAATCAATTTTTTCCGTTAAATATGGACGAATATTCAAGGTTAATTCCTGCAGAGAATCGATTTCCTTCCTCTAAGCAGGGTCAGGGCTTTAAGGCTTTAGGGGAATATATTCATCAATTAGGATTGAAATTTGGGATTCATATCATGCGTGGAATTCCTCGGCAAGCTGTTCATCAAAATACTGCTATTAAGGGAACAGATAAACGGGCTAGAGATATTGCCATGAACAATATTTGTCCTTGGAACTCGGATATGTATGGGGTTAACGTTGATTTGCCAGAAGGACAGCTTTATTATGACTCTTTAATGGAGCTTTATGCCTCTTGGGGAGTGGATTTCATTAAAGTGGATGATATTGCTTATTCAAGATTATATGATGATGCCCATAAAAAAGAGATCGCGGCTATTCGTAAAGCAATAGACAAAACAAAACGACCGATTGTTCTTTCTTTATCACCTGGTCCAGCACAAGTAAAAAATGGCACGTTTTTACAGGATCATGCTAATATGTGGAGATTAACGGATGACTTTTGGGATCACTGGGATGCTTTATATTGTATGTTTGATCGAGCAGCAGAGTGGGTTTCCTATGTTCGAAAAGGAAATTGGCCAGATTGTGATATGTTGCCATTAGGTCATATTGGGATTCGTGCTGTTGATGGAGGCGGGGGAGATAACTGGACAAGGTTTACAAAGGACGAACAGTATTTGTTAATGAGTTTATGGACCATTTTCAATCTCCATTAATGTATGGAGGAACATTGCCAGATATTGATGGTTTTACTTTAAGCTTATTTACAAATGAAGAAGTATTAAATATGTATCATACCTTAAATTATCGTCGACAAATTTATCGTGATGATAATTGGGTTGTTTGGGAAGGGCGTAGTGACAAAGAGGAATACGTCGCTTTCTTTAATATAGGTGAGGCTAATCTGGATATCCCCAGAGATTTATCTGATAGATTTATAGGGGAGAGTAAAGTAGTGCGAGATTTGTGGGGAAAAAAAGATATTCGATTGGAAGAACAAATAGTAAACGCTCATGGAGCACTATTAATTAGAAAATAAGAAACAGATAAAAAGCCTCAAAGTTATAGACAAAGGGAATCAGAATGAAAGAGCTGTCCCCTTTTTTTGCATTCTGATAATTTGATAGATGTTGATTCAGCAGTTCTTGTATACGTCAATAATATTTTAATTATTTTGATATATTTTTAATAGAAGCATAATAATGGTAAAATCAGATCAATCAGTGAGGAACTCGGAACTTCTATTACTGATTGGTCTTTGGGCAGAAAACAATGTCAGAGAGAAAAAAGAAACTACTTTTCCAAATACTCCCCTAAAAAAGATTCACCGTTACGGTAAAATCGTGGGTCATATATACCAATTCTATTATTATCCTCTACTACTACAACAAATGGTGACCATTGATATAGAGTAGCTGCAGCAGGATTTTCTGCAAATAACAAATCAAGATCAACATTATTGCTAGAGGTAATTCGCTCCACAAATTCAGCATTTGATAGAAGAGAATCATTAATTATATCTACTGTATCACCATTTTTGCCAACAATAGTAAAGTGCCATGGGATAAAGCTGGCGGAAAGTGCTAGATCTTGATAATCTTCTTGATAATATTTGTATAAAATAGAGCCTTGTATAGATTGAAGGGCGATATGGAGCACAATTAATATCCAACCGATGCGGAATAATAGATGTGTCTTTACTTTTGGATAAATCTTAGTCGCGACAAAAGCAAGTAAAAAGATAAACCAGATAACTAAATCAACGATTGGAATTGTTCCAAAGGTTAGTCGAACAGTAGAAAAGGGTTCAAGGTAGCCTGTTCCCCATGCATTAAACACATCACTAGTATTATGGATGAATACGGCAAGAAGTGCGATAAAGAACGATTGGATTCCTTTGATTTTAAAAATATAACGATTGATGATGTAAAACAATAATGCCCATATTGGAGCTAGAAAAACAGAGTGCGTAATTCCTCTATGCCACAATTGGTATTGACCAGTGGTATCCCATAGTTGTGAAATAAAGTCAATATCAGGAATTTGACTTGCTCCTATGGAGGTAAGGAGAAGAGCATATTTTTCTTTTTTACTCATTTGTTCCTTATTAACACTTTGGTAAATTCCGACACCGAATAAAGTATGTGTGATAGTATCCATATTTCCCCCGTTTTAAAATGAAAGTAGCTTTTTTATAGTAAAATAGTATCTTTGCTTTTTTTCCTGTTAATAATCTCTTTTGCTAATGAAAATTCGAGGAAGATTGGTGGGAAATTAATTGTCCATAGAGGTCTGATTGGATTACCTACCCATCATTGAGATTAAAGGTCCCTCCACTGATGGGTAGGTTTTTTATAGTTTTTCTAATATTTCAATATATAGCTCATTTTTAGTGGATGTACCCTCATTCATTTTGACTAGATGATACATCACAATAATAAAAAAGAATAACCACGTAAATAGTTTTACAATAAAATCGAATGTTTCATTTCCCATTACTTCTGTGTTAAATAGTCCCGGATTTTGAATAAGGTATAAAAGGATTCCACTAAATATCGTAGAAAAGATAGCCATAAAGGTAGTGTTAAGAGTGACCGCGTTTCTTTGTGCCTTGAAGTATGCTAGTAATAGTTCTCTTTTTTCCTTATCAATTTTTGTAAATGTCTCTTGGATAAGCTCGAGATTATCGATTAGATTAAACTTTGGCTTGATGTCCTTAAAAAGACTTTGTTCTAGCCTCTTATCCCCAATTCCTCCATTATCCATCCATTCTAAAAGGCTTTTATAATGCTTTTTTTTCCAACTAGTTTCTCTATTAGAGAGTAAATGTAAAAAGCTATCTAATAGAAAAATAATAAAAATGGAAAGTAAAATCGAGAAAATGCCTTTGACAGCGGATTGATTTAACATTTCTGCTGCACCAATTATTGCCAATCCTGAAAATAATACAATAAATATAAAAGTAGCCCATAATATTCTGTTCATTAGATCATCACCAATACATATATGTAATTTAAGTAATATTTAACTTTATTTCCATTATAGCAATTAATTGGATGGAAACATAGGAAGGTTATTCTACTTTTTATAGAAGAACGAGAAAGTACTGTCTTATATAATTGGAAGGCTATAGTGACGGGGAACTATTATTGATTCTTTGGAAGAGTTGTTAACTTTATTGGGTATTTACTGGTAAGAAGAAAAATGAATTTATACATAAGAGTAAAAGGCTGGGATAAAACAAAATATAGAATGGTTAAAGTCGAACAATCTCTATATAAATAATGGCTAATTTTTAGATATTTAGATATGGTTATTTTTGTTTAAAAAAACAAGTCGAGAAACCAATTCGTTCCATTGCGAAACAGACACTAGATGAGTAGAGGAGCAACCTAAGCATTCTCGACTAAAAGGAGACCACTGAAAAACTGCAATATCATTATAATTGTTGGTGGCTGACTTTTAAATTTAGGTATTTCATTTGTTTTCCGAGGCGA